>DATFQM010000101.1:0-57197 GCA_035264265.1 Thermoleophilaceae bacterium
GGCCGGCCCGACACGCTTCGCTGGGCGATCGCGCTCGGCTTCCTGGCGATCGTGTTTGTCGGCATGATTGCCGCGCTTGGCGCCATCTCAAGCCTCTGACGATCCGGTCGCCCATCGCACCGCCACCACGGGTGGGATGAACGGCACCTTCGGGCGACGCGGGGCTTGCTTCATTCGCCCGACAGCACATAGCATGGGGTCCATGGACTCGGACCGGCCCACCGGTGTCGCAATGGTGCAGTATTTTGAGCGCTGCTCCGGGTGGCGACGAGCTTGACCTGAGGTGGGGCATAGTGGATGAGGCATCCGATCGCTTGACCTCTCTCGAGCCGGGCGCGCTGTTCGCGGGCTACCGCATCGAAGGACTGATCGACCGTGGCGGGATGGGGGTCGTCTACAGGGCCACTGACGTGGATCTGGATCGCACCGTGGCGCTGAAAATCATCGCGCCCGAGCACACCCAGAACCCGGACGCCGTGGCGCGCTTCAAGTCCGAAGCCAAGCTGGCGGCCTCGATCGAGCACGCAAACATCGTCCCCATCCACCGGGGCGGGGAGTTCGAGGGCGTCCTCTACCTGGCGATGCGCCTACTGCCGGGCACCAACTTGCGGCAGATCATCGACGAGGGCCCACTGCCCATGGACCGTATCCGGCGAATCATCACCCAGGTTGCCGACGCGCTCGAGGCGGCGCACGAACGGGGCCTCGTGCACCGCGACGTGAAGCCGGCAAACATCATGGTCAGCGGCGAGGGCAAGTACGAGCACGTCTACCTCACCGACTTCGGGCTCACGAAGCGACTGGGCACGGCGGGCAGCCTCACCCGGACCGGGGGCTGGGTGGGAACCCCGGACTACGTCGCGCCGGAGCAGATTCAGGCCGGAAGGGTCGACCGGCGCGCCGACGTCTACTCCCTGGGTTGCGTGCTCTACGAGATGCTGACCGGCAGCGTCGCCTTCCCCAGGGACAACGACGTCGCCAAGTTGTGGGCGCACGTCACCGACCCGCCCCCACCCCCGAGCTTGAAGCGGCCCGATCTCGTGAAGGCCTTCGACCAAGTGGTTGCGCGGGCAACCGCAAAGGACCCGGACGCGCGGTACCAGAGGGCCTCCGACCTGGCCGCGGCGGTCGACAGTGCCGTCGCCGAGCAGGAGGGGAAGTCCCAAGCGGACCTAAGCGAAGCGGCCAGCCCAGGGCCGGAGTGGACGGTCGCCTCCAGCGGGCCCGACGAGATCTTCATGGCGGACCCGACGCAGGTGCGCGGAGCGCCGGCGTCCGAGCAGGGCTCCGCGGGACCGCCCGCCCCGGCGCCGGCCTCCGGTCCCCCGCAGGCATCGGCCCCCCCGTCCCAGCCGCCGGCTTCGGGGACCCAGCAGCCATCGGCGCCGCCGCCTTCCGGCACGCAGGGTCCCCCAGCTCCTCCGCAGGAGCCAAAGCGGGGCGCGGGCAGGTACCTATGGCCGGTGGCGGCGGGCGCCGCGCTGGTCGCGGGCATCGTGGCGGTAGTGGTCTTGGGTTCCGGCTCTTCCGACGATTCCTCGAACAAGGCGAAGCCGGCGGGCAAGCTGGTGTCGGGACGGCTGGCGGCGGTGCCCACCAACAAGGTCGACGGCGCCGGGAAGGCGGACATCCGAATCAAGGGCCGCGTGGCCACGGTAACGCTTCGCGCGAATGGGCTACTCAACAGCGCGCCGCATGCAATGCACCTTCACGCGGGCGCTGCGGGCCAGTGCCCGCCGGCATCGGTTGCGAAGCTGCACAACGGGCATTTCTCCATCAGCACCCACGCCGGGGCGCCGTACTACGGCAAGCCCCGCACCTCGCTGACCACGAAGGGGCCGACAGGGCCGGCGAGCATCCTGGCCTTCCGGCGCTATCCGGCGACGGGGAACATCAACTACAGCCGCAGGATCGAGCTCCTTCCGTCGGCGCGCCAGTACCTCCGTAAGAACAACGCCGTCATCGTCGTCCACGGCATCGACTACAACGGAAATGGCCTCTACGACGGAGTTCTCGACCGCAGCGAGCTGGACCCCAACGTGCAGGGTGAGACGACCGCGCCGGCTCTCTGTGGACCGATCCGCTCGGCTCGTTCGTCATCGAACAGCTCCGCGCGGAAGGGAGGGGCGGAGGCATACACCGCCTCGCTCACGATTCCAGCGGCCGAACCCGCCCTCCCCGGCTGGGTTTGCCACCTGGGACGGGGCACCAGCTGACGGTCTGACCGGCGTCCCGCGCTCAGCGGGCCAGCAGATGGTTGCGCAGGCCCACGCCATAGGCCGTGGGCGTACCGTTGTAGCTCTCGATCAGCGCCGGCCCGCTCCCGCATTGCCAGCCACCCGGCGACACGGCGTCCCACGCCCAGCCGAGGTATGAGATGCCGTGGCCGTCGGCAAACGACATGAAGTCGTCGATGTAGGTGTGCGCGCAGTCGTACTCGCCGATCTCGCCGGCGACGACGGGATAGCGGCGTGCGATCGCAGCGACCGTGTCGCGACAGGCGCCAACGCAGACGGCGGCGCCCGGGAACCCGACCGGACCGTAGGTGTGGAGCGACGCGACGAGCTGCCGGGCCGGATCCCTTGGCTTGTAGCGGAGCCACCGCGACAGATCCCTGGAGAACGCCAGGCCGCCAAGAAGCACCGGCTGGCGAGCGCCGACCGAGCGCACCACCCGGAGGAGGCGTCGCATCCCGGCGGCGCGGTAGGCGGGGTACGTCTTTCCGCTGGGGGGCGCCGTCCGGCGCGAAACGCGACAGCCTCGCAGCCAGCAGCGCCAGCTCACGCCGTGCGGCTCGTTATAGAGGTCGAACAGGACCCCCGACGAACGGCGGAAGCGGTGGCCGACCGAGCGCCAGAACGCGGGCGTGTGGTCGGCCGCAGGCATCGCGAGGAAGTCGCCGGCCACGCGTCGACCGGGCGCGCTCACGTGGTCGTCGAGAATCACATAGAGGTGGTTGCGGCGGAGCAACCTCACGAACCGGAGGATCGCGCGGCGGTAGCGGCGGGTCCACTTGCGCAGCTTGCCCACGCCCAGCCAGCAGCTCTCGTTCAGCGGGACGCGGACGGCGTTGATGCGCCAGGTCTTCATGGCGTCGACCGAACGCTGGTCGCGAGGGCCGTCGAAGACGTCGCCGAAGCCGCCCCTGCACATGTACTCGGTTCCCGAGCGGTTGACGCCGAGTAACCGCACCACTCGGCCGTTATTGACCAGATGCTTGCCCTTCACGTGCAGCTTCGCCGCCGCCGGTGTCGCCCACAACGAGGTCAGCGCGGCCGCGGCGAGCAGGATGCGGACCAGGCGAGCGACCACTCGGCCAGTGTAGGAGCGGGGGCCGTGAACGCGCCAATCGGCGTGGAGAAGCGAAGATGAAGCTCATGCTGCTGCAGAGCCTGACAACGAACAGGAGCGACCCATGACCACTCGGACAAACATCGTCACGGGCACGGACTTCATCACCGTGGCGACCAGGGACTACGACGCCGCGGCGGACTTCTACGGCGACGTGCTGGGCCTGGCGTTTTCGAAGCGCTGGGGCGAGATGCCCGCGGGCGAGTTCGAGACCGGCAACCTGACGATCGCCGTGATGCAGTCGGAGGCTTTCGGTCTCGAGTTCCAGGCCAACAACCACCCGATCGAGTTCCGGGTAGAGGACTTCGAGGCCGCTCGTGCCGAACTCGAATCGCGTGGCGTCGAGTTCAAGGGCGAGACGATCGACTCGGGCGTCTGCTACCAGGCCTTCTTCGAGGACCCGGACGGCAACACGCTCGCGATCCACCACCGTTACGCGCCCCGCCCGCCCGGGGTGTGAGCCGACCGCCGGGCGATCGCAGCCCCTTGCGGGCCGCGGGCTCGCTCGGATAGGTTCGGCGGCCACGCGCGTGAGCGGGCTCCGGAAACTCTCTTCGGTCGTTGTGGCGACCGCGATGGTGGCTGTGGCAGCTTGTGGCGGCGGTGACGACGAGGCCGCTGTAAAAGCCCTCCCCTCCGCCTCCTGCGAAAAGGTCGAGTACGGCGGGGATGGCGAGCCCGACGTACTGATTGCCTCCGACCTGCCGGCAAAGGGAGCGTCGCGGGAGCGCACGGCACACCAGGTTCGAGCGATCCGCCTGGTGCTCGACGAGCGGAATTGGCGAGCGGGTGGAACGAGGGTGGCCTTCCAGGCGTGCGACGACTCGATCCAGAGCACGGGGCTGTGGGACGCGGCCAAGTGCCGCAGCAATGGGCGCGCGTATGCGAGCAATCGCAAGCTCGTGGGCGTGATCGGCACCTACAACTCAGGCTGCGCCAAGGAGATCGTCCCCGTCGCGAACCGGGCGAGCGGAGGCGGGCTCGCGGTGATTTCGCCTGGGAACACGCTGGTCTGCCTGACGTTACGAAGCGACACCTGCGCCCGCGACGAGCCGGGGAAGTACTACCCCAGCGGGAAGCGAAATTACGTGCGCGTCGTCCCCAACGACGCCTTTCAGGGCGCGGGGCTCGCCCAGTTCGCGCGGCGGCGAAGCCTACGTCGCGTCTTCGTGCTCTACGCGAAGGACGACCCGACCAGCCTCGGCCAGGCCACGACCTTCCGCAACGGCGCCGCGAGCCTCGGAAACCCCGTCGGGGGGCTCGAGCCGTGGGACCCCAAGGCAAACGACTACAGGTCGCTGATGGGCAGAGTGAAAAAGAGCGGCGCCGACGCGGTCCTGCTCGCCGGTCTCATCGAGCAGAACGGCGCACGGCTCATCAGGGACAAGGTCGCGGTGCTGGGCCCCAACGCGGACGTCGCCCTGATGGCCTATGACGGCTTCGCACAGCAGTCGACGATCGACAAGGCCGGCAAGGCGGCCGAAGGAATGTTCGCTTCTGTCCCAGGACGCGCTCCGGAGAACCTCGCACCGCGAGGCAAGCAGTTCGTCGCAAAGCTCGCCAAGGATCTGAAGGGAAGGCCCGTAGAGCTCTACGCACCGTACGCGGGCGAGGCGGCCGCGCTCCTGCTCGACGCGATCGCGAAGGCCGGAGGGAACCGCGCCGATGTGATCGATGCCCTGTTCCGCACGAAGGTCAGGAACGGCATCCTCGGCAGCTTCGACTTCGAACCGAGCGGAGATCCAAGCGTCGGGCCGGTCACGTTCTTCGTGGCGCGCAGGACGTTCGAGCCGTTCTCCGAGATCACGCCGACGATGAGGCTTGTGGACGCCGCCCGGGGCTAGCGCGGCGGGCGGGGCCTCGATCCGGTCGGCCAGACTGTGGACCGGCGACGACGCGCTGTCCGGCGTCGATGACCCGTTAGGCGTCCCAGCGGTAGTTGTCGAAGTTCTCGGTCCACTCCTCCACCAGTCTGGTCGGGCCGTCCATGCCTCGGTAGAGGTCCGGTCTGGGCCATTCGGGGAAGGGATGGATCTCCAGCGCCTCGTGGGCGAGCGGAGCGGTGGCCGCCACTCTCCTCTGTTGAAGGTGTCGAGCGCCGCGCGTGCGACGTCGACGTTTTGCTGCGATGCGCATCGCGGTATCCCGCCGTGGGGTGGCGACTGTAACCAGCGCCCCGGACCCGGCGTCATCCCCGCCTTCGGCGGCAGTTCCGGTCAGTCGGCGAACACCCGGCTCGCCCTCGGTCACCTCACTCCGTAGTGCCCGAACCCGCGTTCGAGGGCGTCGAGCGCTCGCCTGCCGCGGGCGCGAACCTCGCGGTCGAGGCCCGGGTTGCGCGCTCCGGCGACTATTCGGCCGCGGGTGTAGTCGATCAACGCCCGGTGGACGCCCATGAGGGTGTTGGCCGCGACCCAGGGCTCGACGTCGTCGGCGGCCGCTCCCGTCTCTTCGGCGAAGAGGGCCGCCAGGGATGTCGTGTAGCGCTCGAAGATCTGCCGCTCGCGTGCCAGAAGGGCCGAGCTCTCGCTGATCATCCGGGTGAGCGCGGCCAGGCGCTCGACCGCATCCGGATCCTCTTCGGCGAGCAGCCCACGCCGCTCGAGGACGAACCGTCCGAAGGCCGCAAGAAACGACTCCCCCGCCTTGCGCTCACGGATCGTCTCCACGAGGTCCTCCTCGAACGACTCGAGACGCCAGTAGACGAGGTCCTCCTTCGTGGGGAAGTAGTTGAAGATCGTCTTCTCGGAGACGTCGGCGGCTCGGGCGACCTCGGCGACCGTGACTCCGTCGAACCCGCGCTCGACGAACAGGCGCCGGGCGGTCTCGGCGATCAGCTCCCGCGTCTGCTGCTTCTTGCGCTCGCGCAGCCCGGGCGCCCGGCTCTCCGCCGCGATGGTCACGGAGTCAGTATAGTCGCCGTGACTTTTCTGTTACAGTATTCTTTTAGTCACTGTACCGCGAGGAAGGTCCAATCATGAGCAGCTCCAATCCGGACCACCACGAAGCCGCCGGCACGCAACTGGGTCGAAAGCAGGTCCTGCTGACCTTCTCCGGGCTCCTATTGGCCATGCTCCTGGCCTCGCTCGACCAGACGATCGTTGCCACCGCGCTGCCGACAATCGTCGGCGAACTCGGGGGGCTCGACCAGCTCTCCTGGGTCGTCACGGCCTACCTCCTCGCTGCCACGGTCTCGACGCCACTGTGGGGTCGGATCAGCGACCTCTATGGGCGCAAGGCCCTCTTCCAGACGACGATCGTGGTCTTCCTGGTCGGATCGGCGCTGAGCGGGGCCGCCCAGAGCCTCGGTGAGCTGATCGGCTTCAGGGCCCTTCAGGGCCTCGGTGCCGGTGGCCTGATGACGCTTGCGATGGCGATCGTCGCCGACATCGTCTCGCCACGCGAGCGGGGCCGCTACCAGGGCTACATCCAGATCGTCTTCGTGCTCGCCAGCGTCGCGGGTCCGTTGCTGGGAGGCCTGTTCACCGACCACCTGTCCTGGCGCTGGGTCTTCTACGTCAACCTGCCGATCGGCGCGGTGGCCCTCACGGCCATCAGCTCAGCGCTACATCTCCCCGTCCAACGAGGTCGGCCGCGGATCGACTACCTCGGCGCCGCGTTGCTGGCCGCCGGGCTCACCTGCGTGCTGCTCGTGACCACCTGGGGAGGCCAGCAGTACGCCTGGGCCTCGCCCGAGATCGTCGGCCTCGCGGCCGCGGCGGTCGCGGTGCTCATCGCCTTCGTCGCCCAGGAGCGACGGGCCGCTGAGCCGATTCTGCCGCTGCGCCTGTTTCGCGATCCCGTCTTCGACGTGGTCACGCTCGTTCTCTTCCTGACGACGTGCGCGCTTTTCGCGGCAATCGTGTTCCTGCCGCTCTTCTTCCAGATCGTCACAGGGGCGAGCGCCACGAAGTCGGGACTCCTGCTGCTGCCGCTGCTGCTCGCGGCGACGACCACCACTGCCGTCGTCGGCCGCGTCATCTCGCGGACCGGGCGCTACAAGGTCTTTCCCGCCGGCGGCCTCGCCCTTATGGCCGCGGGCCTACTCCTCCTGTCGCGGATGGACGCCACGACCTCCCGGGCCACGGCCTCGCTGTTCATGGTCGTGTTCGGGCTCGGATTCGGGATGGTCTCGCAGATCCTTGTACTAGCCATCCAGAACGCGGTCGACCGCCGGGACATCGGCATCGCGACCGCCTCCGCGAACCTCTTCCGGGCGCTGGGTGGCTCCGTCGGCGTGGCTCTCTTCGGCGCGGTCTTCGCCAGCCGGCTCGATCTGTGGCTGCCGCGCGACCTCCCGTCGGGAGCCGCGCGGGTCGACGCCCAGAGCCTTCAGGCAACCCCAGACGCGATCCAGTCGATGCCCCCCGGGGTGCAGGATGGCATTGGGCAGGCCGTCGCCCACTCCCTGCATACGGTGTTCCTCGTCGCCGCGCCGATCGCGGCGCTGGGCTTGCTCGTCGTACTCTTCCTCAAGGAGGTTCCCCTGCGCGGACCTGGCGGCCCGCCAGGCGGGGAGCAAGCGGATCGCGGACGAACGCATGCCGACGGGGAGCGGAAGCCCCGGGAGGACATCTCGCAGCCGGTCCGGCCCGCGACGGCAGGCGCGCCGCGATGACCGATGAGTCTGGCTGCGCGTGGCGGTCCCGCTTGGAGAACCGAGCAACCGGAAGGAGGACCAAAGTGAGCAGAGTCGTCGTATCGGAGTTCGTCTCGGTGGACGGCGTCATTGAAGACCCAGGCGGAGCGGAGGGATTCGAGCGCGGTGGCTGGGCCTTTCAGTTCGACCGCGGAGACGAGGGGGAGAAGTTCAAGCTCGATGAAGTGATGGAGAGCGATGCTCTCCTGCTGGGACGGGTGACCTACGAAGGCTTCGCGGAGGCCTGGCCGTCGAGGACCGGCGACTTCGCCGACAAGTTCAACCGCATGCCCAAGTTCGTCGTATCGACCACGCTCGACGATGCCGAGTGGAACAACTCGACGTTGATCAATGGGAACGTCACGGAAGAGGTCTCGAAGCTGAAGGAGCGGCCGGGAGGCGACATCCTGGTCAACGGCAGCGCGCAGCTCGTGGACACGCTGATCGCCCACGACCTGGTCGACGAATACCGGCTGATGGTCTTCCCGGTCGTCCTGGGCAAAGGAAGGCGTCTTTTCGGAGAGGGAAGGGATCCAACCGCGTTGAAGCTCGTGGAATCGAAGCCGGTCGGTCCGGAGGGCGTGCTCATCCTCACCTACGAGCCGCGCGGCTAAGGCGAGCTCAGACCGATGAGTTCCGGAGGCTTTTCCGGTCCCAACGGGCAATGACAGCCGCGAAGGAGACGCAACCGATGACCGACAGGAACCGCTGGATCGCCCTATACGTGCTCTGCGTGGGGATGCTCATGATCGTCCTCGACGTCACCGTGGTGAACGTGGCGCTGCCGTCGATCCAGGACGACCTCGCCTTCTCGCAGTCGAGCCTCGCGTGGGTGGTCAATGCCTATCTGATCGCCTTCGGCGGCCTGCTCCTGCTGGCCGGGCGCTTCGGCGACATCCTCGGCCGCAAGCGGGTGTTCCTGGCGGGCCTCGCCGTTTTCACCGTGGCCTCGTTCCTATGCGGTGCAGCGCAGAGCCAGGAGCTGCTCGTCGGGGCTCGATTCGTCCAGGGAGTGGGGGGCGCGATGACATCCGCGGTGATACTGGGCATGATCGTGACGATGTTCCCCGAGCCCCGCGAGCGGGCGAAGGCCATCGGCGTCTACGGCTTCGTCGCCTCCGCGGGGGGCTCGATCGGCCTGCTCGCCGGCGGCGTGCTGACCCAGACGATCAACTGGCACTGGATCTTCTTCGTGAACATCCCGGTCGGTATCGCGACGGCGCTACTGGCCCGGCGGCTGCTCGAGGGAGACGAGGGCATCGGCTTCGGCGACGGCGCCGACGTCCCGGGTGCGGTGCTGATCACGAGCTCCCTGATGCTCGGCGTCTACACGATCGTCGAGCCGGCGGCCGATCACGGCTGGGGCTCGGGCAGTGCGCTCGCGCCGGGGGGCGCCTCGCTCGTGCTGCTGACCGCCTTTGTCGTGCGGGAGGCGAGAGCGGGGAACCCGCTCATACCGCTCCGGGTCTTCCGCTCGCGGAACGTCTCGGGGGCGAACCTGATCCAGGCGCTATTGGTCGCCGGTATGTTCGGGATGTTCTTCATGGGCGCCCTGTACCTGGAGCGGGTGCTCGGCTACGACGCCCTGGAGATCGGCCTGGCGTTCCTGCCCGCCACCCTCGTCATGGGAGTGCTGTCGCTCCGCTACTCGGAGCGGCTGGTCATGCGCTTCGGCGCCAGGAGGACGCTGCTCCCGGGCATGGTGCTCATAGCGGTCGGGCTCGCCCTGTTCACGCAGGCGCCGGTGGACGGCAGCTATGTGCCCGACGTCTTGCCGGTGATGATCCTGCTCGGCTTCGGCATCGGCGTTTCCTTCCCCGCCCTGATGACGCTCGCCATGTCGGGCGCCACCCAGGCGGACGCTGGCCTCGCCTCCGGGCTCGTCAACACCACGGCGCAAGTGGGCGGCGCGCTTGGCCTGGCGGTCCTCGCCACCCTGTCGACCACGCGCAGCGACAACCTGATCGATAGCGGGAAGCCCACGACCTCCGCGCTGACCAGCGGTTATCACCTGGCCTTCCTGGTCGGCGCCGGCCTCGTGATGGCCGGCCTCGTCGTGGCGTTGACGACACTTAAGCCCGAGGAGCAGGCGGCAGGCGAGGCCGGCCCGACCGACGCCCGGCCGGCCTACGCCGAGGCGGCTTAGGAGGTCCTCATGGCGAAGGTTGCCGCCGACATCTCGATGTCACTGGACGGCTTCGTCGCCGGACCGGGCGACGGCCCCGAGCTGCCCCTTGGGAAGGGCGGCGAGCGGCTGCACGAGTGGGTATGCGGTCTCGCGCGCTGGCGCGAGCGCCAATGCCTCGCAGGGTGGCGAGACGGGCGTCGACGCCGAGCTTCTGGACGAAGCGTTCACGACAACCGGGGCGGTCGGTTAGGCCGGCGCATGTTCGACAACGCAGGGGGATGGGGGGACAACCCTCCCTTCCACTTGCCCGTGTTCGTCCTCTCGCATGAGGCTCGGGACACCCTGACCAGTGGAGGGACTAGCTTCACCTTCGTCGGCGAGGGGATCGAGAGCGCCCTCGAGCGGGCGACGGCGGCCACAGGCGGCGGGACGTCTCGGTGGCAGGCGGCGCGAGCGTGGTGCAGCAGTGCCTGAGGGCGAGGGTGCTCGATGAGATCCAGAGTCACCTCGTACCGACACTGCTTGGCGGCGGCGTGCGGCTGTTCGACCGCCTGGGGAGTGACGGAGTCGAGCTCGAGCGGAAGAGAGTGATCGACTCCCCCGGGGTGACCCACTTGAAGTTCCGCGTGGTCAAGTAGACGACCTGCATACCGCCCTTCGCGGATGCCGTCGGTCACGAGCTCGACGTTGGGCGCCGTGCCCAGGCCCCGAGAACCCCGTCCCGACGATCGCCACACGGTGGTGGGTCATGCGGGACGCGCGACGGCCGACCGCACCGGCTTGCGCGGCGCGGGCTCCTCGGGGGCCCCAGCAGTCCGGCCCAGCCGTGTGAGCGCCCACCCGAGGCCGAGCACGAGGATCAACACGATCGCGCCGATGGCGCCGTAGGCCGCCGTGGTAAGGGCCGGCGAGACGCTGCTCTTCTGCTCGCGCTGGAGGATCTTCTTCTCCCTGATAAAGGGCCGCGTGAAGCTGGACAACGCCGGGACGCCCTTGACCGGGGCCGGGTCCTCGGGCAGGTAGATCGGAGAGCCGAGTAGGGAGTCCTTGCGGTGCAGGCGCACCAGCGCCTTCCAGCCGTCGTAGGTCGGGATCGGCTTCGTCGTCCGGTAGCTGCCCGGACCGGTGCGGTGCAGACGGTAGAGCACGAACCCGCTCCCTGCCAGGCCAGGACCTCGACCCAGTCGCAGCCATGGACCGCGGAGGCGGGCGTCACGCGGACGTTCGCGGACACCTCGCGGTCCGGGCTTCCCTTGACGTCGGTCAGCTGGACCGTCGCCCGGACGCCGCCCTCGACCGTCGTGTTGAGGCCGTAGGCGAAGATCGCCACGATCGCCGCGAGGCCGACCGCCGCCAGGGCGGGGCTGGGGAACCTGATCTCGGAAAGGCGCGGGGCGACGAGCGGCGTCCCGACGAAGCCGCCGATGAGGCCGCCCGCGATGCCGGCGAGCGGCACGACGGGAAGCGGCTCGCCGACCAGGACACCTGGCCAGGGGTTGGGCATCCAGACGTGCGACCAGCCGAACTCGGCGGCGAAACCGACCGTTCCGATCAGGACGCCCGCCACGGCGCCGAAGAGATAGGCGCGCTCGCGGGGCGCGACCGCGAAGGCCACCGCCTCCACCAGGAGACCCTCGGCGAGATAGAGGGAGAAGTGCTGGGTGACCTCACCGAGCAGCGGGCCCACGATCAGCGCCAGGCCGCCGTGAATGACGAGGAACAAGCCGACCGCGAAGAGCGCGGCGCCCCTGCCCGCGTAGATCCGCGCCGTGACCAGGGCGATCCCGGCGGCGAGCGCGATCAGCACGGACCGGAAGAGGAGACGGAACTGGGGGGCGCCGAAGTCGAACTCGGCCTGGAGGTGGATAGGTCGACGAGGAGGCCGCCGCAGACGGCGACGTAGCGGAACTTGACGACCAGGTCGAGCACCGGCTTTACCAGCAGGCCCCTCTCGCCCTTGCCGGCCTTGCCCTCGACGAACAGGTGCGCGATGAGCGAGAGCCCGGCACCGCCGATCAGCATCAGGTGCGTCGGGCCCCAGAGCGTCACGTCCTGGCCGAAGATCCGATGCCAGAACTCGTCGAGCGGAAAGCCGGCCAGCGAGAAGGAGCTGCAGGCGAGCAGGATCAGCCCGCCCACCGTCGCGTACCAGTCCTTCCCCAGCCTGACCGAGGCGCGACTGGGCCGGCCCTCCGGGAGGGTCACGCTGAGCACGCCCGCGGAGAACGCGAGGAAGAGGCCGACGAGGATGAAGTAATGCGCGGGGTTGGCGAGCGGCCCCGGATCGCGGCCGTTGTCGATGTGCAGCGAGACGTCCCAGTACATCCCGAAGAGGGCCACGAGCAGCGCCACCGCGAGGATCCTGGAGAAAGCGCCGCCCAGGCCGGCAGGCCGCTCATCCGCGAAGCCCGCTGGGCGGCCCAGCCGAGCACCCTGATGCGCCCAGACCGGTGGCCAATCCCCAGGGCGAAGAGGATCGAGGCGACGACCGCACCCGCGGTGGCGCCGATCACCTCGCTGGTGGCCGCCCCGCCGGCCGGCTTGCCCGCGGTGCTGGCCGCTAGCAGCAGATCTCCCGCCATCAGCTTATGTTGCACAATTACGTGGCACATGAAACCTCGTATCATGGCTTCGTGGCCAACGACACCAACGGACTGACCATCGACGAGCTCGCCCAGCGGATGGGAATGACCGCTCGCAATGTGCGCGCCTACCAGTCGCGCGGGCTGATTCCCCCTCCTGCCCTCAGGGGGCGCACCGGGTACTACAACGCAGAGCACCTCGCCCGGCTCGAGCTGATTCGAGACCTGCAGTCCGAGGGCTTCAACCTCGAGTCGATCAAGCGGATCCTGGAGCGCGCGCCAGCCGGCTCCGTCGGCCAGGTGCTCGACTTCACGCGGGC
Source organism: Thermoleophilaceae bacterium (assembly GCA_035264265.1). Lineage (GTDB taxonomy): Bacteria > Actinomycetota > Thermoleophilia > Solirubrobacterales > Thermoleophilaceae > DASXBA01. Next base: position 13,021 of record DATFQM010000101.1, read on the forward strand.
CGCCGCGGCGCCCTTCGGCGACGAGGAGCCGGAGGTCATGGACGGCGCGATCCTGGCGGAGCAATGGGGCGACGAGCTGACGCCCGAGCTGATTCGGCGCATCGAGCGCCACGGCTTCGTGCGGCCGCTCGGCGAGAACCTCTGGGAGGTGCGCAGCCCGCGCCTGCAGCGCGCCGCCCAAGAGCTCACCGAGCTGGGCGTGCCGTTCGCGGCCGGGGTCGAGGTGATGGTCACCCTGAAGCGCCACTCCGAGGCGATCGCGAAGAAGTACGTGGAGCTGTTCCTGGACCACATTTGGCGGCCGTTCGAGGAGGCGGGCGAGCCGCCGGAGGAGTTCGCGCGCGTGCGCGACGCGCTCGACCGCCTGCGGCCGTCCGCCGGCGAGTCGCTGCTCGCCGTGTTCCAGGTGACGATGACGGACGCCGTCGAGGCGGCGATCGAGCGCGAGGTGCTCGGGCGCGGCGAGGGACCGGACTCGGCCGGCGGTCACCGGCGCCCCAGCCGCGGCAGCCGCACTCGTCGCCGCGGAGAGCGGAGGGGCTCCTCGCGATGAGGCTCGGCCTGGGCCCGCTCGCAGCGCTGCCGGGGGCGCTCCCCGGCGTCCGCGCCATCGCCCAAATCGTCGCGTCGCTCCGGATCCTTCCCGAGCTCAACGAGCGGCTGGCCGCCATTGCAGAGGACACCGGGCGCCTGCCGCAGATCGAGGCCGAGATCGCGAACGTAGCTCGTCGAACGGCGGTGCTCCCCGAGATGGTCAAGCACACAGACCAGATCGCCCAGACGATGCTGTTGCAGAAACAGGGGCACGCTGATCAGGCTGATCATCTCGTTCCCCGTCAGCCGGATCTCCGCTTCCGGCTCCTCCCCTCGGTGCCGGAAGCTACGCCACTCCCGGCGGGGGCGCGCCGCAAGGAGCAGCTTCGTTCAGCCGGGCAGGGGAGCGCGCAGCAGGTCGCGCACGCGCGCCCGAAGGCCCCGCCGGTTACGGCGATCCTGGCGAAGCTGCGCGGCTCGCAGCCGAAGCAGCGCCACCAGCTCGGCCGTTGGCTCGAACGGATCGGCTATCGCCCTGCCCGCCCCGAGCGGGAGCGCGGCGAGAATGCGCGCGTCGGACTCGGCGACCAGCGCGGCTCCCATCATGGGCGCGGAGCTGTCGAGCGCTGCGAGACGGGCGAGCTCGCGCTCATCGGCCGCGGTCGCGTGACGTACCGTGAGATCTTTGTTCGGTGACATTGTTGCCCTCGCTAGTCCTACAAGATTGCTGATCGGCCAAGTAACTGCTACGGTACGGCCTACAGAGTCGATTGCATGTCTTACAAGTTCGACTTGTCCGACATAGGTCGCGGCGGCGAGATTTCGCTCACCCAACAGCTCGTCGACCGCTTCGCCGACGCCATCGAGGCCGGCCTGCTCGAACCCGGGGAGAAGCTGCCCCCCACGCGCCATCTCGCGGAGCAAGTGAGCGTGAACCATCTGACTGCCGCGCGCGTCTATCGACGCCTCGCGGAGCTCGGCTACGTGACTGCGTCCGTGGGACGGGGGACCTTCGTGCGAACCCTGAGCCCCGCCGTCGCTGCGGACCAGGGTGACGACTGGCAGCTGTACGCGCTTCCCCAGCGTGAGCCGAGCTACTCGGAGCAGGTGATGGCCGACGCCTTCAACCTTCCGCTCGAGGAGGACATGATCTCCCTCTCCACGGGCTGGCCCTCGCCGGACCACTACCCTGTCGCCGACCTCGCGCGAATCGCGGGGGAGGTCTTCGAGGAAGAGGGCGGCGACGCCATCTCCTACCTCAGCGCCGAGGGGCTGTTCGCGCTCCGGGAGCAGCTCGCGCTGCGCGGGGAGCGGTTCGGATTCGCCTCGGGCCCCGAGGAGATCATCGTCACGTCCGGAGCCAAGCAGGCGATCAATCTCGCCACCCAGGCAATCCTCGAGCCCGGCGACGTTGCGGTGGTCGAGTCGCCGACGTTCGTCGGGGTCTTGGAGTCGGTCCGAGCCGCGGGCGCCCGTATGCTCGGGGTCCCCGTGGACGAGTACGGGTTCGACGTCGATTCGCTGGAGCGCCTGCTGGCGCGCCACGAGGTAAAGCTGGTCGCGTTGCAGACGGCGTGCCAGAACCCCACGGGTCGCGACACCTCGGACGAGCGGCGAGAGCGACTGGCGGAGCTGGCACGCGAGCGCTCCTTCTTCGTGCTCGAGGATCGGGTTTACGCCGACCTCCGTTTCGACAGCACGCGGCCGAGGCCGGTGCGCGAGCTCGCTCCCGCCCACGTCGTATACGTCAATTCGCTCTCGAAGGCGGTCGGCGGCGGACTGAGAGTGGGTTGGGTCGCCGCCCGTGGACCGCTCTTCGATCGGATCGCGATGCTGAAGCTGGAGGACGACTTCCACACGCCGACGCTCGTCCAGCACATCGCGTCGCGCTACCTCGCATCCGGCGCCTACGACCGCCACGTGGAGTCCACGCTCCCGATCTATCGCGAGCGCCGGGACGCCCTGCTCGCAGCGCTCGAGCGGCATCTGGCAGGCGAGTACCGCGTCGACCCGCCGCGCGGCGGCCATCACGTCTGGGTGACCCTCACCCGCCCGATCGACGAGCGGGCGCTCTACTCGGAGGCGATCCGCCACGGGGTCACGTTCACGCCGGGTGACGCGGTCACGCCCGAGCGCCGTTCGCAGACGGCCTTTCGCCTCTCCTTCTCATTGCTGGAGCCGAAGGAGCTGGACCAGGGCGTGAGCAGGCTCGCGCGGGCGATCCGCGAGGTGCGGCGGCGTGCGCGGCACTCGCGGGCCGTGCCTGCGAGCTAGGCCGGGCGAAGCAGACGCTCCCAGATCTCGCCGAGCATCCGTTGCTCGGCGTCGCTGAGCCGGGAGAGGAAGCGCTCCCGCACCCCCGCGAGGTGGGTCCGCCGAGCCTCCTCGAACGTCCGCCGTCCCTCGTCCGTGATCACCGCCAGCAGTCCGCGCTGGTCGCTCTTGCACTCCCGCCGCACGATCAGCCCGGCCGTCTCCAGGCGGTCGGCCAGACGAGTGAGGCCGCTGCGGCTGAGCAGAACGGAGTCGGCGAGCTCGGACATCCGCATGCCTTCCTCGGGCCCGTTCGCCAGGTAGAGCAGGACCTCGTAGGAGCTCAGCGGCAGCTCGTGCTCCTCCAGCAGCCCCGCATCCAGCGTGCGGATGAGCTTCGAATGCGTGCGGAGGAAGCCGCCCCAGACTGCCAGCTCCTGCTCGCTGAGCGTGTGTGCAGGCCCCTCTGCGATAGCACCGGTATTGTTGCTCATGCAATCAATCCTACCGCGGGCAATGGACTGGTTCATCGGGTCAGGGAGCCGGCCGGCGAGGCCCGCGGCGCCCTGCTCCTGTTCCACGGACGCGCCGTGGACGAGAACGACCTGTTTCCCCTCCTGGACGAGCTCGACCCCGAGCGCCGGCTGCTCGGCGCGACCGCCCGCGGTCCGCTGACGCTCCCACCGGGCGGCTTCCATTGGTACGCGGTGCGCCGCATCGGCCACCCGGACCCGGAGACCTTCCACGCCAGCTACCCGCTCGTGGCCGACTGGGTCGACGGCTTCCTGGCCGCGGGCGGCCTGAAACCCGAGCGCGCCTTCCTCGGTGGGTTCTCGCAGGGCGCCGTCATGTCCTACGCCCTGGCCCTCGGCGCGGACCGCCCCAGGCCTGCGGGCATACTCGCCTTCAGCGGTTTCGTGCCCACGGTCGAAGGCTTCGAGCTCGACCTCTCCAATGCCAACGGGCTCCCGGTCGCGATCGGCCACGGCGAGTACGACCCGATCATCGGCGTCGAGTGGGGCAGGGACGCCCGAGATCGGCTACAGGCTGCCGGGGCGCGCGTGACCTATCGCGAGAGTCCAATGCCGCACGCCATCGATCCGAGCTACCTCGACGAGTTGAGGAGCTGGGTGGAGCGGATGCTGCCGTAGCCACCGCGGGGTCGCCACGACCCCGCCTCAGAGGGCCACTCGATGTCTGAGATATATCTTTATGATATATCTGGGAGATATGGCAGCACGGGACCACCCCAAGACCGCCTACGTGATCCTCGGGATGCTCGCGCTCGGGAAGCGGACGGGCTACGAGATCAAGGCCCTCGTCGACGTCTCGACTCGCTTCTTCTGGGCCGCCAGCTACGGGCAGATCTACCCGGAGCTGAAGCGCTTGGAGGAGGCGGGGCTGATCCGTGGTGAGGAGGACCCGAGCGACGGCCGCAGGCGCAGGGCCTACCAGCTCACGGCCGCCGGCCGTCGCGCGCTGCGCGACTGGCTCACGTCCGATCGGCCGCTCGTCCGCGAGCTGCGCCACGAGGGCGTGCTCAAGCTCTTCTTCTCGGACATCCTCGAGCCGAAGGAGCAGCTCGAGCAGATCCGCCGGCTCAGGGCGGAGCACGAGGCGACCCGCGACCGCCTTCGGGAGATCGAGCCGGGCGCGCGGGAAGCGGACGAGGCGAGGGGGTTGCGCTTCACGCTCCTCACGCTCGACTGGGGAATCGCCTACCAGGACGCCATGATCGATTGGTGCGCCCGGGCGGAGCGCGAGCTGGCCGCGCAGGCCGCCGTGGGGGCCTAGCGTGCTCGACGGCTCTTACGTCGCGCGCCTCCGACGGCTCCCGGACGCGGCGGCGGTGAGCGGCCCCCAGAGGATCGGTTCGGACGACTCCCTCGTCACCGAGTGTCGAAGCACGGCGAGATCGAGGACGGCAGCCAGCGGCTCGTGCGTGACATCCGGGCCAAGCATGTGGCGTTCGAGGTCCTCGCCGGAGGTCGCTCCGCGGAGTTCGTGGACTTCAAGTCGAGCCTTGCCCGGCATCTGGAGATCGCGCTCGCGATCATCGCCCTGGCGACCTTCACGATCCTGTTCCTCATGACGGGCTCGGTGGTGCTGCCGCTCAAGGCGCTCGTCATGAACGTCCTCACCCTGAGCGCCACGTCGGCCTGCTGGTGCTCATATTCCAGGACGGACGGCTCGAGGGCCTGCTCGACTACACGAGCGAGGAGCTCGGCTTCAGCGCGGCAGGTTCCCGGTTCGCAGCGCCTCCAGCTGCGCCACGGTGTCGACGTCCTCCCCGCCGCCCAGGTCGTCGCAGGCCACCTCGCGGGTCTTGACGCTGCGCAGGAGGTTCCGCGCGCCCCGGTCGCCGCTCACGTCCCGTAGCCGTTCGAACATCGGCCGCTCGAGCAACACGGGATGGCCGGGCTCGCCGCCATAGCTGGCTCGCACGGCCGACACTCCCTCCGCGCGGCCCGCGACCACGCGCCTGATCGCCTCGACCGACAGGCGAGGCTGGTCCCCCAGCGTTACGACCACGGCCTCGGCGTCGGCGAGCGAGGCAAGGCCGCAGGCAAGCGACGCCGACTGTCCCTCGTCCCAGCGATCGCAGACCACCGGCGCCGCCCCGTGCAGATCGACCATCCCTAGGATCTCCTCGGCGGCGGCTCCGAGCACCACCACGACCCGCCCGAGCGGGGCGGCGGCCATGGTCCGCAGCGCGTGCTCGAGGAGCGGCCGGCCCTCCAGCTCGGCCAGCTGCTTGGGCCGACCGAACCGCGTTCCGGCGCCCGCGGCCAGCACGAGGCCGCCGATCAAGCGCCCACCTCGTGGATCCGCCCGCCCGCCTCGGACAGGCGGCCTCCGGCACGTCCGTTGCGCACCGCCACCACTTCGGCGAGGATCGAGAGCGCGGTCTCCTCCGGGCTCACAGCACCGAGATCAAGTCCGATCGGGGCGGCGATCCGATCGACGAGCTGCTCGTCGAGGCCTGCCTCGAGCAGCCGCTCGCGCCGGCGGGCCTGGGCCCGGCGGCTTCCCATTGCCCCTACGTAGGGGGCATCCGAGCGCACCGCGATCGAGAGGGCCGCGTCGTCGAGCTTCGGGTCGTGGGTGAGCACCGCGATGTAGGTGGCGCGGTCGATCCCGCCCAGGCGCCGGAAGGCTTCCTCCGGCCATGCCGCCAGCACTCCCTCCGCCTCCGGGAAGCGGTCGGCGGTGGCAAACTGAGAGCGCGGGTCGCAGACGTAGGGTCGCCAGCCGGCGGCCCTCGCCAGGCTGGAGAGGGCGGCCGCGTAGTCGACGGCGCCGAAGATGACGAGCCGCGGCGCCGGCGCAGTGACGTCCACGAACAGCGACGCACCCTGGATCTCGCGCAGCTCGGAGCGCTCGGCCCACATCAGCTCCTCCGCCTCCTTGCGGGCCGCCCGGTCCAGCGCCTCATCGCCGAGCGTGCCCTCGCTCGTGCCGTCGGCGCGCACCAGCAGCTTGGCCGGCTGCGGGCCCCCGAGCGCGGTGACGAGCGCGGCGCGGCCGTCCTCTGCCGCGATCCGGGCGAACTCCGCCTGCGCGCTCAACCGCGGTACTCCTCGACGAACACGTCGATCTCGCCGCCGCAGGGAAGACCCACGTCCCAGGCCTCGGAATCCGCGATCCCGAAGTGCAGCAGCCGGGCGTCCCCGCTCCGCAGGACCTCCTGCGCGGCGTCCACGACGGCGCCCTCGACGCAGCCGCCGGACACCGCACCGGACACCTCGCCGCGTTCGCTCACGGCCATCTTCGCTCCGGGAGGACGGGGCGCCGCGCGCCTCACGGCAACCACCGTTGCGATCGCCACGCGATCCCCGCGCTCGGACCAGCTCGTCACGTCCTTGACGATGTCCTTCATCTGTCTCCTTCCGCCGCAGCATTCCCACGATTCACAGACGCCAAGCCGCCCTCGAGCAGTCCTGCCAGCTGCTCGAGCGAGGCGAGCGAGTTGCCCGCCAGGAAGTCGTCCACGGAGGGCAGGGCGGCCCGCATGCCGCGGGTCAGCGGCTCGTACTCGGGGTGGGCCTTGAGCGGGTTGAGCCACACGAGCCGCTGGGCGCAGCGGTGCAGCCGCGACATCTCGGCCGCGAGCTGGTCGGCGTCGCCGCGGTCCCAGCCGTCCGATAGGACGACCACCACGGCCCCGCGCCCTAGGCGGCGCCCGTGCTCACGGTTGAGCGCGGCCAGCGCCTCGCCCATGCGGGTGCCGCCCGACCAGTCGGCCGCGGCTCCCGCCGCCCGCTCGAGCGCCCGGTCGGGGTCGCGGCCCCTCAGCTCCCGCGTTACCCGCGTCAGTCTCGTGCCGAATACGAAAGCCTCCACGCGTCGCCGAGCGGCGACGCAGGCGTGCATGTACTGGAGCAGCATCCGTGCGTAGGGCTCCATCGACCCCGAGACGTCGCAGACGAACACCAGCGGGCGCTGCCCCTCGGCCCGTTTGCGCCAGTGGCGCTCGACCGGCTCGCCGCCGTGGCGGAGGGAGGCGCGAACCGTGCGGCGCAGGTCCGGCCGCGAGGCGTGCGGCTGCGCGCCGCGCCGAGCGGAAGCCCGCGTGCGCCTGCTGGCGCGCCGCGGGCCGCGGTGCGCGAGCGCATTCATGATGCCTCGCGCCAGGCGGCGCTCCTCCTCGGTGTAGTCGGCGAAGTCCTTGTCGCGCAGGAGCTCCACGTCGCTCCAGGCGGCCGGACGCAGCTCGGCGTCGCCCTCCACGATCTCCTCGCGCCGCGGGATCGCCACGCGAGGCAGCACGAGTGAGGCGACCCCCGCAAGCGGCTCGGGCGCCGCCTGCGCGGCCGCCGGTGCGGAGAACCCGGCCTCGAACGCGGCGTCGAACACGGGCAAATCCTCCCGGCGCGAGCAGAGCGCCGCCCGGAGCGCGAAGTAGGCGGAGTCCCGGTCCGCCGGATCGACTGCGCCCAGCACCCGGTGCGCGGAGAGAAGCTCGTCGACGCCGACCCTGGGACCTCCGGCCCGCATGGCGGCGACCAGCAGGACGAGCCTCGCAGTGAGGCGAGCCCCTGGCGACTGGTGACTGGCGACTGGCGACTCAGACACCGTGCAGCACCCCCCGCTCGCGCACATGCTCGATGTCCTCGCGCACCTTGAGCGCCACACCGAGCGTTCCATCGAGATTGGCCTCGTCCAGGGCCAGCAGCGCCTGCGCCCACGCGATCGTCTCGCCTACGCCGGGGAGCTTGTAGAGCTCCTCGGCGCGGAGCCGGGCCACCGCCTCGCAGACGCGGTCCGCCACGGCGTCGGCCACCCCGGGCAGCCGGGCGTGGACGATCTCTGCCTCTCGCTCGGGAGTCGGGTAGTCGATCCAGTGGTAGAGGCAGCGGCGCTTGAGCGCATCGTGCAGCTCGCGGGTGCGATTCGAGGTGATCACGACCAGCGGGCGCCGGCGTGCCCGCACGGTGCCGAGCTCCGGGATAGACACCTGGAAGTCGGACAGGAACTCGAGCAGGAAGGCCTCGAACTCGTCGTCGGAGCGGTCCACCTCATCGATCAGGAGCACGAGCGGGTCCTCGGCCTCGAGCGCCTCCAGCAGCGGTCGGCGCAGGAGAAAGCGGTCGGAGTAGAGCTGCAACTCGTCACCCGCTCGGAGATGGAGCAGCTGGCGCGCGTAGTCCCAGTCGTAGAGGGCGTGGTGGACGTCGATTCCCTCGTGACACTGCAGGCGAATGAGCCGCGCGTCCGCGGCGCCCGCAAGCGCCTTTGCGACCTCTGTCTTGCCCACGCCCGCCTCGCCCTCGACGAGAAGTGGCTGCTCCAGCTCGGCCGCCAGGTAGACAGCCGTCGCCAGGCCGCGATCGGCCAAGTAGCGCTGGCCCGCGAGGGCGTTGCGGACCGCCTCCGGATCGTCGAAGCGCACGTGACGGAGGCTAGACGCCCGCCGCCTGCTGCAGCGCCCTCCGCGTGAGCACCCGCGCCAGGTGGCGCTTGTAGTCCGGCGTGGCGTTGATGTCGCCCGGCGGGTTGGTCCCCTCCGCGGCCTGCTCGGCCGCCTGCGAGACGTGCTCGGCGTCGAGCGGCTGGCCGCGGAGCGCCTCCTCGGCCGCGCTCGCCCGCAACGGCACGGATCCCATGTGCGTCAGCCCGATGCGCACGTCCTCGCAGCTCTCTCCGGACGCCTTGACCAGGGCACAGACGCCGACCATCGCCCAGTCCTCCGAGCGGCGGTTGAACTTCTCGTAGCCCCACGACCAGCCGTCGAGCGCGGGCAGCCGCACCTCGGTCAGGACCTCGTCGGGCGCGAGCGCGGTGGTCAGGTAGTCCTGGAACAGATCGCTCGCGGGAATCGTTCGCTCGCCGCCGGGGCCGCGCGCCGTCACCTCGCCCCCGCAGGCCAGCAGGACGGCGGGGAGGTCGGCAGCGGGGTCGCCGTGCGCGAGGGAGCCGCCGATCGTGCCGCGGTTGCGCACCTGCTGGTCGGCGATCAGCGACGCAGCGCGCGCGACCACCCCCAGCTCGTCCGTCGACTGGAGCGTGGAGTGTGTGGTCAGCGCTCCGATCCACCAGCCGCCGTTCTCGCGCTCGACCCCGCGCAGGTCCTCCAGCCCTCCGATGTCGACCAGGAGGCTCGGCACCGCGAGGCGGAGCTTCATCAGCGGCAGCAGCGAGTGGCCGCCGGCCAGGAGCCTGGCGTCCTCGCCGGCATCGGCGAGCGCCTTGACAGCCTCGTCGACGGCAGCCGGCTTCGTGTAGTCGAAGTCGGCGGGAATCACGACGCACCTGCTTCCTCGGGACCGGTCGGGCCGCTGCCGGCACCGCCACCGCCGTGCTCCGAGACCTCCTGACCCTGCTCGGTCGGGGGTGGGCCCGCCCCCCGGCCGCGCGCCTCCTTGAGCGCCTCCCAGACGCGCCTCGGGGTCAGCGGCATCTCGAGCCACTCGACCCCGAGCGGGCGCAGGGCGTCGAGCACGGCCGCCGTCACTGCCGGCGTGGCGCCGATCGTGCCCGCCTCGCCGACGCCCTTCACGCCGAGCGAGTTGACCGGCGATGGCGTCTCGGTGCGATCGGTCTCGATGCCTGGCAGCTCGGCGGCCGTGGGCAGGGCGTAGTCCACGAACGTGCCGGTGACGAGCTGGCCCTCGGAGTCGTACACCACCTGCTCGTAGAGCGCCTGGCCGATGGCGTGAACCACCCCGCCCTGAATCTGGCCGTCGATCAGCTTCGGGTTGATGGCGGGGCCGCAGTCGTCGACCGCGACGTAGCGGACGACACTTACCTTGCCGGTCTCGGCGTCGACATCCACCACGCAGGCGTGGGCGCCGAAGGGGTAGACGAAGTTCTCCGGGTCGAAGAACGCGGTCTCCTCGAGTCCCGGTTCGATGTCGGTTGGCAGCTCCTGCGGAGGGATGTGCGCCGCGCCGGCGATGTCGGCCATCGTCATCGACTTGTCCGGCGAGCCGCGCACCTGGAACTTCCCGTCCGCCATCTCGATGTCCTCGGGCGCGGCCTCTAGCAGGGCGGCGCAGATCCGCTTGGCCTTCTCCTGGACCTTCTCCGCCGCCCGAGCCACCGCCTCGCCCCCCACCGCCAGCGCGCGCGAGCCGTAGGTGCCCCAGCCCCAGGGCCCCTGGTCGGTGTCGCCGTGGATGACATCGACGTTCTGGGGATCGACCCCGAGCCGGTCGGCCGCTATCTGGGCGAAGCTCGTGTCGTGGCCCTGCCCGTGGGGAGAGGCGCCGGTGAAAACCGTCGCCGACCCGGTCGGGTGCACCCGGACCATGGCCGACTCCCAGTACGCGGCATGAAGTCCCACTCCCTTCGGGCCAACCGCCCGCGAGGGTGCCAACCCGCACACCTCGACGTAGGTCGAGAACCCCACCCCCCGGTAGACGCCCCTCCCCCCCAGCTCCGCCTGCTCGCGCCGGAACGCATCGACGTCGAAACGCTCGAGCAGCTTGTCCAGCGTGCCGTGGTAGTCGCCCGAGTCGTAGGTGATGCCGAGCGGGGTGTCGTAAGGGAACTCCTCCCTCGGGATGAAGTTCTTGCGCCGCAGGTCGATCGGATCCATGCCCAGCTCACGGGCGAGCTTGTCAACGGTCAGCTCGATCCAGTAGGTGGCCTCCGGCCGCCCGGCGCCTCGAATCGCGTCCGTGCAGAACTTGTTGGTGAAGACGCCCTCGATCGTGATGTCGATCGCGGGGATCTTGTAGGCGCCGCCCATAACCGGGAATCCGAGCGTCGGGATGAACGTCGTAAGAAGCATCTGGTAGGCGCCAAGGTCCGCGACCGTCCGCACCTTCAGGCCCGTGAGCGTCCCGTCGCGCTTCGCGCCCAGGGTCACGTAGTTCACCTGGTCCCGCCCGTGATGGGTGGTGGTCATGTTCTCCGAGCGGGACTCCGTCCACTTCACGGGCCGCCCGAGCCGCTTGGCGAGGGCGAGCACCAAGGCCTCCTCGGGATAGACCTGGAGCTTGGTTCCGAAGCCGCCGCCCACCTCGGGCGCGATCACTCGCAGCTTGTCCTCCGAGACGCCGAGCACGCCGGACAGCACGAAGCGCGCAATGTGCGGGATCTGCGTCGACGAGTAGAGCGTGAGGCTGTCGCCCCGGAGCTCGCCGATCGCCCCGCGAGGCTCGATGGGAGCACCGGCGGTGCGGTGGTTGACGAAGCGCTGCTCGACAGTGACGTCCGCCTCCGCGAGCGCGGCCTCGATGTCGCCGCCGGAGACCGTCCATTCGTGCGTCCGGTTCGTCCCGAACTCATCCCACACGAGCGGCGAGCCCTCCTGGAGAGCCTTCTCCGGGTCGACGACGACCGGCCTCGGCTCGTAGTCGACGACCACGTCCTCGACCGCGTCGGCCGCCGCGTAGCGGCCGTCGGCCACCACCACGGCCACCGCCTCGCCGACGTGCTTTACCTGGCTGCGGCTGAGCGGCCAAAGCGGAGGCGTGTTCATCTCCACTCCCGGGGGATGCCAGACGGCCGCCATCGGCCCGGGGAAGTCGTCCGCCAGGTCCTCGCCGGTGAAGACGGCGACCACGCCCGGTCGCTCCCGGGCGGCCGAGGCGTCGATCGAGGTGATCGTCGCGTGCGCCTCGGGCGAGCGGACGATCTCGGCATACAGCATGCCGGGAAGGGCGATGTCGTCCACATAGCGCGCCCCGCCGGTGATCATGCGGGGGTCCTCCTTGCGCTTCATCGCCTGGCCGACGTAGCCCGTGCCTGGGGTCTCGACGGTGCTCATGCCGGCACCTCCCTTCCGGCCGCGGCCATCACAGCCTCGACGATGTTGTGGTAGCCGGTGCAGCGGCAGAGGTTGCCGTCGAGCGCGTGGCGCACCTCCTCCTCGGACGGGTTGGAGTTGCGCTCGAGCAGGTCCGCCGCGGCCATGATCATCCCCGGCGTGCAGTAGCCGCACTGGAGGCCGTGGTGCTCCCAGAACGCCTCCTGGAGCGGATGCAGCTCGGAGCCGCTTGCCAACCCCTCGATCGTCGTGACCTCCGCGCCGTCGGCCTGGACAGCGAGCACCGTGCAGCTCTTCACCGCCGCGCCGTCCAGGTGCACGGTGCAGGCGCCGCAGTTCGTCGTGTCGCAGCCGACGGTCGTGCCCGTGAGCCCGAGAACGTCGCGAAGGTAGTGGACGAGGAGGAGCCTGGGCTCCACATCCGACTCACGCCTCTCTCCGTTCACGCTGACACCGACGTGCACGGTCGCGCTCATCTCTCCTCCTCCACTTTCGTGCCCTCGTCCGTAGTTCTACTCCCCTGCGGCGCCTCCGAGGAAACAGCGGATATCCTGGCCGGCGGCATGCGGGTGACAACGCGCGACTTCCACTTCCGAGGCCACCGGCTCGTGTTCGACGAGTACGGGGTGGGTGATCGCCCGGTGGTGCTCCTGCCGGGCCTCTTGTTCTCCCGCAAGATGCACCGCCCCCTGGCGGAGCAGCTGGCCGAGCGGGGGCACCGGGTCCTCTGCCTGGATCTGCTGGGCCACGGCGAATCGGACCGGCCGTCCGAGATGTTCGAGTACTCGATGACGATCTTCGGCGAGCAGGCGATCGGCCTTCTCGACCACCTTCAGATCGAGCAGGCCGTCATCGGCGGTACGTCGCTCGGCGCCAACGTGACGCTGGAGGCCGCCGCCAGGGCGCCCGAGCGCGCCAAGGGCCTGATCGTCGAGATGCCGGTCCTGGACAACGCGCTCCTCGGCTGTGCCCTCGCCTTCACACCCATGCTGGTCGCGCTCACCTTCGGCGCCCCGCTCGTGCGGGTCGGCTCGCGCCTGGCGAGCATGGTTCCGCGCGGCGCGAGCCAGTTGAGCGACATGCTGCTCGACTGGGTGAGCCAGGATCCCAAGCCGTCCGCCTCCGTGCTGCAGGGCCTCTTCTTCGGCCGCGCCGCACCCCCCACCTCGGAGCGCCGGAAGATGCGCCACAAGGCGCTCGTGATCGGCCACCCGCGCGACCCCGTGCACCCCTTCTCGGACTCGGACATGCTGGTCCGGGAGCTGCCGAATGCCCGCCTGGTGGAGGCCAGCTCGATCCTCGAGCTACGGCTCCAGCCCGAGCGCCTGACCGGCGAGATCGTGGGCTTCGTCGAGGACTGCTTCGAGCCGGTCACGACCCTCCGCCGCTCGGCCTGAACCCGCCCACTACGCTTCGGGAGCGTGGCCAGCCGCAAGGAGCAGAAGGAGGCGCTACGACGCGAGCGCGAGGCACGCGAGAGGGCAGCGAAGGAAGCCGAGCGTCGCAGGCGGCTGTTGGGTTACGGGACCGCTGGGGGCTTGGTGGCGGTCGCGCTGGCCGTGGTCGTGGTCCTGCTGCTCGCCGGCCGCGGGAATGGCGGAACCGATAGGGCCAGCGCCACGCTGCTGCCCGACGGCGGGAGCGTGCCCGACGTGAAGACCACCGACCTGTCCCAGGCCGCCAAGGCGGCCGGCTGCGAGATGAAGAGCTTCCGGGCGACCAGCCGCGGCCACACCGGCAATCCGAACGAGAAGATCCGCTACAGCTCCAACCCTCCTACCTCGGGCAAGCACTACCAGTTCCCCGCCGACGACGGCGCCTACGGCAAGGCGCCCCACGACACCGAGGTCGTGCACGCCGAGGAGCACGGCCGCGTGATCATCTGGTTCAAGCCCTCGCTGCCCGAGAGCACCCGGGCCGACCTCAAGGCCCTCTTCGACGACCAGAAGGGCTACCAGCTGCTGCTGGTCCCGAGGAGCAACATGTCCTACCAGGTGGCGGCGACCGCCTGGAACTCGGCCCCCGAGCCGCTCGGCACCGGACGCCTGTTGGGCTGCCCCTCCGTCAAGGCCGAGACCTGGGACGCGCTCCAGGACTTCATCGAGGAGAACCGGGGTAACGGGCCGGAGCCGGTGCCGTAGGACCGCGGGCGCCCGTCGCGGGACCGCAACGGGCGCCCTGGCAGAGTGTTCCCGCTGGAGTGAAGCTGCTCGCCTCAGCAGCTGCCCTCGCCTGCGTCGCCCCGGCCGCCTTGATCGTGGCCCCGGCCCTCTCCTCCTCCCCCTGGCGGCCCGAGCCGGTGGACTTCGAGCTGGCGCCCCGGTCGGACCCCGTCGTGGCAAGGTCGGCAGGTGGGGCGATGTCGAGGCCGCTGCGACCCGGAAAGCGGTTCAACCTAGTGGGCCTGCGCTGGCGGGGGAACGCGCGCCCCGCCGTGGCGATGCGGAGCCGCCGCTCGGGCGGCCGTTGGACGCGCTGGGTGACGGTGGGCGAGTACACGGAGGACGCGCCGGACCCGGGGCGCGGCGAACCGGAGGCGCACGGCCTCTCGATGCCCGTCTGGGTCGGCGAGGCGGACGAGGTCCAGTACCGGCTCAGCCGGCCGGTCAGGGGCCTGCGACTCCACTTCGTGAACGTCCGGGGCACCGCCACCGCCGCCGACCGCGCGCGCACGGCGGTGCGCCGCGTGGCCAGCGCCGCCGTCAGCTCGATCGCCGGTCTCTTCCGGGGCGGGGCGAAGGCGGCGCAGCCCCAGCCCGCGATCGTCAGTCGCGAGGACTGGGGCGCAGGCGACTGCCCGCCGCGGAGCGCGCCGGACTACGGCGTCGTCAAGGCGGCCTTCATACACCACACCGTCAACGCGAACGACTACACGCGCGAGGAGGCTCCCTCGATCGTCCTGGCGATCTGCCGCTTCCACCGCAACTCGAACGGCTGGAACGACATCGGCTACAACTTCGTCGTCGACAAGTTCGGCACGATCTACGAGGGCCGTGCGGGCGGCGTCGATCAGCCGGTGGTGGGCGCCCAGGCCCAGGGCTACAACGCTCAGAGCACCGGGATCGCCAACCTCGGCGAGTTCACGAGCGTCAAGCAGACACCCGCGGCGCTCGCGGCGATCGCCAGGCTGATCCGCTGGAAGCTGCCACTGCACGGGATCCCGACCTCCGGCTCCACGACGCTGGTCAGCGCGGGCGGCGCCTCCAACAGGTACGCGGCCGGCACCCACGTTGGCGTGCGCCGAATCTCGGGCCACCGCGACGTCGACGCCACGAGCTGCCCCGGTGACGCGCTTTATGCGCAGCTTCCCGCGCTCCGCATGCTCGTGGGGAGCATCGGGCCCGCCGGCACCGGTACCACGCTAACCGCGAAGCTGTCGCCGCGGACCATTCGCTACAAGCGCGGCTCGCTGCTGAGCGGCACGCTTGCCTCCAGCGACGGGCGGCCGCTGGTGGGCGAGAGCGTCCGGGCGCAGGTCCGGCGCGGGCGCCGCTGGCGCACGCTGCGCACGCTCACGAGTAGCGCCGGGGGCACCTTCTCGCTGGTCATGCATCCCCGCGTGAACCGGATGCTGAGGGTGCATTTCAGCGGCCGCGGCGAGCTGCTGCCGGCGCGCTCACGGACCCTGCGCCTGCTGGTCCGGCCGCTCGTGACGCTGCTCGATCCGCCGGAGCAGGGCATCAAGGGCAAGCGGGTGCGCCTTCGCGGCACCGTGGCACCGCGCATGCGCCGGCTCCTCCTGGTGCTGCAGCGTCGGCGGAGCGGCCGCTGGGCAAGAGTCGGGCTGAGGCGGCTCAAGCCGAAGCGCGGACGCTTCCGTGGCTCGTTCCTCCCGGCGACCGCCGGCCGCCTCCGCTACTACGTCGTCTCGCCGGCGGGTACCTCCAACGCCCGCGGCCGCTCCGCGCTGGTGGAGATCACGGTCACCCGATAGCCCCGGCCTCCTGGGCCAGTGTGGGTATTCGCGGCCTAGCCCCAGCCCTGGTAGCGGTCCTCGCTGTAGAGACCCCTTCCGCTCACGAGCAGCCTGACCGTGCGGCCCAGGATGCGCAGGTCGAGCCACAGGGAGCGGTGCTCCACATACCAGATGTCGAGCTCGATTCGCTTCGGCCAGGGAAGTGAGGTCCGGCCGTTGACCTGGGCCCAGCCGGTGATGCCGGGCTTGACTTCGAGGCGCCGCCGCTGGCGCTCGGTGTAGCGGTCGACCTGCTCCTGGATCGTGGGCCGCGGGCCCACGATCGACATCTCGCCCGTGATCACGTTGAGGAGGTTGGGCAGCTCGTCGAGCGACAGCCGGCGTAGCAGCCGGCCGACGCGGGTTATGCGTGGGTCGCCCTCGAGGACGTAGATCCCCGCTCCCATCTCCTCCGCCCCAGGGACCATCGTCCGCAGCTTCCAGAGGTCGAACGGGACGCCGTTCCTGCCCACCCGGCGCTGGCGGTAGAAGGCCGGGCCGCGGCTCTCGAGCCTTATCGCGAGGGCGGCTGCTGCTAGCAGCGGCGAGCTGATCGCGAGGAGCACGCTCGCCATCAGTAGGTCCAGCGCGCGGCCCATGGGACTAACGTTGCGCCGGGTCGGATGCGCATCCTCTACCTGCATCAGTACTTCATGACCCGAGCCGGGATCGGGGGCACGCGCTCCTACGAGTTCGCGCGGCGCTTCGCGGCGCGGGGGCACGAGGTGAGCATGGTAACCGTGGCGGCACCCGGCGAGGCCTCGCGGCGTCGGGTCGACGGCATCGACGTGCTCGGCGTGCGCGCGGGGTTCGCCGACTACGTCACCGGCACCAAGCTCGCCTATCCGCGGCGGGCGCTCGAGTTCGCCAGGTTCGCAGTCGCCGCCACGACCTGTGTGCTGCGCATGCCACGGCCCGACGTCATCTACGCGACCTCGCCGCCCCTGACGATGGCACTGCCCGCGCTCGCCGCCGCCCGCCGGCACAGGGTGCCGCTGGTCTTCGAGGTGCGCGACCTGTGGCCGGAGGCGCCGATCCAGATGGGCGTCCTCACCAACCCGCTGCTGAAGCGGCTGGCGCGAGGGCTCGAGCGCCACGTCTACCGCAGCGCGGCGCACGTGATCGCGCTTTCGCCGGGCATGCGTGAGGGCGTGATCGCGGCCGGCACGCCGGCCGGCAAGGTCACGCTCGTCCCCAATGCCTCCGACCTCGAGCTGTTCTCGCCCGACCGGGACGGGTCCGAGTTCCGAGAGCGGCTTCGCCTCGGCGACCGCTTCGTGTGCAGCTACTTCGGAACGATGGGTGAGGCGAACGACCTCACCCAGGTAATCGAGGCGGCGGCGCTGATGGACGACGACGTGCGCTTCGTGCTACACGGCGACGGGAAGCGGCGGCCGGCGCTCGAGCGGCTCGTCCGCGAGCGAGGGGTCGGGAACGTGGTCTTCTCCGACCCTCTGCCCGACAAGGACTCGGTGGCCCGGCTGGCCGCCGCGTCGGACGCCTGCATGACGATCTACAAGGACGTTCCGATCCTCTGCACCTGCTCGCCCAATAAGCTCTTCGATACCTTCGCGGCGGGCAGGGCCGCCATCGTCAACACGCCCGGCTGGCTGCAGCAGCTGGTCGAGCAGGGCGAGGCGGGGGTTTACGTGCGGCCCGCAGACCCGGCCCACCTGGCCGACCGCGTGGCGTTCATGCGCGACCACCCCGAGCTCGTAGAGCGGTACGGGCGCAACGCGCGCAAGCTCGCCGAGACCGAGTTCAGCCGCGACATGCTCACGGAGCGCGCGCTCGGCGTGCTGGAGCGGGCCGCCGCCGGGCGCTGACCATGCTGCTCTCCTACTGCGTCGTCAATACCAACGGCCGCGACTGCCTACTGGCCTGTCTCGACGCGATCGAGCGCACGCACCCGGAGGGGGTTGAGAGCGAGGTGCTGGTCCTGGACAACGCCTCGGACGACGGCTCGGCGGAGGCCGTGCGAGGGCGCGGGCTTCGTCTCGTCGCCCTCGATCGTCGGGACGGCAAGGCCGCCAACGACTCGCGCCTGCTCGGCGAGGCCAGGGGACGCTACTGCCTCCTGCTGAACGAGGACTCCGAGCTCCACCCGGGAGCCACCCGGGCATTGCTGGACGCACTCGAGGCGGACCCCGCGGCGGCTGCCGCGGGCGCACAGCTATTCACCTCCGAGGGTCGGCCCAAGGCCTGCGCCTGGCGATTCCCGGGGCTCGGCTGGGCCCTCGCCGGGGCCCTGTTCCTCCACGACCGCTACGCGGTGCAGAGCCGCGGCGACACCGTCCGGGAGGTCGGCTGGACCCAGTCGAGCGCGATGCTGGTGAGACGGGAGGCAGCGGAGCGAGTGGGCTTCCTCGACCCGGCCTTCTTCGTCTACTCGGACGAGACCGACTTCTGCAAGCGGCTGCACGACGCCGGCTGGCGAGTGCTGTACGTGCCGGCGGCCCGCGCGACTCATCATGACCAGCTCTCCACGGACCGGGACGCGATGCGGCGGCGCATCGTGGAGTTCCACCGCGGTCGGGACCGCTACATGCGCAAGCACGCACCCGTCGCGACGAGGGTCGCGTGGAGGACCCTCTGGGCCTGGTCCTATCTCCTTAGGGCGCTGGCCGCCCTCGTGCTCCCGAGGCGCCACCCTGCCCGGTACTGGCGGCACGCCATGCAGGAGCTGGCACCGGGCCGCGGCGAAGGCGTCCGGGAGGCGGCGGAGGCCCACAACCGGCGTTTGCGGGCGACCCCGCCCTCAGGCACGCCGTTCGGTGGGCCGAAGGCCACCAAACGGGCCGGCTGAGACCGATTCCTTGTCTAAGGTGCGCCGGTAGTGGAGCACCCCGACGTCGCCCAGGTCGCCGCGCTTGGGGGCGCGCTGGGTTCGGTCCTGGCGCTGCTCGCCCGGGGCCGGCTCTCGCTGCTCGCGGGCCTCCTGCTGCTCCTCGTCGCCGAGGCCGGCCTCGCCCTCGCGCTGGGTGGGGGGCCGGCCGACAAGCTCACCTCTGCGAGCGGCGGCGCCGCCGCCCTGTTGGGCCTGGGCGTCCTTGCCGCCGCGACCGCCCTGCTCGTCCGACGTCCGGCGCTCGTTCCGGTGGTCGTGCTCGCCACGGCGCCCCTGAGGCCGCCTATCGAGTACGACCCGTCGAGCGCGGTGCTCGTCTCCATCGCCACCAACGGCGCCCTCGGGCGGCTGCTGCCGCTGTACTTCGTGCTGCTCGCAGCCGTGGCGGCGGTCGGCTGGCGGACGTTGCGCGGCTCGCGGCCCCGTGGGCTGCCCCGCGTCGTGGCGCTGCCGGCCGCGGCGTTCTTCGCCTTTGCCCTCGTCTCCCTCCTTTGGGCGGACGATCTCGAGGCGGGCGCCAACCTGATCGCCTTTTTCACTCTCCCCTTTGTCGCGCTGATGGCCACGGTCGCCCGCGCTCCCTATCCCGACTGGTTGCCCCGGGCGCTGGCGAGGGTGGCGATCGCGCTCGGGCTGCTGTTCGCGGCGCTCGGCCTATGGCAGGCCGCCACGCACAAGCTGTTCTTCTTCGCGCCCAACCTGGAGGTGTCCAACGCCAACACGGACTACTTCCGCGTGACCTCGCTGTTCGGGGACCCGAGCCTGTACGGGCGCCATCTGGTCCTTGCGCTCGGCGTGGTGCTCGTGCTGCTCGCCACACGTCGCCTCGAGCCCCGTATCGGGCTGCCCCTGCTCGCGGTCATGTGGGCGGGCCTCCTGTTCAGCTACTCGCAGTCGAGCATGGTCGCCCTGCTCGTGGTGGCGCTTGCCGTCGCGCTCGCCACGGGCGACCGCGGGGTTCGCCGGGCGGTGGTGGTGGCGGCGGCGGTCGCCGTCCTGGCCGTGGCTGGCTATGCGGCCTGGCAGCTCGTCTCCGGCGACTCGCTCAACCAGCTGACGAGCGACCGCACGGCGCGGGTTCAGGAGACGACCCGGGTGATCGCCCATCATCCGCTGGCCGGCGTAGGGCTCGGAGGACAGCCCAGGGCCAGCCGCGCGCTCGCACACAGCGACCGGCCGACTCCCAACTTCGTCTCCCACACGACCCCCCTGACCGTGGCCGCCGAGATCGGGATCGTAGGCGTGGGCCTCTATCTGTGGCTGCTCGTGGGCGGCGCGCGCCTGCTCGCGGCCGTAACCCGCCTGGACGGGGCGGTCGGCCTGGCGCTGGGCGCCTCGTTCCTGGCCCTGTTCGTGCACGCCCTCTCGTACAGCGGCTTCCTCGAGGACCCGATCACCTGGGTCGTGCTCGGGGTGGGAGCGGGCTTTCTGTCGTGGCCTCGCCGTGACGAGGGTCCCCCGGAGAGACGGCCCCCGCGTGAGGCGGCGGTAACGCCGTGAGCGAGGCCGGGGAGCGCCTCGGCCAGCTCGGGGCGTGGTCGCTGCTCGGCGTCCTCTTTGCGATCGTCGCGATCACGCTCCCGGAGCTCGGCTCGAACCCGTGGCCCTTCCGCCCGCCATCGGTGGACCCCGAGGGACCCCTCGCCCCCCTGGTGCGGGCCGCCGGCGAGGAGTGGGACGTGGGTATCGCCAGGGCTGCCTGTTTCGTCGCGGCGCTGGCGTGTGGGGGGGCCGGGCTCACGCTGTTCTCCAGGCGGAGCTGGCCTGCCTGGGCGGGCATCGGGGTCGTGCTCGCCGTGGCGCTCCTCCTACTGGTCCCCTCGAGCTTCCTTCAGCTCGGCCTGCGGGACTCCACCGCGCCGTGGTTCTTTACCAACGACTCGACGTATCAGATCGACCTTGCCGGAGAGCTCCTCCTGGACGGCCACGACCCCTACGGGCACGACTACCGCGGCAGCGGCCTGGAGCGCTTCTACACCTTCGACGGCACGGTCTCCCCGCGGGTCCTGGAGCGCGAGGTCGCCCTGCGTCACTACGCCTACTTCCCGGGCACGATCGTGACCGCCGCCGCGTGGCGGGCGCTGCCGCGGCCATTCGACGACTTCCGGCTTTTCGTGCTCGTGTGCACGGTCCTCATGCTCTTCGCGGCCCTCGCCTTCCGTGCTCCCATCGCATGGCGACTGGGCATCGGCGCGATCCTGGTCTGCAACCCGATCGCGGTCCGCTCGGCCTGGTTCGGCCAGAACGACGCCCCCAGCCTGCTCCTGCTCGTGCTGTCCTTCGCGCTCGTCACCCGGGCGCGCTACGGCTGGGCGGCGGCGAGCCTGGCAGGAGCCGTGCTGCTCAAGCAGTTCGCGGTCGTGGCCCTGCCCTTCATCGCACTGATGCTGGTGAAGCGGGGCGCCGACCGCGCCGAGCTGCGCCGCGCCGGGCTCGTGTTCGCCGCTGTCCTGGCCGTGGGGATCCTGCCGTTCCTCGTGTGGGACCCGGCCGCCTTCTGGCGCGACACGGTCAAGTACGGCGCCGGGACCTACAGGATCGTGGGCTACGGGCTGTCGGGGATCTTGGTCCGGCTGGGCATTCTCGCCGACCGCGAGGGGTCCTACCCGTTCGCGCTCTTCGCGCTCGTTCTCTGGCTGCCGCTCACGGTCTGGCTGCTGCTCGTCCAGCGACGGGCCAGGGAGCTATGGGTGGGCGCTGCGGCGTTCTCCATCTCGATCCTGGTCCTGATGTTCATCGGCCGCACCTTCAACAACTACTACCTCGTGTGGCCGCTCACGGGGGCAGCCGTGGCGGCGCTCATGGCCGCCGGTGAGAGGACTTTCGCTTCCTCGATCGCCGCCCCCTCCTCGGCTCCAGTGCGAACAGGTTCGTCCGCCCCGTGACGTAGATCCTCCTCGAATCCGACACCACCGGGTTCGCGAACGTGCCGGCGGGGAAGCGCCATATCACCCGCCCCGTGCCGGCGCTCAGCGCGTAGGTGCCGTCGGGCCCGTGCTTAACGGCACGCGACGCCGCTTGCCCGCAGCTGCTGCACACCGCGAAGTAGACGAGGCCGTTCATCACCGTGGGCGCCGCATGCACTGCCGAGGGCGCGGACCGCTTCCAGATCACGTCGCCGGTGGCGGCGTCCAGCGCGTAGAAGTTGCCGTCGTAGGTGCCAACGAACACACGGCGCTTCGAGATCGCCGCGCCCGAGTAGACGTAGGTGCCGAGCGGCCGTGCCCAACGGAGCTTGCCCGTCCTCGCCCCGTATACGTACATGGTCCCGTCGGTGTTCCCGATGTAGACGCGCCCGTACGCCACGGCCGGGGTGGCGTAGAAGAACTCGCGGGATCCGAACTTGGAGTGCGATTGGACGCTCCAGCGCAGCTTGCCGGTGCGCGCGTTGAGCGCGTAGAGCGTCCCCCCGTCGGAGGCGATGTAGACCGTGCCCCTCCAGTAGGCGGCCGACGTGTTGATCTCGTCGTCGCCCTTGAAACTCCAGCGCTGGCGGCCGGTCCGGGCGTCGACGGCGTGCACGCGGTGGTCCCAGGCGCCGTAGTAGAGCGTCCGCTTCACCAGCAGCGGCGAGGACTCGATCGGCGCCCCCTTGCGCTTCCAGATCTTCCTGCCCGTATCGGCATTCCATGCGATCAGGAAGCCGGTGGCGCCGGGGCGGGACTGCGGGCAGTTCACGCGGTCCATCCATGCCTGGTAGACGACATGGCGGGCGATCGTGGGCGACGAGGCCGAGCAGCGATGTGTCGTCTTCCGCCACCTGACCCGGCCGGTCTTGGCGTTGATGGCGAAGAAGAGCCCTTTCTGCTGCGCGAGGTACACGTGGCCGTAGGCGACCGAGGGAGGGAACTCCAGCGTGTTGTGGGCGCTGGCCGACCACAGGCGGCGATAGGGAGGGCGGTGCCGAAACGGCGACAGGTGGTCGCGCTCCCGGTCGTAGGCGAAGGTGGGCCAGGGGACCGGGTTCTCCGGGTTGGGGTTAGGCCTTGGCTCCGGTGCGGTGACGAACTCCTCGGTGGCCGAGCCGCGCTTCCGGGTGGGCTGATTCTGGTCGTGGACGTACTTCCCTATCGCAGCGCCCAGGGCGATTGCGGCAAAGGCGCCCGCGATGAGCAGGCGGCGGCGATTCACGCGGCCGAAGGATGGCAAAGCGTCCCGCCGCTCAACCGCGCTGAAGCAGCGACCAAATGTGCCTGGTCACCCCGGCTACCGCGCCTTCGGGGAGCGCCGCAGACCACTGCGGTGTGCCCACACGGAGAACGAGTCCCCTGCCGAGCCGGTAGACCACGAAGGCCGGCTGGCCGGGGTCGCGCCCGGCAGCTGCCAGCCGCCTGGCCCCTGGGGGGAGTGCCATCGAGCGCTCGAATATCGAGAACTCCCCCACGAAACGCTCGTCGAAAAGCCCGATGCGGTCCCGCTCCACCGCCAGCGGTGCCGGGCTCGCTCTCAGCAGCCTGGTGCGCTCGCCGAGGGCGTTCTCCGGGCGTGCGGCGGTGGGGTCTCGCAGGACCCCCGCGTTCAGGCGGACGGAGCGTCGCAGGGCGTCCGCTCCGAACGAAGCCAGCCGCCCACCATCCTTCACGTACCGCTGCAGCCCCCGCAGGGAGGTGGGAGTGAGCCAGCGAGCGCTGCCGGCGAGCGCCGCGCCGGGGGCTCTCGCGAGGGACGGGTGCTCGCCGCGGTCGAGGGAGACGTCGGTAGTCAGGTCGAAGGGAAGCTTCTCGCGGTCGAGGAAGCGCAAAAGCGGCGTTGCTTGCGAGTCGTACAGCGGTGGTGGTCGGCCCCGCGCGAAGGGCCGCTCCAGCCGCACGGAGCGCGAGTCCTGAAGTGTCTCGGCGAAGCCGTCCAAGTCGTCGTCGAAGCGGTTCAGGCCCTCCCAGCTGACCACGGGCAGTACCACCAGCGGGCGGGGCCCGCGGGCCTGGGGGCGTCCCTCCACTGCGAGCGGCCAGACCGCTCTCCTCCGTCGGGCCCGCACCCGCAAGAGGTAGACGCCGGTACGAGCACGCGGAGGGACGCGTACCCGGAAGCGCCCGCCGAAGCGGCTGCCCCGCTTCACGATGCGCTTCGAGCCGAGCCTCGACAGGGCGAACTCGAAGCCGCGCGGGTACGGCCCGACCTCGAGCACGGCCGGCGAGCCCGCCCGAAGGACGCCCACCGGCCCGAGCAGCGTCAGATGGCGAACCGATACTCCGGTGCCCGGGAGGGCCAGCTCCGCGGTCGGTATCTCCGCCGGGGCGACGCCCCGGTTGCCCGCCCCGTCGCGGATGGTCACCGTGAAGGCATAGTCGCCGTCCACCGCGGGGTGGCCGCGGATGTGGCCCCGCCACAGGCCCATCCGCTTGTCGTTGCCCCGGAAGCGCGCCACCACCCGAGGGCTCCCGTCGTCCGTACGGAAGATCCGGAACTCCGGCGCCCCGTTTCGGAGCCCGCGATAGCGGATCGCGACGCGCGGGTGCCGGCCCGGATCGCCCGGAGCGATCACTCCGGGGCGGGCCGAGCTGAGCTCCACCCTGGGCGGCCTCGTATCGACCCTGAGCTCCTTGAAGGAGTTGATCACGCGGCCCTCGTCACGGCGCACCAGGCGCAGCCGATATATACCGTCGGGCACCCGCCGGCCGGCGTCGTCGCGCCCGTTCCAGAAGAAGCGGTGCTTCGTGTCGCCCGCGAGCCGGCGGTCGTCCACGAGCCGGCGCACGTCGCTGCCCTCCGAGTCCACCACGGAGAAGGAGACCGTGGCGGGCTCGGACAGGTCGAAGCCCACGATGGCGCCGTCGCGCACACCGTCGCCATTGGGAGAGATCGCTTTCGGAGCCACCGCGAAGCGAAGCACGAGCGGGAACTCTCCCTTGAGCTGCTGCGTGACGAAGAACACGGCGATCGTGGCGCCGACCAACGCGGCGAAGGCGGCGCGGACCAGAGGACTGCCCATGGCCGGCGGAACGGTAGTGGGCGGCCCAGCCGCCCCGCGCCTGGCGCAGAATGTCGTGCCGATGCGCGTTCAGCTGGTGGACCCCCGCGGCGACGTGACCCCGTACGACCACGCCCTCAGCGCGGCGCTCGCCCGGCGTGGGGCGGAGGTCGAGCTCGTCACCTCGCGCTTCGTCTACGGCCCGATCCCCGAGGCGCGCGGCTATGAGGTCAGCGAGCGCTTCTACCGGCACGCGGTGCGCCGCGGCGAGCGGCGCCGCTCCCGCCAGGCGCTGCGCCTGCTCGAGCACGTGCCCGACATGCTTCGCTACCGCGGCCACGCCGGAGGGGCCGACGTGCGCCATTTCCAGTGGCTCCCGCTCGAGGCAATCGACTCCGTGCTGATCCCGAACGAGAGGCCGCGCCTGATGACCCTTCACAACGTGATCCGCCGCGGGGAGGGTCGCCTCAGCGCGGCGGTCACCCGGCGCCTGGCCGAGCGGATGGACGCCGTGCTCGTGCACACGGAGCACGGCAGCCGCCGTCTCAGGGAGCGGCTCGGCGTCGACCCGAGCAAGGTACGGGTGGTCCCCCACGGGGCGTTCGAGCACCTGACCCGTCAGCGCGAGGAGGTGCCATTGCCTGACGAGCTGGCCGCGGTCGAAGCGCCCGTGGTGCTGAGCTTCGGCATGCTGCGGCCGTACAAGGGCATCGACGTGCTCCTGGATGCCTTCCGGGAGGTGCCTGGAGCCGAGCTGTGGGTGGTCGGCCGCCCGCTCGACGAGTCGATCATGGGCGGGCTGCACGAGCAGGCCCGGAAAGCGGCGGGGACCGTGCGGTTCGTGACCCGCTACATCACCGAAGCCGAGATCCCGGCCTTCTTCCGCCGCGCCGACCTGGTCGTGCTGCCGTACCGCTCGGTCGACCAGTCGGGCGTGCTCTACATCGGCCTCGCGTTCGGCAAGCCCATGGTGATATCGGCGGTGGGCGGCTTCGAGGAGGTGGGCGACGAGCACAGGGCTGCGCGGCTCGTGCCGCCGGGCGAGCCGGAGCCGCTGGCGGCGGCGATCAGCGAGCTGCTGCGTGATCCCGCCCGACGGGCCCGCCTCGGTGAGCGGGCGGCGGTGGCCGCCGCCGGGCCCTACTCGTGGGACAACGCCGCCGCTCGCACGATGGCCCTGTACGAAGAGCTGCTCGCGTGAAAGCGCTGTTCCTGGGCGGAACAAGCGCTCGGCAGCGCCTCGAGTGGCTGGTCGAGCAGGGCTGCTAAGTGCCCGCCGTGGTGGCCGCGGAGCCGGACGACTGGACCCCATCAGGAGCTCGACCTCGTGGCCAAGCCGCAGGGTGAGGGCCGCTGCTTGAGCCGTGACGAGCTCGAGACGCAGCGCCGCCTCCGACCGGAAGACGACGTGGAGCGCGAGCTCCGCGCGTTCTGGTATCTGCCCTGGCCCGGGCGACGCTGGAGGTTGGCGGGCGCGAGCTGACGCTCGTGGACGACGGCTTGCTCGGACAGGTCGCGTGGGGCTACCGAGAGGCGGCGCAGATCCCCTAGCGAATCATTCCGGCGCGGCTCCTCCGAGCGGCACGGCGGGCTGCCAGGGCACACGAGGACGGAATCAACCGGCTGGCGGGGGTGTATCGTCAATCCGATGGCCGGGCTCGCGTGCGCCTCTTGCGGAACCGAGAACCCTCCGGGGGCGCGCTTCTGCATGTCCTGCGGCTCGGCGCTCGAGCGCAGCTGCCCCAACTGCGGCGAGAAGGCGCCCCCCGAGGCTCGTTTCTGCATGGCCTGCGGGACCGCGCTGGACGCGGACGTGGTGCCGGCGCCAGCCGCAGCGCCTCCCCGCGAGCGGCCTCCCGAGGAGCGGCGGCAGGTGACCGTACTGTTCGCCGACCTGTCCGGCTACACGGCGGTGGCCGAGCGGATGGACCCGGAGACCGTCAAGAAGCTGGTGGACGCGACGCTCCAGCGGCTCGGACAGGAGGTCGAGCGCTACGGCGGCACGGTGGACAAGTACATCGGCGACAACGTGATGGCGTTGTTCGGCGCGCCGGTGGCCCACGAGGACGACGTCGAGCGTGCCGTGCGAGCTGCGCTCGGCATGCAGAGCGCCATGACCGAGGTCAACGAGCGCCTGCCCGAGGGCGTCTCCTTCGCCCTGCGCGCGGGGCTGAACACGGGCGAGGTGCTGGCCGGCGCGGTCGGGCAGGACTACACCGTGGTCGGCGACACCGTGAACGTGGCAGCCCGGCTCCAGACCGCGGCCCAACCTGGCAGCGTCACCGTCGGCGAGCGAACCATGCGGGCCACGAGCGAGGCCGTCCGCTACGAGCCGCTCGAGCCGCTCGAGCTCAAGGGCAAGTCGGAGCCGGTGCCAGCCTGGGAGGCGGTCGGCCTGATCACCGAGCACGCGCTCCGGCGCGCGACCAGCGGGCGGGAGGCGCCGCTCGTGGGCCGCGACTACGAGGTCGGTGCCCTCGAGTCCCTGTACGAGCGGGTGGTTCGCGAGGAGCGGCCCCACCTGGTGACCCTCATCGGCGAGGCCGGCGTGGGCAAGTCGCGCCTGCTGAGCGAGCTCGAGCAGCGGCTCGGCGACGGCGAGAAGGCCGCCGCCCTGCGCACAGGGCGCTGCCTCCCCTACGGCTCGGGCATCGTGTTCTGGGCGCTCGGCGAGGTGCTGCGCGAGGAGTGCGAGATCGTCGAGACCGACAGCTCCGAAGAGGCCTGGCACAAGCTCTCCTCATACGTGCGGCGAGTGCTGGCGCAGGCCGGCGAGCAGTTGTCCGAACCGCCCGAGCGGCGCGCGGCGATCATCGGACGATCGCTGGGACTCGAGGTGCCGCAGGAGCTGGCGAGGATCGACTCGGAGGACCCGGAGCGGGTTCGCGAGAGCTTCTTCTCGGCGCTCCGCTCGGTGATCGAGGCGATGGCCCGGAGGCGCCCACTGGTGCTCGCCTTCGAGGACATCCACTGGGCGGACGAGGGAATGCTCGACGTGATCGAGCACCTCGCCCAGTGGGTGCGAGCGCCGCTGATGCTGCTCTGCCTCACACGTGACGAGCTGCTGGAGCAGCGGCCGAGCTGGGGCGGCGGCCGCCGCAACGCTACGCAGCTGTTCCTGGAGCCGCTGACCGTGGAGGACACGCGCGAGCTCGTCACGGCGCTCCTGCCGGGCGACGGTGGCGCCGAGGTGGCGCCGGTGGTGGCCGAACGCTCTGGCGGCAACCCCCTGTTCGCCGAGGAGATGGTCCGCAGAATCAAGGAGGAGGGCAGTACCCAGGCCCTCGAGCTGCCCGAGACCGTGCAGGCGGTGCTCGCTGCGCGCCTGGACGCGCTGGACCCGTTCGAGCGAAGGCTGGTGCAACAGGCCGCCGTGGTGGGACGGACCTTCTGGGCGAGCTGGCTGGTGGGCGTGGCGGCGGCGGAGGGGCGCGACCTGGAGCGGGCGCTGATGGCGCTACGGGAGAAGGACATCCTTGCGCCCGGGTCGGAGGGTCGCCTGGCGGGTGAGCGGGAGCTCGCCTTCAACCACGTGCTGATCCGGGACGTGGCGTACGGGATGCTCCCCAAGGCGGTGCGCTCGCGGAAGCACTTCGAGCTCGGCGCGTTCATCGAGGAGCGGGCCGGCGATCGCACGGACGAAGTGGTCCCCCTGCTGGGGGAGCACTACGGGCGCGCGGCGGCGCTGGGGCGCGAGGGCGGGCTCCCCAGGGAGGAGCTTGGCCCGATGCGCGAGCGTGCCGTCCGCTTCCTCGAGGAGGCGGGCGACGCGGCGGCGCTCCTGTACTCGAACCGCGAGGCAGCCTCTCACTACCGCCACGCACGCGAGGTCGGCTCGGAGGATCCAGCCATGCTCGTGCGAATCGGGGAGAAGCTCGGGGACGTCTCCCTGCGGCTCGGCCGGGTGGACGAGGCGATCGGCGTCTGGCAGGAGTGCCTCGAGTACCACCGCGGCCAGGAGGACCTGGAGCGGGTGGCCGACCTGCACCGCAAGATCGGCGCCGGTCTGTCGCACAAGGGCGAGCGCAAGGCCGCGATTGAGCACTACCAGAAGGGCATCAACCTGCTGAAGGACGGCCCACCCCGGCTCGAGCTCGTGCGGCTCTACGAGGAGGCCGCCTGGCTCTACCTGCACACGGGCGACAACATGCTCGCGATCTACGCGTCGGAGAAGGCGCTACGGCTGGCCGAGCGTCTCGGCGAGACCCGGGCGGCGAGCCGCGCGCACGGGATCTTCGGGCGCGTCTTCGGCCGCATCGGCGACACCGAGAAGGCGCGCTCCAACCTCGAGCGCTCGGTGGAGCTCGCGCGCGGCTCCGACCATGGCGAGACGATCCTGGCGCTGCTGGCACTCGGGCGGCACCTGGAGATCTCCGAGGCCGAGGTCGGGCTGGCGGCCTCCGCATACGCTGAGGCGCTGACCCTCGCGGAGCAGGTAGGCGACCTGCCAGCCCAGGTGGAGCTGCACGCTGCCATCGCGCAGCTTGCGGTGTACCGGGCGGACTGGGACCAGGTCGAGGAGTCCACCGAGGCGAGCGCCGACCTCGCCGAGCGCGAGGGACTGGTGGGCAAGCTATGCCTCCCCTACGTCTTGCGCGGACTGCTCCGCTGGCGCGAGGGCGACGCGGCCGGCGCCACGCGCCTGTTCCGCCAGGCCCATGAGCTCGCGGAGAAGGTGGGCTGGTCCGAGCTGGCGTTCCAAGCCCTGTTCGGGCTGGCCCTGGGGCTACGGGACGACGGCGACCTGAACGGCGCGGTCATCGCGCTGGACCAGGCCGTGGACGTCTGCGAGCGCGCGGGATTGATCGCGCAGTCGATCCAGGCCACGGCCCTCCGCGCCGTCGTGCTCGCGCTGGCCGGGCGCTCCGACCAGGCCCGCGAGTCCGCCTCCGAGGCCGCCGAGCTGGCCGACCGCCTGCACTACCCGATCGGTCGCGCGGCCGCGCTCGAGGCACAGGGAGCCACCGCCAACGACCCGGACGAGGGCGCCCGCCTGCTCGAGGAGGCAGAGACCGTGTGGGAGGACCTCGACCGCCCGCTCGAGGCTGCTCGCTGCCGCCTGCTGGCCGGCCAGAGGCTGGTCGACCACGACCCGGAGCGGTCGCGGGTCCTGCTCGAGTCCGCCGCCCAGGCGACCGAGCGCCTTGGCGTGCCGCACCTGTCAGAGCGCGCTCGCGCCCTGGTCAGCGGGCCCTAGGACTGGTCGTTGCCCGCGATCACGACCACCCCGGCGTCGCCCGCCAGCGCCTGGCTCGCCGCGTCGACCGGCTCGCGCTGAGCTATTCGAAGCTTCCGGCCCACCGCGGCCGCCTCGCGCTGGTTGCCGGGCGAGTACATGACGACCGACTCGTTGCGCGACTGGTCGCTGTTGTTGGTCACGTTCCCGAGCTGGAAGCCGAGCGCCTCGACCCTGTCTCCGACCTTGGCCGCCAGGCCCGGGACCGTCGTGCCGTTGAGCACCGAGACGGTCACCCGCGACGCGACGACCGGAGCCGCCTTCCGCCCGGTCTGCTTGTTCTCGCCGTTGTGCTGGAAGCGCTCAGTTCTCTCCGCCTTCGGCGAGGGCGCCTCCTCCTCCGCGAGCCGGGCGAGCCCGAACGCCGCCGCGCCGCCGATGATCAGTACGCCGGCGATCGCGAGCACGAGGTAGCGCGGACTCCCGAGCAGACGTCGGTACCAGGGCCGCTGGGCCTCCCCGTTGGATGACAGGATCGCCGTCTGAGACGGCGGGGGGCGAGACGCCGGCGCCGGTGGCGAGGGAGCTCCGCCGCGGGGAGGGACCGGCGGCGGTCCGACCGGCGCGACGTGACCCGGCTCTCCCGAGGGCCGTGCTCCGGCCGGGGTGGCGGGGCCGGCGGGCCTCGCAACAGTCTCTACCTTGCCATGCTCCTCGGCGGGCTTCTGGCGCGCCGCGTCGGAGCCTCCCGGAGCGCCGTCGGCGGACTTCGCGGGCGCCGCCTCCGCCGGCTCCGCGGACGCCGCCGCGCCTGGCTTGGCGGCGACTCCCTCGTCCGGCCCCGCGGGCGTTCCCTCGGCGGGCTTGGCGGGCGCCGCGGCGCCTCCCCGCGGGGCGGCAGCGGCCTGCGCAGCCGGGACTGCGGCAGGCGACACCCCCTTGCCGGATGCTCCGGCGGGAGTCGGTGCGCCTGGCGACGGAGCAGGCGCGGCCTCCGGGGGACCGGCCGGCTTCCCCGCCTCTTCCTTCACGCGGGTCGCGGGCTGGGCCGAGTCCGCCTTGCCGGGCGCGCCCGGCTTTGAGGCGGCGCCACCCTCCGCAGGCGACCTCGCACCGCCCCCGGAGGGCGCGGCTCCGGGTGCGGTCGCTGGGCCGGCCGGGACGGGCGCCTGCTTGCTCTGGGCCGCGGCTGTCGCGGCCGCCGGGCGAGCTCCCGCTGCGGCCGCCAGAGGCGAGCCGGGGGCCGGAGTGGCACGACCCGGGATCGGCTGGACGGCCCCCGAGCGCGGCTCCGCGACCGCGGGCTCCTCCGCGGCCGCCGGAGCCGCAGCCTGCTCGGCCGCACGCTCCGGAGCACGGCCAGCCCATTCGCGCAGCCTCTTGACGTCGCGGGCCTGCGAGAAGTAGAGCGCCGATAGCACCGCTAGCCCAACGACGGCGGCCAGGCCCGCGGCGGCGCCGATTTCCTGAACGATCTCCGGCACGAAGGTTCTCGAACTCTAGACGCGCCGGCGGCCTACACGCGCGTCATCCCACCTACCCGGCCCGGCGGGCGCCTCCGGAGAAGTCACGCGGAGCGCCCGCTCCGCCGACAGCTCGGCCACGGCGCTCGCCAGGGCGGCCGCGTCGCCGTGGTAGACGAGCTCCTCGATACGCACGAACGCGCTCTCGACCCAGCCGGGATCGAGCGGACGCCGGACGGCGCTGACGATCTTGTCGGCCGGAGTGGGCTGGGGCCGCTCGCCCGGGTTGAACAGCTCCTCGTGGAGCTTCTCCCCCGGCCGGCGGCCGACGATCTCGACCGGGATGTCAATGTCCGGCTCGTTACCTGAGAGCCGAATCATCTTGCGGGCGAGGTC
This sequence comes from Thermoleophilaceae bacterium, assembly GCA_035264265.1. Classification (GTDB taxonomy): domain Bacteria; phylum Actinomycetota; class Thermoleophilia; order Solirubrobacterales; family Thermoleophilaceae; genus DASXBA01. The sequence continues at coordinate 44,774 of DATFQM010000101.1, forward strand.
AATGATCTTCACCGGGTCGCCCATCTCGAGGACGAACACCTCGCCGCCCACCGCCAGCTCCCCGGAGCGGATGATCAGCTGGACCGCCTCGGGAATGGTCATGAAATAGCGGGTCATCTTTGGGTCGGTGACCGTTACGGGCCCGCCGGCGGCAATCTGGCCGCGGAAGATCGGCACCACCGACCCGGATGAGCCGAGCACGTTTCCGAACCGTACGGCCGCGTAGCGGGTCCGCGGGTAGCGGGCCTGGGCGGCTTCCACGGCCCATTCGGCAAGCGCCTTCGAGGCACCCATCACGGTGGCAGGGCTCACTGCCTTGTCGGTAGAGACGAGCACGAAGCGCTCGACGCCGCTCTCGCCCGCGGCGGCCGCGACGATGCGAGTGGCCACCGCGTTGTTCCGCACCGCCTCCACGGGGTTCTCCTCCATGAGCGGCACGTGCTTGTACGCGGCGGCGTGGAAGACCACGGACGGCCGGTGCTCCAGGAACAGCTCCCGCATCCGCGTCGCGTCCTTGCAGTCGGCGAGCACCGCCGCCACGCGCCCGAAGTGCCGCTCCTCCTCGAGCTGGCGGCAAACCTCGAAGAGGCCGTTCTCGGCGTTCTCCACCAGGACGAGCTGCCTTGGCCTCACCCGCGCGAGCTGACGGCAGAGCTCGGCGCCGATCGAGCCCCCTGCCCCGGTCACCAGGACGACGCGGCCGCGCACGTAGGCGCCCACGCGGTCGGCCTCCATCCGGACCGGGTCGCGGCCGAGCACGTCCTCCACCCGCACCTCGCGCACCTGTCGCATCAGGTTGACGCCGCCGGAGAGCAGCTCGAAGGTGGTGGGCAGCGTGCGCACGGGGATGCCGCGCTCGCGGCACGCGGTGACCACCTTGAGGCGGACGACGCCCGGCGCCGAGGGGATGGCGATGATGACCTCGTCCGGCTTCGCCTCGTCCAGCACGCGCGGCAGCTCGTCCGTCGAGCCAAGCACCTTCAGCCCCGCGATGCGCATGCCCTGCTTTCGCGGGTCGTCGTCGACGAAGCCGACCGGGGCGCTCGACAGCTCCGGGTTGCGGCGCAGCTCGAAGGCCACCTGCTGGCCGCCGTTGCCGGCGCCGATGATCAGCACCTCCCGGGTGGCCCGCTCGAGCAGCGGGGGCCGCAGCCGCCGCTCGACGGCCGCACGGACCAGGAAGCGCGAGCCCCCGACGAGCGCCAACGCGATCAGGAAGTCGAGCGCGATCACCCCCCGCGGAGGATCGGTGTTGCCGGGCGCCAGCACGAACAGTCCGGCGATCAGTGCCACGCTCGAGACGACGGCAGCCTTGATAATCGTCTCGAAGTCCTTCTGGTCGACGAACCGCCACAGCTTCGAGTAGAGCCCGAAGAGCGCGAACACCGCCAGCTTCACCACCACGACGACGACGATCGTGTCCGCGAGCAGCTCCTCGTAGCGGTGGGGAATCCCGGAATCGAAGCGGAGCGCGTACGCCAGGTAGTAGGCGAGCGCGAACAGGCAGGCGTCGACCACGACCTGGCCGGCGCGTCGGAAGTACACAGAGGACGTGATCGATCTCATGTGGCTGCCGGGTGCGCGGGTGAGCGGCGGGCCAGCGGACTCATGGTAACGGCGCCAGCGCCCGTACCACCTCACTCACGTGCTCCCGGGTGAGCAGCGTTCCCATCGGCAGCGCCAGGTTGGTGCGCGCACACTCCTCGGTGCCAGGCAGGTCCACGGGGTTAACGAAGTCGGCCATGCCGGGCTGGCGGTGCACGGGAGTGCGGTAATAGCCGCGCGCGCCCACGCCGCGTTCGGCCAGTGCGGCCGCCAGCTCGTCCGGGCGCTCGTGGCGGACCACGTACAGGTGGTAGACGTGCTCGGCCCCCTTCACGGCGCGCGGCGGCGCCGCGTACTGCGCCACCCCCTCGCGCTCGTAAGCCCGCGCCGCCGCCCTGCGCCTGGCGTTCCACGCGTCCAGCTCGGGCAACAGCACGCGCAGCGCCGCCGCCTGGAGCTCGTCGAGGCGCGAGTTATAGCCCACCTCCACGAAGGTGGCCTTGTCCTTGGAGCCGTGAAAGCGGAGCGCGCGGGCCCGCGCCGCGACCTCGTCGTCGTTCGTCACGACCGCGCCTCCGTCTCCCATGCAGGGCAGGTTCTTGGACGGGAAGAAGGAGAAGGTCGCGGCATCGCCCAGCGCGCCAGCCTTGGCGTTACCGACGCTGGCGCCCGCCGCCTGCGCGGCGTCCTCGAGCACCGGCACGCCGAGGTCGCGCAGCTCTGGCACCGGCGCAACGTTGCCGAACAGGTGGACGGGGACGACGGCCTTGGTTCCGGGCGTCAGGGCCTCCTCCACCGTCGCCCGCGTGACGCAGAAGGTCTCCGGGTCGACGTCGCAGAACACGGGACGCGCGCCGATCGCGGCAACTGCCTCCGCGGTCGCGTAGAAGGTGAACGAGGGCACCACCACCTCGTCGCCGGCGCGGACTCCCAGCGCACGCAGTGCGATCGCGAGTGCATCCGTGCCGTTGGCCACTCCCACGCAGTGGCGCACCCCGAGGTAGCGCGCGAACTCCTCCTCGAACGCGTGCACCTCCGGCCCGAGGATGAAGCGCTCGCCGCGGACGGCCCTCGCGAGCGCCTCCAAGAGCCGCTCGTGCTGCTCCTCGAGGGAGGTGGCGAAGAGGGGTACGGGGCTCATGGCGGCCGCTAGGCTACTTCGCTTGCTGGAACTCGCATCCGTCACGGATCCACTGGTCAACTTCGCGGTGGACGTCGTCGATGCGCTCGGGCTCCCGGGGGTCTTCGTGCTGATGCTCCTCGAGAGCGCCTGCATCCCCATTCCGAGCGAGGCGACAATGCTGTTCGCCGGCTTCAACGTGTCACACGGCGAGTACAGCCTCGCCGCGGTAACGGCCGTGGGCGCGGTGGCCAACCTGGTGGGCTCGTGGCTCGCCTACCTGCTCGGCTACATCGGCCGCGTCGACCTGCTCGAGAAGCACGGGGGCAAGCTCCACATCAAGAAGAGCCATCTCGAGTGGGCCGACCGCTGGTTCGAGAGGCACGGCGCCGCCACGGTCTTCTTCACGCGGATGCTGCCCATCATCAGGACCTTCATCTCGCTCCCAGCCGGGGTGGCGAGGATGCCGTTCTGGCGCTTCAGCCTGCTGACCCTCCTGGGCTGCGTCCCGTGGGTGTTCATGCTCGCCTTGATCGGCCGGGAGGCCGGGAGCCGCTGGGAGGACTGGAAGGACAGCCTTCACTACGTCGACTACGCCGTGGTGGCTGCGCTGGTGCTCGGGATTGCCTGGCTCTTGATCCGCCGCCGCCGCAGCGGATCCGCCATCACCGAGCGGGCCTGACGCCGGTGGCGTATGGCTGAGGGGGCCTATACGAGCGCCGGGGTCGACCAGGGTCGCGCCGGGAGGGCGGTGGCGGCCCTGGTGGACGTGTTACACAAGATCGACACCGGGCAGTCGTCGCGGGCGGTCCTCGGCGCCGGACACTACGCAGGCGTGCTTCGCCTGGACGGCCACCGGGGGCTCGCCCTGTCCAGCGACGGCGTGGGGAGCAAGGTGATCGTGGCCGAGCAGTTGGGCCGCTTCGACACCATCGGCATCGACTGCGTCGCGATGAACGCGAATGACGTGATCTGCGTTGGCGCGGAGCCGATCGCCCTGCTCGACTACATCGCCGTCGAGGAGGCCGATCCCGAGGCGCTGGAGCAGATCGGCCGGGGGCTGCGCCGGGGGGCGGAGAACGCGGGGGTGGAGATCCCCGGTGGCGAGCTCGCGGTGCTGCCCGAGCTGATACGCGGTCATCCCTCCCCCCGGGGCTTCGACCTGGCCGGCTTCTGCGTCGGCCTCGTGGAGCTCGACGCGATCGTCACGGGGGGTCGCATCGAGCCCGGGGACGCCGTGATCGGGATTCCCTCGAGCGGAGCGCACTCGAACGGGTTGACGCTTGCGCGCAAGGCGCTGCCTGACCTCGCCGAGATGCCCCCCGAGCTCGGCGGGCGCAGCGTCGGAGAGGTGCTGCTCGAGCCCACGGTGATCTACGTCCGTGCGATCCGTGAGCTGCTCGCCTCGGACGTCGACGTGAGAGGGCTCGCGCATATCACCGGCGAGGGCTTCCTCAACCTGCTGCGGCTCCAAGCGGAAGTGGGCTTCAAGGTAGAACGACCGCTTCCGATCCCGCCTCTCTTCGAGCTGATCGCGACCCGCGCCGAGGTGGATGCGGCGGAGCTGTGGGAGACCTTCAACATGGGCTGCGGCTTCTGCTGCGTAGTCCCGTTCGACGATGCCGACGCCGCCGTTCGGCTGCTCGGCTCCCGCCATCCTGGCGCCGCGGTGATCGGGCGCGCGACCACCGCGGCGGGCGTAATCGAGCTGCCCGGCGAGGGGCTCGTCGGACGGCGACAGAAAGGCTTCGTACCGCTCGGGACGTCCGGATAGGCGCGAGGTCCTATGCCGGCTCGAACAGCCAACCGGCGAGCACCCTCACGAATGCCACCTTCCACTCGGCTGCCAGCTTCCACAGCTCTGCGCCCGCCGCGGGCCCGGGAAGGTCGCAGACGGCGCCGACCTCGACGGTCGCCATGCGCCCGAAGCGCTGGAGGGCGCCGAGCACGGACGGCCGGTCCTGATCGGCCGGCTTCGCTCCGGCGGCAAGGGCTGCCGCGCGCCACTCCTGGTAGGGCATGGGTCCGAAGACCCATCTGGTGGGCCCGCTCTCGCCGTCGAAGCTGGCGCTCGGCAGGACCAACCGCTCCTGGTTGCCCGTCTTCTCGACCCCCGCCCGGGCACGAGCCTCATCGGGCACGGCGCGAGCGGCCTCGAGGTCCAGGCCGAACGCCTCGACGGTAGCGTGGGACTCGAGATCGATCCGGAACCGCTCGGGATCGAGTCCTACGCTGCGGGCCGCGTCCACCAGGGGCTCGGTCGAGTCGAGCTTGCGGCGGAAGCAGAGGAGCCCTTCGCGCAGGGCGCGCAGGTATGCATAGCCTCCGTCGGCGGACTGCTCAGTGGCCGCCTTTACCGCCATGCAGGCCGGGTAGGTTGAGTGGATCGGGCCCTCAAGCCAGAGCCGGGGATCGATCGGCATGCTGGAGCGCTCGGAGACGTCCAGCCATTCGCGCACCAGCCAGCCGAGGTCCCCCTCGTAGGTGCGGGCGAGCCCGCCCATCACGTAGGTGAAGTTCACATCCGCGCCGAACTCCACCATGAGCTTCCGAAGCACGGGCTCGTTGCCGAAGGACTCAGAGCAAGCCGGATCGGTGTAGTAGCGGACGTGCACGGGCATCGAAGCGCGCAAAATAGATGAACGTGATCGGCACCCTGATCAGCGACCGCTTCCGGCTCGATGAGAAGATCGGCGCTGGCGGGATGTCGACCGTCTACCGCGCTTTCGATCCTACGCTGGAGCGCTGGGTGGCGATCAAGCTCATGCACCGGGACATCTCCACCGACCCGGACCAGCTCGAGCGGTTCCGGCGCGAGGCCCGCGCGGTGGCGAGCCTCAACCACCCGCACATCGTCACTGTGATCGACGCCGGCGAGGACGACGGTGCGCCCTACATCGTCTTCGAGTACGTCCGTGGGGAGACGCTCAAGGAGCGCATCCGCACCGTGGGGCGGCTGCCGGTGCCGGAGGCCGTGGCGTACGCGATCGAGATCGGCCGGGCGCTCTCATGCGCCCACTCGCACCGGCTGGTTCACCGGGACGTCAAGCCCCAGAACGTCCTCATCGACTCCGAGGGCAGGGCCAAGGTCACCGACTTCGGAATCGCCCGCTCGATGGAGGCGCAGGGGCTGACAGCCACCGGGCGCGTGCTGGGCACCACCGACTACGTCTCGCCCGAGCAGGCCCTCGGCCACGCCGTGACCGAGCAGTCGGACATCTACTCGCTGGGCGTCGTCCTCTACGAGATGCTCGCGGGCGAGACGCCCTTCAAAGCGGACACCCAGGTTGCGGTGGCGATGAAGCACGTAAAGGACCCGCTGCCGGACGTGCAGCGCCGCCGGCCCGAGGTCTCCGCCGCGCTGGCCGCGGTCGTCGAGCGCGCCACCGCCAAGGAGACGGGGAACCGGTACCGGGTCGTCGACGAAATGGTCCATGACCTGGAGCAGGTGCTCGCGATCGAGGCGGCCAGGGCCGGTGAGACCTCGGGCGAGGCCACCACCGTCCTTCGGGGGCTGCCTGGCGACACGGCGGACTACGCCCCCGCGCGACTGCGGCGCCCGCGCCGGGCGGTGCTCCTGTCCGCGCTCGTCATCGGTCTGGTCGCCGGTGTCATCTCCTTCCTGGCCACCCGCACCGAGAAGGGAACGGGGGGCGCGGCGATCCCGCGGGCTGGTGGCCTGAGCGAGGTAAAGCTCGGCAGCGGGGCGGCGAGCGACTACGACCCCGACGGCGACGGTGAGGAGTCCCCCCACGCCACCCAGTTCGCGATCGACGGCAACAACACCACGAGCTGGGCCACCGAGACCTACCGCGACGGGCTGGAGGGCGTGCAGAAGAGCGGCGTCGGCCTGTACCTGAACGCCGGCTCGCCGATGAGTGCGCGCCGGCTCGACCTCGTGACCGCGACCCCCGGCTACCAGGTGGCGGTGTACGCGGCCAACACGGTGCCGGGCGACATCAAGGACTGGACCAAGGTCAGCACGCGCACCAAGGTCAAGGAGACCACGAAGATCCCGCTCGACACGGCGGGTCGAAAGGTCCGCTATTACCTGGTGTGGATCGTCTCCTTACCGCCCGGGAACAAGGCGGACATCCGGGAGCTCAGCCTGCGGCGTTAGTACCGGTAGCTCCGCTCGCGCTCGTGGCGCTCCACGGCCAGCGCCAGCAGGCGGTCCAGAAGCTCGACATAGGGCACGCCGCTTTCCTCGAAGAGCTTTGCGTAGACGCTCGTGGTCGTGAAGCCGGGGATCGTGTTGAGCTCGTTGACGAGCACGCGCGCGTCACCGGACGGGTCCCCCACGAAGAAGTCCACGCGTGCCATGCCCGCGCAGTCCACGAGCTTGAACACCTCGACCGCCAGCTCCCGGACCCGCTCGCGGACCGGCTCCGGCACGCGGGCCGGGACCTGGAGATCCATCCCCCCTGGCTCGTACTTGGCCTCGTAGTCGTACCAGTCGGCATTCACCACGATCTCACCCGGCTGTGAGGCGATCGGCTCTGAGTTGCCGAGCACCGAGCACTCCACCTCCATCCCGTCGGCGAATGCCTCGACGATCGCCAGCGGGTCGTGCTCGAAGGCGGCGGTCAGCGCCCCGCCGAGCTCGTCCCGCGAGCTCACCTTCGAGATTCCCACCGAGGAGCCCAGGCGGGCCGGCTTGACGAACAGCGGCAGGCCCAGCCCCTCCAGGGCCACCGGGTCGTCGCCCTCGCGGAGCGCCGCGTAGTCCACCTGCGGCACGTCGGCGCGCGCCATCAGCTCCTTGAAGAGGACCTTGTCCATCGAGACCGCCGACGCCATCACGCCGGCGCCTACGTAGGGAAGGTCCGCCACCTCGAGTAGCCCCTGCACCACGCCGTCCTCGCCGTAGGGGCCGTGCAGCACCGGAAAGGCAACGTCGGCTCCCAGCAGCCCCGCCCCGGGCTCGACCGACACCGGAGCGCCGTCGATGCTCCAGGCGCCCCCGCGGGAGATCCGGACGTCGATCGGCTCGTGACCGCCCTCGGTGAGGCCGGCTCGCACGGCCGCGGCCGACGCCAGCGAGATCTCATGCTCGCTCGAGCGGCCGCCGGACAGGACCGCGACCCTCACCGTGGGGTCGGCTGGGGCGTTGCCGGCGGCGTTGAGGGGGTCGTGGGAGTCTTATCGGGAGTCTTGGGAGCCTTGGGGGCTTCGCGAGGCTTGGGCTCCTTGAAGACCCCCACGACGATCACCACCGCGGCTCCCTTGTCTGCCTGGGCGCCACCGGCCGGCCGCTGATCCAGGACCTTCCCATCCTCGTCCCGGTTCGTGACGCTCCGTTCGCGCCTGACCGCGTTCAGCTGGGCGGCGCGCAGCTCACGCACGGCGGCGCCCGCCGAAAGCCCTACCACGTCGGGCACGGTCCGCTTCGGCCGGCTCTTGGAAACGGTGATCGTGACGCGAGTGCCCTTGTCGACGCGGCTGCCAGCGGCCGGCTGCTGCGCCAGAACCTCGCCCCGCGGGGCATCGGACTCGTGCTCCTGCACAGCGACCTCCAGGCCGGCGTTGTCGATCTGGCTCTCCGCCGAGTCGCGCGAGAGGCCGACCACGGCCGGCACGCTCACCTTGCTGGGACCGGAGCTCACGAACAACCGTACTCGCGTGCCACGCTCGACCTCAGTGCTCTCTCGGGGCACGGTCCGGATGGCGAACCCTTCCCTCACCCGGTCGGAGTGCTCCTCGTCCACGTTCGCCTTGAGATCCAGCTTGTTGAGCTCTTTGATGGCGCGCGCCTGCTCAAGGTTCTCAACCGAGGGGACCCGCACGTTCCCGGGGCCGTTCGACACCTCCAGCGTCACGGTCGAGCCCTTGTCGGCCCGCGTCCCTCCGTTGGGGTCCTGGTCGACGACCGTGTCGAAGTCAGCGATGCTGCGCACTCGGGTCTGCCTGACCTTGAGCCCCGCGCGCTCGAGTGCCGCTCGAGCCCGGATCAGTTGCTTGCCCGTTACTCGGGGCACGTCGACCTTGTCGGCGGCTGGCAGACCGCCGAGAGCGAGGAAGGCGAGCAGGGCAGCGAGCGCCAGCGTCAGCAGCCCGATCGCGAACATCGGCCAGCGGCGGCGACGGCGGGTGGGGGGGCCCGTCGCGGGCGGTGCCTCGGGCGCGGTCCCGTCGACGGGCTCGGCGAGCGCCGAGTCGGGGCTCGCGACGGGGATCGGCAGGGGGAGGGCCGCGAAGGCCGCGGTGTCCTGGCCGTCGCCCGCCTCGAGCTGCTCGCGCGCCGCCTCCAAGCCGGCGGCGAAGTCGTCGGCTCTCTGCCAGCGCTGGCCGGGATCCTTGGCCAGCGCCGCCATCACCACGGCCTCGAGCGCCGGGCTCACGTCCGGACGGAACCGGGAGACCGGCGGAGGCGGCTCCGCCAGGTGCTTCAGCGCCACGGACACCGCGCTGTCGCCGTCGAACGGCAGCCGCCCCGCCAGCATCTCGTAGAGCATCACGCCGATCGAGTAGAGGTCCGACGCAGCGGTGACCGCGTGCCCCTGGGCCTGCTCCGGCGACAGGTACTGGGCGGTGCCCATGATCGAGCCGGTCTCCGTCATCTCGGAGGCGCCGGCCCTGGCGATGCCGAAGTCCGTCACCTTCGCGTTGCCGTTTTCGTCCACGATCACGTTGTGGGGCTTGAAGTCCCGGTGGATCACGCCACGCCGGTGCGCGAACCCCGCCGCGCGCAGGATCTGGACGCCGAGCTCTATCGCTGTCTTCTGCGGGAGCGGAGCCGTGTCCGTCATGATCTCCTTGAGCGTGCGCCCCGGCAGGTGCTCCATCGCGATGTAGTAGGTGCCCTCGTGCTGCCCGCGGTCGAAGACCCCCACGACGTGCGGGTGTTGGAGCCCGGCCGCCGAGCTCGCCTCCCGCCTGAAGCGCTCGACGAACCCCTGGTCCTGGGCGAAGCGCCGGTGGAGCACCTTGAGCGCTACCTCGCGCCCGAGGTGGGTGTCCTCGGCGCAGTACACGTCGGCCATGCCCCCCGAGCCGATCCTGCCGACGACGCGGTAGCGGCCGTCGACGAGCGTCTTGTCCGCCAGCTCCGTCATTGCCCGAGGAGGGACTCGAGGACCTGCTTGGCCACCGGGGCCGCCACGGTGCCGCCCTGGCCGGAGGTGCGCTCGACGGTCACCGCGATCGCCATGCGCGGGTGATCGATCGGCGCGAAGGCGATGAACCATGCCTGGTTGGCGGTGCCGTTGGCCACTTCGGCCGTGCCGGTCTTGCCCGCCACGCGGATGCCCGAGAGCGCGGCCGCCGTGCCCGTCCCCTCTTCCACGACGCGGCCCATCATCTGTGTCAGCTGGGCCGCCGCCTTCTTCGAGATCACCGGCGACTGCAGCTCGGGCTCGATCAGCCGCTTGACGCGCCCGTCCTTTCGCACGATCCGGTCCACGAGCCGAGGCTTGAACAGCCTGCCGCCATTGGCCACCGCCGAGGCGACCATCGCCATCTGAAGCGGAGTGACCTGCAGGCGTTCCTGTCCGATCGCCACCCGCCCGATGTCCACCGTGTCGCCCTTCGTCAGCAGGCGGCCGTCGGAGAAGACGCCGCTCGAATCGATTTGCTGCGGGGGGTAGTCGAGCGGCGGCTTGCTGTTGAAGCCGAACCGCTGCATGTACTTGTACATGGTGCTCTTGCCGAGCCGCTCACCCACCTGGGCCCAGACCGTATTGACCGAGTTCGTCAGGGCGTCGGTGAGGCTGACCGGCCCGAAGCTCTCCCCGCCCGCGTTGCTCAGCGGCGTCCCGCTGATCGTTCTGGGCGAGGAACCGTCCAGGACCGACTCCGGGGTGAACTTGCCCGTGTCGAGAGCGGCCGCCGCGGTCACGACCTTGAAGGTCGAGCCCGGCTGATAGCGGGCCTGGGTGGCGCGGTCGAGGAGCGGTGAGCCCGGCGCGCGGTTGAGCTCCGAGAAGCGGTTGGGAACCTGGTTGGCGTCGTAGTCCGGGATCGACACCATCACCCGGACCTTCCCCGTCTGCGGCTCGATGGCCACGACCGAGCCGGCCTGGCCCCCGAGCGCCGAGATCGCCGTCTTTTGCCCCTTCGGGTCGAGGTTCGTGACGATGTCCGCCCCCTCGCGCCTGCGGTTCTCGAGCCCCGAAAGCACCGTCTGGAACTCGTCCTCGCGACCGGCGAGGTCGTCGTCGTAGCTCTGCTCGAGGCCCGCCCGGCCGCGCTCGATGAACGAGTAGCCCACGGCATGTGAGAAGAGGGGCCCGGTCGGATAGAAGCGCGTGAAGACCCGGTCGTCTCCCCTGCCCCTGCCGCGGCTGCGCGCCAGGACGCTGCCGTCGCGCGCCAGGATCAGCTCGCGTGGGACCTTCTGGGCCTCGATCAGCGGCCGGCGATTTGCGGAGTTGTCCTCCAGGCCCTTGGCGTCGAGCACGGTCCAGTACGACGTGAAGGCCACGAGGACCGCGAACATGAGTCCCACGAGGACAAACAGCTGACCGATCTGGCGGTTCAGACCAGGCCTCCTCGTCGGGCCCGCCCCTCGCGGGCGTGGTCGGACACGATCAGGAGCAGGGCGAGCAGCACCATGTTGGCGACGATCGAGCTTCCCCCGTAGGAGACGAAGGGGAGGGTCACGCCGGTGAGCGGGATCACCCGCGTCACGCCGCCGACTATCACGAAGACCTGAAGGGCCAGCACCGCGGTGAGGCCGGCCGCGAGCAGCTTCGAGAAGCCGTCGTTGGCGAGCATCGCGGTCTTGAACCCGCGAGCGGCGAACAGCAGGTAGACGATCACGAGTCCCGCCGCGCCGAAGAGGCCCAACTCGTTGGCGATCACGGCGTAGATGAGGTCGGTGTGTGGGGCCGGCAGGATGGTCCCTCCGCCGGGCAGCTCGAGGAGTGCCTGGCCGAAGCCCTGCCCGAAGAGCCCTCCGTCGGCCTGGGCGAAGAGCGCCTGGGCCACCTGGTAGCCCTTGTCGTCGACGACACCCGGACTGAAGGGATGCAGCCAGATGTCCACCCGCTCCTCGACGTGCGGCAGGTGGTTGGCGAAGAAGACCGAGCCCGCCAGGAACATCGTCGCTCCCACGCCGACCAGGGACAGCCTGGCGGTGGAGACGTAGAGGAGCGCCAGGAAGGCGCCGAAGAACATCAGCGAGCTGCCCAGGTCGCGGATGAAGATCAGCATCAGCATCGCGAGGCCCCACACCAGCAGCAGAGGGCCGAAGTGCTTCAGCGACGGCCGCTCGCGCATGACCGCGACCAGGGAGGCGACGAACACCCCGAGCATCACGGCCGCGAAGGGCCGCAGGTCGAGGAGGAGGATCAAGAGCAGCGTGCCCGCTGCGGGCAGCCCGTACAGCAGCAGCTGGCGCTGGAAGGGCAGCAGTCGCAGCCGCGGTCGCACCAGCACGTCGCCGGTCTCGCGCAGGTAGCTGGCGAGGAAGACGATGATCCCGAGCTTGGCGAACTCGGCAGGCTGGAACTTGATCGGACCGAGCTGGATCGCGAGGAAGGCCCCGTTTACCTGCGCGCCGATGCCCGGAAAGCGCGGCAGCATGAGGAGCAGGATGCTCGCGGCGGCGATCGTGTAGCGGTAGCGCTCCAGCGCGTGGTGGTCGCGCAGGAAGACGATCGTCCCGCAGAAGAACGCAAGCCCGGCCACGAACCACTGCGCCTGCTCCCGCGCCAGGTCCGGATCGATCCGGTAGATCTCCACGAGGCCGACCGCCGCCAGCAGCGCCGCCAGCGGGAAGAGGTACGGATCGGCGTCCGGGAGCCGGGCACGGATGAA
>DATFQM010000102.1:0-27800 GCA_035264265.1 Thermoleophilaceae bacterium
GGCGCGGCGGAGGCCGTGGGCGGCGGCGTTCGCCCCGAGCCGGCATTCGACTGGCGCGACTTCATGGTCTCGGACTACGACGACTCCGGAAAGGTCGGCTGGTACGAGGGCAAGGGCATCGACGTGATCCGCGGCGCGGGCAGCATCACGGGTCCGGGGCAGGTCGCGGTCGACGGCAGGGCTCACACCGCGAAGGACATCGTGATCTCGACGGGGTCCGATCCGGTGATTCCCCCAGTGCCCGGTCTGCGCGAGCTCGACGGCGTCTGGACCAACCGCGAGGCCACCGGGCTGAAGGACGTCCCGCGGCGACTGCTAATCATGGGCGGCGGTCCCGTCGGTGTGGAGATGGCTCAGGCGGTCGCGCGGTTCGGCGCCTCCGTGGCGCTCGTGGAGGGGATGGACCGCCTGCTCCCGCGCGAGCCGAAGCCGCTCGGCGAGAGCCTCAGGGAGGCGCTCTCAGCGGAGGGAATAGAGCTCTGCTTCGGCCAGCACGCCTCTGCGGTCTCACGCGACAACGGCGAATACGTGCTGGAGTTCCCAGAACGCGCCGATCTCCGCGGCGACCGCCTGCTCGTGGCGACCGGCCGCCGCCCACGGGTGGAGGGCATCGGACTGGAGACCGTGGGGATCGAGCCCGGTGAGCGCGGAATCGAGGTCGATGCGCGCATGAACGCCGGCGAGGGGGTCTGGGCCATCGGCGACGTGACCGGCATCTGGCCGCTGACCTATGTGGGCAAGTACCAGGGGCGGGTGGCCGCCGCGAACATCCTGGGCGGCAGCCGGGAGGCGAACTACGACGCCGTACCGAGGGTGGTCTTCACCGATCCGCAGGCGGCCTCGGTGGGTGAGGCCGAGGGCGAGGTGACCGCCACCATCTCGCTCGCCGAGGTGCCCCGCACCTACACCTACATGCGCGATTACGCGGAAAAGGCGAACTTCATGACGCTTGTGTCCGACGGAGAGCGCATCACCGGCGCCTACGCGCTGGGTCCCGAGGCGGGCGAGTGGCTGCAGCAGGCGACCGTGGCGATCCGCGCGAGAGTGCCGCTCGACGTCATGGACGACGTGATCCAGCCGTTCCCCACCTTCTCCGAGGTCTTCTTGAACGCGCTGCTCGAGCTGCGCCAGAAGATGCCCGCGGCGGCATAGCCTCAGGACCTTGGCGTCGGCGAGTAGCCGCGCAGCCGACCGATCGCCCCGAGCACGGCCAGGGCCCCACGACTGATCGGCTCGGGCCCGGCGGCCAGGCGAAAGACGTCGCGGTACTCGCTGAGCATGACTCCGTAGGCGAGCGGGCCGGGCATGCCGTTGCGTCCAACCCGTCCCTCGCGATGCAGGTTGTCGATCGCCCGGAACCAATCCTCGGTGCGGCCTGCCGGCGTGGTCTGCCAGCGAACGCGGGCCGGTTCGTCACCCCCGTTCGCCATCTGGTGGCGCGTCCCCCGCGGAATGTCGATCGTCTCGCCCGGGGCCAACACCCGCTCCTCATCCCCCACGCGGACTTCGATGCGCCCGCTCAGGACCTCGAAGTGCTCGTCCTGGGCCGGGTGCAGGTGCGGTGGCGGCTTGTTTCCGCCCCGCGTGTAGGTCGCCTCGACCTCGAGCATCTCGGGGGTGCTGCTCCTGATCTCGACCGACTCGTGGGGGGTGAGCTTGAGGGTGGCGGCCATCGACGGTCAGGCGCCCGGCTTCACGACCATCAGATAGATGGCCACGATCACCAGCACGCCGGCGACTGCGCCGAAGATGCCCTCCGTGCGCGCCCGCCGCTGATACTCCTCCGACAGCGCCACCTCTCCCTCACCGGCGGCCGCGACCTCCCGCTCGACCATCGCTCCGAGGCGACGGTCGGTGGGGATGAAGTAGGCGCCGTTGAGGGCGCCGAGCGCGATCACGATCAGGATGCTGGCGCTGATCCAGAAGCTGCCGAAGTCCCAGTCCCCGTCGGCCGCCTGGTAGATGCCGGTGGCGAGGATCACGGCCAGGGCCGGGCTGGCCAGTCGCTGGTTGATGGCGATCTGCAGCCGGTGGACGTAGGGCAGGTGCCGCGGGTTGAGCGACATCGCCACGGGGAACATGATCGACTCGGCGAACGTGGCCCCCAAGCCGACCACCACTGCGCTGATGTGGACCCACACCGACAGCTGGTAGCCCGTCACCGCGATCGAGGTCATGGCCGGCCGGAGGTTATCCGCGCGGGCTAACGTGCGCCTCGTGGAAGGCTCGGCAGCCCACGGGAGCGCCCCGGCCTCCGCCGAGAGCGCAGCGAGCAATGGTGCTGGCTCGGTGGTCGCCAGTGCCGCGGTGGTGGGCAGCGCGGGCACCGTGGGCAGCATCGCGGTCGCGGGCAGCGCGGGCACGATCGGCGGCGCGGCCGTGGCGGGCAGTGCCGGCACGGTCGGCAGCGCGGGTGTCGCGGGCAGCGCGGGTACTGCGCTCAGCGCCGGCGAATTCGCCTGTGCGGGGATGCTGCTGAGCGTCGCCGTGGCCGGGTCCGCGCTCTGCCTTGCGTGCGTGGGCTGCAGCCGCTGCGCGGCGTGCATCGGCTGCGTCGACTGCGTGGGCTGCGTCGGGTGCATCGGCTGTGTGGGACTCCGTGGCGCGGTCGGCCACCGGGGCGCACGACGCCGGTGGTAACGCGGACGGGACGGCAGGGCGCGCTGGGCTGGTGCTGGCGGCCAGGGCGATCGCCCTCATCACCGGCCCGCCGCCGCGTTAGCCTCCGCGGCAGCCGCCTCGGGGCTGCCCTGCCAGGCCTCGCCGTGACCGGGCAGCAGCACCTCGGCCTGCAGGCCGTCGATCGCCACCAGCGACCGGAAGCACTGCTCGTAGTCGACGTTGAAATGCTTGGGCATCACCTGGGGCCCGCGCCGGTCGGTCAGCGGATTCCAGGTGCAGAGCTCGTCTCCGATGAACAGCGCTCCCCGGTCTTCGAAGAGCAGCGCGCTGTGCCCCTTCGTATGCCCGGGTGTGTGCACCACGCGGGGCCGGCCTGGGACGTCGAGCACGTCGCCGTCCTGAAAGGTCTCCGCCCCCTCGATCTTCGGCGGCTTCGCCCCGCCCTGCTTGGCCATGCCGCCGAAGAAGCGCCAGAACGCCGGCTGCCACATCATCGGCACCATGCGGATGGGGTGGGCGTCGCCGCTCTTCGGGCCGGGTCGCCGGAGGGTCTCCTCGTCGCCCGCGTGGATCAGGACTCGGGCTCCCGCCTCCCGGAAGGCGGGCGCCAGGCCAGTGTGGTCGGAGTCCGAGTGGGTCAGCACCACGGCCTCCACGTCCCCGGGCCCGCGGCCCAGGGCCTGCAGCTCGTCCTCGAGCGACTTGGCGAAGGCGGTCAGCCCCGCGTCGATCGCTGTGAGCCGTCCCTCCTCCTCGACCAGGTACCAGTTGACGAGCTTCGAGCCCATCCTGTGAACACCCTCCACCGCTGCCTCCTTTTCGCACGTCGGTCTAGCGGCGCGCTCTAGCCGAGTCCCTCGCGGAAGCCCTGCCGCCAGCTCCGAAAGCGCGGCTCCCAGCCCAGCTCGCGCTTGGCCTTGGCGTTCGAGGCGCCTCGGGCCCGGGTCATCAAGTAGAGGCCCGCCTCGCCAGCCGCCAGCCGTCCGATGAACGTCGGGACTCGCCGGGGCGCCCGCGCGCCGATCGTCTCGGCCAGGTACGGCAGCCACTCCGACACCGGCGCCGGTTCGTCGTCGACGATGTTGTAGATGCCGGGCGCCCCGCGCTCGATCGCGGCGAGCGTCGCCCTGCCGGCATCGTCGGTGTGGACGAAGGACCACATCCCAGTCCCCTTGCCGACGATCGGAAAGCGGCGCCGGCGGATGTCGTCGAGCATCACCGCCACGCCGGTCCCCGGTCCGTAGAAGCCGCCGTAGCGCAGCACGATCCCAACGAGCCCGTCCGCGCCCAGCACCGCCGACTCGAGGTGGCGGATCGCGTCGAGCGTGGCGCGCATTGCCTTCGGCGGCTCCGGGTCGAGCGCGTCCTCCTCGGTCTTGACCGGCCCTCCACTGGGCTCGTAGGGCCAGCCCGCGAAGCTCTGCACGACGAAGCGGCGCGTCCCGGCGGCCCGCGCGGCCTCCAACAGATTGTCGGTGCCCTCCCTGCGCAGCCGGTTGGTCATCTGGAAGGTGCGATCGAACCTGCGAGTGTCGAATCTCGAGGGCAGCGCGGTTAGCTCGTGCACGACCACCTCCGGTCGGGCCTCGTTGACCGCCGCCAGCAGCGACTCGCGGTCGAGTCCGTCGGCCACGACTGGCTCCGCCCCGGCGGCCCGAAGGGATTCGACCTTCTCTTGCGAACGCGTCGTCGCCACTACCTCATGGCCCGCGTCCACCAGCACCCGCACGAGCGGTGACCCAATGGCTCCGGTCGCTCCCGCCACGAAGACCTTCATCGCTCCTCCTCCTTCTGAGGTCACGGAGACATCAAAGCGGGCCGGGCAGGGCCCTTCAACGACCGCGGCGGCCCACCAGGTAGCCGGCGAACCAGACCACGGCGAGAACCCCGAGTAGCACCTGCGGCCGCCGCAGGCGGTCCGCTGCCACCCTGGTCGCGATCTCCAGCGCGGGCAGCTCCGGTTCGGACGGCTCCGGAGCTGCCTGTGGAGCGGGGGCCTCGGGGGCGCCGGCCTCGGCGACCTCGGGCTCGGCGGCTTCGGCCTCGGCGGCCTCGGCCTCGGCCGGCGCTCCTTCGAGCATCGCCGCAAGGTTGTCGGCGAAGGAGTCGACGAGCTTCTCCGAGACGTCCTGCACGACACCCTGACCCAGCGCGGCCGCCCGGCCGCTTAGGCGCAGGTCGGTGGCCAGCGCGGCCTCGGTGGAGCCGTCCCGCTCGGCCAGCGACATCTCGATCTTGGCGTTCGCCGTGCCCTGCCCGCGGGCCTCCGTAGCCTTGGCGTTCATCACGGCCTGGCGCGCCTCGGGGTCCTTCGCGGTGATCTCGACGTCTCCCCGATACCTCATCGAGACCGGTCCCAGCTTCACATGGATCACGACCTTGTAGCTGTCTTCTCCCTTGCGCTCCAGCACCTCCGCCCCAGGCATGCAGGGAGCCACCCGGTCGACATCGAGCAGCGTGTCCCATACCTCCTCGATCGGGGCCGCCACCGAGAAGTGGTTCTCGAACTTCATAGTGCAGCCACCATGGCCTCGTAGTCCTCCCAGGTATCCACGTCGGATGGCACCCGGCCCGGTACCCGTACCTCGGCGACCGGGGCGCCCCGACGATCGAGCAGTCTCCAGACCGCCCTGTCGCCGCGCAGTGCCTCGAGCTCTGCGAATACCGTGCGCCGGAAGAGAAACGGATGCCCCCGGCCGTCGTCGTAGCGGCAGACCGCCACGTCCGCGTCCGCGCGGCCTTCCAGAAGTGCCTGCACGGCCGCCTGCGTGACGCCGGGCTGGTCCCCGAGCAGAAGCACGAGCAGCTGGCAGCGCGGGTCGAGGGCGGTCATGGCCGTGGCGATCGATGAGGAGCAGCCCGCTCCGTAGTCGGGGTTCTCGACCACATCACAGCCTTCGAGCTCCACACGCGTGCGCACCTCGGCTGCGCTCCCTCCGAGCGCCACCACGAGCTGTTGGAAGCTGCAGGCACGCGCCGTCTCGAGCACGGCGCCGAGGAGAGTCGTGCCGCCGTATGGCAGCAGCTGCTTCGGCCGACCGAGACGGCGCGACCCGCCCGCCGCGAGAACGAGGCCCGTGGTGAAGTCGCTAACGGCGGCGGCATCGTGGGCGGCGTCCTCCTGGAACGCCCGCCGGCACGCCTCCGAGCAGAACCAGAACCGCCGGCCCTCCCGATCGAGGTGGGGCGATGGGTCCGACGCGTCCACGCTCATGCCGCAGACCGGGTCGATGGCGCCCAACCCCCGGGAGACGGCCGCCAGCGGGCCCTGGTCAGGCCGCCGCGTCTTCACGATCTCGGCGAGAATCGACAGCGCGATCTCCTCGGGCCCGTCGGCGCCGATGTCGAGCCCCGCCGGCGTGTGGAGCCGCTGAAGCCGCTGCTCGGAGACTCCGGCGGCGCGCAGCGCCTCGATGACCGAGGCGCCGCGCCGCCGGCTCGCAACGAGCCCTACGTAGGGCACCTCGTCGGCGAGCGCCTGCTCCAGCGCCCGCTCCTCCTGGCGCCCGTGCGACGCCACGACAACCGCGGCGTCATCGGGCTCGCGCTCCTCTTCGTCCCCGGTTGTGAGGACAACGTCGTAGCCGAGCCGCTCGCCCAGCTCCCGCAGGGCCAGCGCGATCGGCGTGTCTCCCACCACCAGCACCCGCGGCGCCGGCAGCCTCGGCTCGAGGAAGATCTCCAGCGCGCCGCCGCTGAGACACGGGTTGCGCACGGTGACGGCGCCCTCCGCGGCGGGCTCCTCGCCGTCGCCCGGGACGATCCGCAGCAGCAGCGGCTCGCCTGTCTCGAGCGCCCGGGCCGCGTGCAGCCGTACTGCCGACTCGGAGCAGGCGCCGCCGACGAAGCCCTCGATCGTCCCGTCGACTAGCACGATGCCCGCGTCGCCCGCCCGGACGCTGCTCGGCCGCTGGGCCCGGACGACCGTCGCGTAAACGAAGGGCCGACGCTCCAGCGCCAGGCTCTCGGCCCTATGGGCGAGCTCCCCCCGGATCATGTGCCTCGCTCGGGCCCCCCTTGGGTCGCCGCCCACACGCGCGCCGGCGTCGCCGGCATGTCGAGGTGCCGCACGCCGTACGGCTCGAGCGCATCCACGATCGCGTTCATGACCGTCGGAGGCGAGCCCACCGTCGCCGATTCCCCCACGCCCTTCGCGCCGAGCGGGTGGTGCGGCGAGGGCGTAACGGTCTCACCGAGCTCCCAGTCGGGCACCTCTAGTGAGGTCGGGATGAGGTAGTCCATGAAGGAGCCGCTCAGGCAGTTGCCCTCCTCGTCGAAGGCGATCTGCTGCATGAGCGCCATCCCCACCCCTTCCGCGAGGCCGCCGTGGATCTGCCCCTCCACGATGGTCGGGTTGATCCGCGGGCCGCAGTCGTCCACGGCCACGAAGCGCCGCACGGCGACCTTGCCCGTGCCCGGGTCCACGTCCACGACGCAGACGTAGGCCCCGAAGGGGAAGGTCAGGTTCGGCGGGTTGTAGAACGTCTCTGCCTCGAGGCCTCCCTCCATGCCGTCGGGGAGCTCGAGCGGCCCGTGGGCCGCCAGCGCGATCTCCTGGATCGTCTTCCCGCTCTGGGGGTCGCCCTTGACGAACCAGCGCCCCGTCTCCCACTCGAGGTCCTCGGGAGAGCTCTCGAGCATCGCGGCTGCCACCTGGCGCGCCTTCTCGCGGACCTTTCCGGCGGAGACCGCGGCGGAGGCCCCCGAGACGGGCGTGGAGCGGCTGCCGTAGGTGCCGAGCCCGAACGGCGTCCGGTCGGTGTCTCCGTGCACTACCTCCACGTCCTCGGGCGGGATCCCCAGCTCGTGCGCGACGATCTGGGCGAACGTGGTCTCGTGGCCCTGCCCCTGGTTCTGGCAGCTGACGCGGAGGACCGCCTTGCCGGTCGGGTGCACCTGAAGCTCGGAACCGTCGGCCATGCCCAGCCCGGCGATGTCCATCTGCCGGCGCGGCCCGGCGCCCACCGCCTCCGTGAAGAAGGCGATGCCGACGCCCATCAGCTCGCCGCGCTCGCGCTTCTCCGCCTGCTCGCGGCGCAGCTCCTCGTAACCGGCCATGTCGAGCGCGATCCGCAGCGCCCGCTCGTACTCGCCGGAGTCGTACACCCAACCGGTCTTTGCCTCGTATGGGAACTGGTCAGACTTGATCAGGTTGTTCAGCCGCAGCTCGGCGGGGTCGGCGGCCAGCTCGTCGGCGAGCACGTCGACCATCCGCTCGACCAGATACACGGCCTCCGTGACCCGGAACGAGCAGGCGTAGGCCACGCCCCCGGGGGCCTTGTTCGTGTAGACGCCCTTTACCTCGCAGTGCGCCGCCTCGAGATCGTACGAGCCCGTGAAGACGTGGAAGAAGCCGGCCGGGTACTTCGACGGCTGGGCGGTGGCGTTGAAGGCGCCGTGGTCCGCCAGCACCCGAACGCGCACGCCGAGGATCTTCCCCTCGCGCGTCGCGGCGATCTCGCCATGCATGTGATAGTCACGCGCGAACCCCGTGCTCGTGAGGTTCTCCGAACGGTCCTCCATCCACTTGATCGGCTTGCCGGTGACGATCGAGGCCACCACGGCGCAGACATAACCCGGATAGATCGGGACCTTGTTGCCGAACCCCCCGCCGATGTCGGGGGAGACCACGCGGATCTTCTGCTCGGGCAGGCCCGCGACCAGCGCGTACAGGGTGCGATGCGCGTGCGGCGCCTGCGTCGTGCACCACAGCGTCAGCTTTCCGTTGACCTTGTCGAAGTCGGCCACCGCCCCGCAGGTCTCCATCGGCGCGGGGTGCGAGCGGGGGTAGAGCATGTCCTGCTCCACCACCACGTCCGCCCTGGCGAAGACGGCGTCGGTGGCTCCACGGTCCCCGGACTCCCAGTCGAAAATGTGGTTGTCGGCCTTGCCCTCCTTGTCGTCGCGGATCACCGGCGCGTCGGGGTCGAGGGCCTCCGTGGGATCGACCACGGGCGGCAGCGGGTCGTACTCGACCTCGATCAGCTCCAGCGCGTCCCGCGCCGCGTAGCGGTCGTCCGCCACGACGAAGGCGACCTCCTGCCCCTGGAAGCGGACCTTCTCGGTCGCGAGCACGGCCTGCGTGTCCGCCGAGAGGGTGGGCATCCAGGCGAGGCCCTGCTCCTCCAGGTCCTTGCCAGTGATCACCGCATGGACCTTCGGATGCTGTAAGGCGGCGGCGGTATCGATCGAGACGATGCGTGCGTGCGCCAGCGGGCTGCGCAGCACCGCCCCGTGCAGCATGCCGGGCAGCCGCACATCGTCGACGTAATTGCCCTGGCCCCGGATGAAGCGGGGATCCTCCTTGCGGTGCATGCGGCCGAAGCCGACGGGGCGTTCCTCGACGGTAGCCATGGCTAGCCCTCCTCGACGGCGGCGGGCTGATGCTCCGCGGCCCAGCGCACCGCCTTGACGATGTTCATGTAGCCCGTGCAGCGGCAGATCTGCCCGGATATCGCCTCCCGGATCTCTTCATCGCTGGGATCGGGGTTGCGGTCGAGCAGGGCGCGGGCCGTGAGGATCATGCCCGACGTGCAGAACCCGCACTGGAGGCCGTGCTCCTCCATGAAGCCCTGCTGGACCGGGTCGAGCTCGCCGTGGCGCTCCATGTCCTCGATCGTGCGGACTACGTGGCCGCCGGCCATGGCGGCGAGCACGGTGCAGGACTTGACGGGCTCCCCGTCCATCAGGACCACGCAGGTGCCGCAGTTGCTCGTGTCGCAGCCCCAGTGCGTGCCCGTCAGCCCCAGCTCGTCACGCAGGAAGTGCACGAGCAGCAGGCGCGGCTCGACCTCCCGCACGACCTCCTCACCGTTGACGGTCATCGATACCTGCACGGCGTCCTCCTATCCCCGCGCGCGCTCGACGGCGCGGCGCAGGGCCCTCTTGGTCAGCTCCGCGGCCAGATGCCGCTTGTAATCCGCGGGGCCGCGCTGATCGTCCGTCGGGGAGCTGTCCTCGGCGGCCCGCCGGGCCGCTTCCTCGAACAGCTCCTCCGACGGCTCCTCACCCCGCAGCGCCGCCTCCGCGCCCTCGGCGTGGACCGCGCGCGAGCCGACCGCCGCCAGCCCCACACCGGCGTCCGCGATCGTGCCGTCCTCCAGCCACACGGCGGTGCCGGCCGCTGCGACCGCCCAGTCGCCGGCCCGCCGCTCGACCTTCTCGTAGGCGCTGCCGGCCCGCTCGCGAAGCGGCAGCCGCAGCTCTACAAGCAGCTCCGCGTCGCCCACCGCCGTCTCGTACGGGCCGAGGTGGAAGTCGCGCATCTCCACGACGCGCTCGCCGCCGGAGCCGCGGATCACCGCCTTTGCGTGTACCGCCGCGCAGACGGCGGATAGGTCCTCGGCCGGGTCGGCCTGGCAGAGGGCGCCGCCGATCGTTCCGCGATTGCGCACCACCGGGTCGGCGATCACGCGCTCGGCGTCGTGGAAGATCGGGAAGCGGGCGCCCAGCAGCTCGGACTCGAGCAGCTCCCGGTGCCGGCTGAGCGCGCCGATGCGGAGCTCGTCCCCTTCCTCGCGGACGTAGTCGAGCTCCGTCAGGTCGTTGACGTCGATGAGGTGCTCGGGCGCCGCAAGGCGCAGCTTCATCATCGGGAGCAGGCTGTGCCCTCCGGCGATGACGCGCGCCTCCGGCCCGAGCCGTTCGAGCAGCGACAGGGCCTCCTCGACACTCGTCGCCCGGTCGTACTCGAACGGAGCGGGTACCTGCACAGCGACTCCTTTTCCGTTGGAGGAGTGGGCTCGTCTTCGACGGGCCCGCAGGGCCGACGCTACACGCTAGGCTCGGCTCGTCAAGCGGGTCTTAAGCGATCGCTTAGGAGAGCCTCTCGATGACGTTCAGCCAGCTGCAGTCCTTCGCCCTGGTCGCCCGGCTGGGGTCCGTGAAAGCGGCCGCCGCACGGCTAGGGGTGAGCGTGCCGGCGGTCTCGGAGGCGATCGCGGCGCTGCGACGCGACCTTGGCGACAAGCTCGTGGTACGGGCGGGCCGCGGCGTCGAGCTGACGGCGGGCGGTCAGCGTCTGGCGGCCGCGGCGGCGGAGATCCTGGGGATTGCCGATCAGGCGCGACGAGCCCTGCGCGAAGCTCAGGGGGAGCCCACACAGATGCGGGTGGCCGCCGACAGCGCGGCGGCCGAGCATGCCGCCGGTCCGCTGCTCGACGCCTTCGCCCGCCGCACCCAGCCGACCGAGGTCTCTTTGCTGCTCGAGCCCGCCTCCGCGTTTGCCGACGCGCTGGTAGAGCGCGTGGCCGACGTGACCCTCGGGGGGCGTCCCGCTGCCGACACCGGCGGCGGGATCGAGGCGCTGCCCTTCCTGCGGTACCGCCTGATCGTCGTAGCGGCTGCCTCACACCGACTGGGGGGCAGGCGGCAGCTGCCGCCCGCCGCGCTCGCTGGGGAGCGCTGGCTGACTGGCCCCTCCGGCGCCGAGCCGCAGGCAGCGCTATCAAGGTTCCTGGCAACCCACGAGCTGGCGCCCGACGTGCGGGCCTTCCCGAGCGATGCGGGGGCGGTGTCGGCAGCCGCGTCCGGCCGTGGCGTGATGCTCGTGGTCGCCCATGCCGTCGTCGACGAGCTGCGCCGCGGCTCCCTCGTTCGCCTCGACGTGCAAGGAACCCCCCTGGACGAGCTCTGGTACGCAAGCGTGCTCGGCCCGGAGCGGAGGTCCCCCGCCGCGTCTGCCTTCCGCCACTTCGTCACCACCCTGGAGGCGACACAGGCGCTGCTGTCGAGACCCGGCGGTGTGCCCGCCGGGCACTTCCGGCCGCCCGTCTACGTGACCCTCTGGGACTCCGGAGAGGAATATGCCGCGAGGTAGGCCTCGAGCGTTATCGGCTCGTGCCCGGACAGCTGCAACACGGCGTCCGTGACCACGTCCATCTCCCCGGTCGCGATCGCGGCGTAGCTGGTCATCCAGCCCTCGATCTCCCAGTCGGGCGCGCCCGTCGGGGCGCGCGAGGCTCGCGCCTCTTCGAGCGTCTCCTCGACATACGACGCCCCCATGCGTTCCGCGATCTGCGCCACCGTGAGGGGGTCCGGGCCGGTCAGGTCGGACCTGCGGCCGTCGTGCTCGCCTCCAGCGAGCAGCACTGCCACCGCCGCGTCGGCCAAGTCGTCACGGGCGACTGGGGCGATCCGTCCGCCGCCCGCGGGGCCCCGGATGACCCCGTCCGAGACGAGCAGCGGCATGAAGTCGAGGTACATGCTCGAGCGCAGGAAGGTGAACGGCAGGCCGCTCTGCCGGATGTGCTCCTCGGTGTGGAAGTGGTCGCGCGCGAACGTGAACATGGCGTCAGGAGCGGCGCCGAGGTATGAGACGTAGACGATCTGGCCCAGGCCGGCCGCCACCGCAGCGTCGACCGCGGCCCTGTGCAGCCACACGCCATCCGGGTGCTCGCCGGCCGAGACGAGGTACACGCTCTCAGCGCCCCTCAGAGCCGTCCGCATCGCCTCGACGTGCGCGTGGTCGGAGGCTCCCGCCACCTCGGGGCCCGGCAGGTCCGGCGCCCGAGACCGGTCTCGGACCACCAGCCGCTGGTCGACTCGGTGCTCCGCGAGCCGGGCGGCGACCCGGCCGCCCAGCTCGCCCGTGGCCCCGGTGACCGCGATCACGCCAGGACCTTCACCGCGCTTTTGCCTCCCGTGCCGAGCGTGCTTTGCAGGCTCATGTGCAAGAACCCGAGTTCCTCGAGGTAGTGCGCGCTGGCGAGCGCGCCGGCATCGATCGCGTTCAGGCCGCCGTCCTCCACGAGCTCCCGAACGCTTGCCTTGGCGTCGTCGTCATCGCCCGCGATGAACACGTCAGCGGCTGCCCCTTCACCTCCCCCTCGACGAGGGTGCCGGCGAAGGTCGTGTTGAAAGTCTTGACCACTCGCGCGCCCTCCGGCGCGGCGGCCGCGATCTCCTGGGCCGCGGACCCGGCCGGCCTGTCGACAAGGCCGGTGAAGTCCTCGTTCAGCGGGTTCGTGATGTCCACGAGGACCTTTCCCTCGAGCTCGTCCCCGTGCTGCCTCACCGCCTCGAGGGCATCCGGGTAGTAGACGGCGAGCACGACGACGTCGCCGCTGACGGAGTCGGCTGCCTGCGCACCGTTGCCGAGCTCGGCGGCGAGCTCCTCGGCCTGCTCGCCGATCAGGTTGACCCGGTTGCCTCCGGCGACGGCTCGCGTGCCGATTCCCCGCGCCATGTTTCCGGTTCCGATGATCGTCACTTCCATTGATGCCTCCTTGGCCTCGTGGGTATCAGTCGGAAGTCGTGAACAGAACCGCGTTGTTCCACGGGTCGCGCAGGAGCAGTCCGGCGTCGGCCTCCTCGCCCTCGATGCCCGCGGCGTCGGCGCGCTCCCGTAGCGCGTTCAGGGCCTCGTCGTCCAGCACCACGGTCCAGTGCCGCAGGCCGACCACGTCCGGCGGGGCGGGGGGGACGCCCTCCCCGCGCCAGGTGTTGAAGGCAAGGTGGTGGTGGTAGCCGCCGGCGGAGACGAAGGCGGCGCTCGGGAACAGGGTCATCGGCTCGAAGCCCACGATGTCCCGATAGAAACGCAGGCCGCGGTCGACGTCGCCGACGTGCAGGTGTACGTGCCCCACCGCAAGGCCGGGGTCCGCCTTCGGTTCCGGCTCCCGGCCGTCGACGAGTCCGAGCAGGTCGTGCATGTCGAGCGGCTCGGGACCGATCGTGGCGGGATCCCGGAGGTCGCCCCAGCGCTCGCGTGGCCGGTCCGACGCGAGCTCGATGCCGTTCCCGTCGGGGTCGGGGAGGTAGATCGCCTCCGAGATTCCGTGGTCCGATGCGCCGCTGATCGGGGTGCGGGAGACGAGGAGTCTCTGCGCCGCGCGGGCGAGTTCCTCGCGCGAGGGGTGGAGCAGCGCGTAGTGGTAGAGGCCGGTGTGGCGCCCGGCTGGCCGCGCGCCGGGCTGCTCGACCAGGAACACGAGATCCCTGTCGCCGGCACCCATGACCGCCGTACCGTTCTCGCGCCGCCGGAGACTCAGACCGATCGAGTCCTCGTAGAAGGGGATCGAGCGCTCCAGGTCGGAGACGGTGATGTGCACCGGCCCGAGACGAAGGTTGTCCGGAAGCGTGGCGTTCATGCCCACGAGGATCGCGGCCGGGTCGACGCGCCTGAATGGCAAGAGCTCACGGATGCATGGACTTTCCTTGCAGCCGCTCCCGGTAGGCCGAAGGTGCCTCGCCGTAGCGACGCTTGAACGCGCGCGAGAAATACAGGGGGTCGTCGTAGCCGACCCGCTGCGCGATCTCCTGCGCGGTGAGGTCGGTGAAGCGCAGCAGCCGCGCGGCCTCGAGCATCACACGCTCCATGACGAGCTCCTTCGTTGCCCGGCCCGTCACCTGCGAGAGCGCGCGTGAGAGGGCGGGCGCCGGGACCCTCAGCGCGTCCGCGTAGTAGCCGGCGCGGTGATGGTGGGCGAAATCGCGCTCGAGCAGCCGCGCGAAGCGGCGGTGCAGCTGGACCTCCGCGTCGTCGGCAGCGCGTCTCTCGACGCGCGCGGCGTCGTACCAGCGCTCGATCCACAGCAGGATCGTCGAGACCAGGTGGCGCTGGAGCTCGCCCGTCTTCTGGTCCGCCGGCCTGCGGATCTCCCGCTCGAGGGCGGCTATGACCGATTCCAGCTGGTCTACCTCTCCTTCCGGCACCGGCACCCTGCGACCGCCGCGCCCCGAGAGCAGACACCCGGGTGTCCCCCCCTCGGCCGCGCCGTGCAGGAGCTCGTCGCCAAAGCGCACGACCGCTCCCTGGAGCTCCTCGCCTCGCTCGAAAACGTGCACCTGTCCCCGCCCGATCACCGTGATCGTGTTCGCGCGCACCGGCAGGGGCTCCCCGTCGATCAAATGCCGGCCTGCTCCGGACCGGACCCAGATCAGCTCGTGGTAGTCGTGCCGGTGGGGCTCGCGAACCCCGTCGCCGCTACCCCTACCGAAAGCGGCGCCATCGAACCAGAGGACCTCGGCGGGTTCACCCGGGTCGGGGAGGCGGTCGAGCGTGAGGGTCCGCTCACCCATGCCCGAATGATCTCGCGGCCTCCCCGCGCACGCCGCCGCTCGTGCCAATCAGCACACCCTGATGTGGCGGTCGGCCTGCTGGACGCAAGGCGGCCGTCGCGAATTGTCCGGCGCCGTGGTCGGCGAAAGCTCGAACGACGATCATCCATCAAAGGAGGAAGCGATGATCGGTGCGCTTGTTCTGGGTCTGCTCGCCGGGTTCATTGGCAAGACGCTCATGTCAGGCGACGATCCACGCGGGTTCTTTGCCACGATCCTGCTCGGTCTGGCCGGGGCCGCGCTGGGCTGGGTCATCTTCACCCTGGGCCTGGGGATCGAAGACGAGGACGCCTTCGATCGCGGCGGCCTGGTCGGCGCCATCATCGGAGTGATGATCCTGCTCGGGATCTATCGCTGGTGGTCGAGCCGGCGTACCCGTCCCACCCAAGCGGCCACCTGATTACCGAGCTGGACGACCTGAGCCGCTAGGCGTCGAGCTCCGGGGGCCGCGGCACGCCGCTGCGGAGCTCGATCGAGACCGAGTAGGCACGCGAGCGGAAGTGGAGGATCGGGTCGTCCGAGGTCTCGATCCCGTCCGTGACGCGCGTGGGGTCGAAGACGAGGATGTCGTCCCCCTGCTCGCGGCCTTCCTCCAAGCCGGTCAGCTCGAGCGTGCCGGTCTCCACGGTCTCACGCCCCTCCGGCCAGACCGCGGTGGGGTCGTCGATTGGGTCGGACTCCGCGGCGAGCTGGAGCAGTAGGGTGAAGCGCGCCGGCTCCCGCTCGAGCCGCGCGCGGATCTCTTCCTGGAGGTAGTCGCGGCCCCGGCGCTTGGCCTCGCCGCCGTCGATCGACTCCTCGCCGGCCTCCGGGAGCCAGCTGTAGCGGACCCACCGCTCGCCACCTTCTCCGTCGGTCCACTTGAAGCTGTGGATCCCGTTGTAGCGGCAGCTCGCATAGCTCGCCGGCGGCTTCAGCGCCATGAAGGCGCGGGTCGCCGGTATCGCCTCACGGTGGCCCAGGAGGAAGAGTGGGAACCGCGGCCCCGGCAAGCCGCCGAAGGGCAGCGGCTTGCCCGCGCGGGTGAACCTGACGAAGTCCTCGGGCGTGCGCACGAAGAAGCAGGGCAGCGAGAGCGCGACGATGTCGGTGCGGGGCCCGTCAGGCAGGTAGAACTTCGTCGCCATCCCGCGACCGTCCCGTGCGTAGTCGGGCTGCCGCGGATTGGCCGATCCGTTCGAGAAGCGAACGGTGACCGGGACCGCCTCGCCCTGCATGTGCCCGGCGCGCGTGAGCTCGCCGGCATCCGGGGTGGCCGTGAACGTCCCCCTACACAGGATGCCCTTGGCGTGGACTGCCCGGTAGCCCGGGTGGCTGCCGGACACGGCGTGGATCGCCGCGATCGCCTGCTCCGGTAGAGAGTCCACGCGCGAACCCTATTCGGGGAAGGAATGCGTGCGCGCGTCGAGAACCGCTCGCGGCGGTCGGCGTGCATCCTGGAGCTGCCGGACCGGCCCGGGCGCCCGGCTGCTGTAGGCTGCGCGCGGGGTGGACAGGCGGCTTGCTTACAAGAACGTCCGCACCGGGCTGATCGCCGGGGCGATCGCGCTGATGGTGTTCGCGGCGGCCTGGGTCTCGGGTCTCATCTACTGATGGCCGAGGCGCCGCGGCCGGACGACGGCGTCCCACCGGCGGGCGAGGCGGTCCACCTTCCCGGCCCCTCCTACCTGCCGGCGCTCACCGCCTTCGGCGTGACCCTGTCCCTGGTGGGCATCGTGGTCCTCTGGGTGATCACCGTGATAGGGGTGGTCATCACGGTGATAGCGGTAGCCCGCTGGATCCGCGAGACCCGCGAGGACATCTCGGAGCTTCCGCTGGGGCACTAGCGGCGATGGAGGACCTCGAGACCCGCAAGCTCCGCGAGAGGCAGGCACAGCGCGAGGCCGGCGAGCGCCACGACGCGGCCGAGGCGGACACCGACGAGGGAACCGCCCAGCACGAGCGGCGCGCCGACAAGGCCGAGTACCTCAAGAGGAAGCTGGAAGAGCGGTCCGAGGCCGAGCGGAGGGGCTAGCAGTCCGCGGGCGGGCGGGGCTGGTCGAGCTCACCCGTGAAATGGACGGTCTAAGCCGACCAGGTGGTGGCGGGAACGCTCCGGAGCTCTAGCCGGACGTCGCCTGCAGATCGCTCGGCAGCTCGCTGGTGGCGCCGGCGGAGACCCAGCAGCGAACGATGTCGCGCATGGAAAGGATGCCGATCATGTCGCCGCCGTCCACCACTACGAGGTGACGGAAACCGCCCTTGACCATCGCCTCGGCCGCCCGCTCGAGCGACCAGCCCGGGCTGGCAAAGGTCAGGTGCGCGGACAGGTGGTCCCCCACCCGCTCCACGTCGGGGTCCTGGCCCCCGCCGAGCGATAGCAGCAGGTCCCGCTCGGTGATGATGCCCGGCCCGGGCTGGTCGGGATCGATGACCACGGCGGCGCCGGTGCCGCGCTCCCGCATCGAGCGGGCGGCATCCCGGAGCGAGTGCCCGGGGCCGACGGTGAGCACCACCTTGCTCATGCCATCCCGAACCAGCATTCACGCGCCTCCTATGCTCGTGACGATCGGCGCAAGCTAGCGTACCGATCCCCGCGGCACAAGGCGCCGCGCAACGCAATCCGACGGTGCGCCTCCAGATGCGGGCTCAGTAGAGTGGCCGCCGTGGCGGAGACCCCTCGCAGCGACGAGAACGGGCACGAGGGGCACCCATTTGCCCAGATGATCAGCATCGGGGTGGTCGCGGCGATCATCGTCACGACGATCACGCTGCTGATGGACTGGTTCCCGACGAACGCCGCCGGCGCCGCGAGCAAGATCGACACGCTCTATGACGTCCTCCTGATCGCCTCGGTGCCGATCTTCGTCCTCGTGATGACGGTCGCGGTCTACTCCGTCTGGAGGTTCAGGGCGCGGCCGGGCGACACACGCGACGGCGCCCCGATCCATGGCAACACGCGCCTCGAGATCATCTGGGTGACGGTCCCGTTCATGCTCGTCACGGGACTGGCCATCTACGGCTGGGTCGTCCTCAACGACATCGAGGCCAAGCAGCCGAACGAGCTCCAGGTGAAGGTCACGGGCCAGCAGTTCACCTGGAGCTTCGAGTACCCGAAGGAGAAGGTGAAGTCTTCCCAGCTCATGCTGCCGGTGGACCGGCCGGTCCACTTCAGGATCAATACCAAGGACGTGGTCCACTCCTTCTGGGTGCCTCAGTTCCGGCTCAAGTCGGACGCCGTGCCCGGGATCACGACGCGGATACGGGTGACCCCGGACAAGGTGGGGACCTTCGAGGTCGTCTGCGCCGAGCTGTGCGGGATCGGCCACGCCACGATGCGCAACCGGGTCCGCGTCCTCCCCAGACGCCAGTTCGACGCCTGGCTCGCGAGGCAGAAGGGCGGGCCCGCCGGAGGAGGAGGGGGCGGCGGCGCGCCGGGCGGAAAGGCCATCTTCACGGCCAACGGCTGCGACTCCTGCCACACGCTGGCGGACGCCGGCGCCACCGGCAACGTGGGCCCCAAGCTGGACGACCTGGCGACCGCCGCGGCCAAGTTCGGCAAGGCCCGCCGCGAATCGGCAAAGGAGTACGTCAGGGAGTCGATCGTCGACCCGCGCGCCTTTACCGTGCCCGGGTATCCGAAGAACGTGATGCCTACCACTTTCGGAAAGGACCTGTCCAAGGAGCAGATCGACGCCCTGGTTGATTACCTTCTGAGGGTGAGCGGAGGCAAGGGCTCATGACCGCGACGCTCCACCGGTTGACGGCTCCCGGCTGGTACCGGGCGGCGCTAGGCATCGCGATCGGCTTCGGCGTCGGCGCCGGGCTCGTGACCCTGATCCGGGCGCTTTACGGCTTCGATCCGGCCTGGGACACGGACTCGGTGGTCACCGCCGGCGCGCTGATCACCGCACCGCTCGGCTTCCTCGTGGGGATCGGCTGCTTCGACTACTGGTTCTACTGGGCCTCAGGCGGGCCGACCCGCCCCGAGGACCACTCCGGCCACGGGGCGCGCAGCTGGAAGGACTACTTCCGGGTCAACACAGACCACAAGGTCATCGGACTCCAGTACATCTCCACGACCTTCTTCTTCTTCGTCGCCGGGGGCCTGATGGCGATGGTGATGCGGGCCGAGCTCGCCCAGCCCGGCTCGCAGTTCGTGGACGCGAACACCTTCAACGGGCTGTTCTCGGTCCACGCCTCGCTGATGATCTTCCTGTTCATCATCCCGGTCTTCGCCGGGATAGCGAACTTCGTCCTGCCGCTGATGATCGGCGCGCCGGACATGGCGTTCCCGCGCCTGAACGCCCTCTCCTACTGGATGTTGCCAATCGGCGGGATCATGATGCTGGCGAGCTTCTTCGCCGAGGGCGGGGCTTTCGCCACTGGCTGGACCGCCTACGCTCCGCTCTCCACGGAGACCCCGCTGGGTCAGCAGTTCTTCACGATCGGGGTGCAGTTCGCCGGCGCCTCGTCGATCGCGACCGCCCTCAACTTCCTGGTCACGATCATCACCATGCGGGCGCCGGGCATGACCTTCTGGCGCATGCCGCTGCTCGTGTGGGCGAACTTCACGACCTCACTGCTGGTCGTGATCGCCACGCCGTTCATCGCCGGGTCCCAGTTCTTCGTGCTATTCGACCGGACCCTCGGAACGCACTTCTTCAGCGCCGGCGCAGGCGGCGACGTGCTCATGTACCAGCACGTCTTCTGGTTCTACTCCCACCCCGCGGTCTACATCATGATGCTGCCGGGCTTCGGGATCATCAGCGAGGTCATCTCGACCAACGCCCGCAAGCCGATCTTCGGCTACCGGATGATGGCCTTCTCGCTGGTGGCGATCATCATCCTCGGCTTCACCGTCTGGGCGCACCACATGTTCGTCTCCGGGATGTTCTCGTGGCTGCGCGTCCCGATGATGATCACGACGATGCTGATCGCCGTGCCGACCGGCATCAAGATCTTCTCCTGGCTGGCGACGCTATGGAGGGGCGTGATTCACCTGCGAACCCCGATGCTCTTCGCCCTGGGGTTCATCACGATGTTCACCCTGGGCGGGATCAGCGGCATCATGCTCGCGGTCATCCCGTTCGACATCCACGTGTCGGACACCTACTTCGTGGTGGCGCACATCCACTACGTACTGTTCGGCGGCTCGGTCTTCACGATCTTCGCCGGGATCTATCACTGGTTCCCGAAGATGACGGGGCGGATGTACGACGAGACCCTCGGCAAGCTTCACTTCTGGCTCTCGTTCGTCTTCTTCAACCTCACGTTCGGACCGATGCACCTGGTGGGCATCGACGGCATGCCGCGGCGGGTGTCCGACTACGCGGATCAGTTCGCGACCTGGAACGCGATCATCTCGGTATCGAGCTTCATCTTCGGGCTCTCGTTCCTGATCTTCCTCTACAACATGATCTCGAGCTGGCGTCACGGCCCCAAGGCGGCCGCGAACCCGTGGCGGGCGCACTCGATCGAGTGGCAGGTCTCGTCGCCGCCCCCGATCTTCAACTTCGACGAGGTGCCGACCGTGGTGGGGGGACCGTACGAGTACGGCGTCCCCGGCGCCGTGCACGCCGTCTTCAAGGAGAAGAAACCGGCGGCCGTGCCCGCTGGAGGGGGCGGCGCTCCGCCGCCTAACGAATAATGGCCGCCACGCGCATTCTCGTAGTGGCCAACGAGACCGTGGCCGGCCAGGCGCTGATCGACGCCGTCAAGCGACACGCAGACCAGGGCGAGGTGCGGGTACGCGTGATCTGCCCTCAGAACGAGCCCAGGCACGGCTACGTGATCCACGACGAATACGTACGGGAGGCCGCCGAGAACCGGCTAAAGATGACGCTCGCCCAGCTGCACGAGATCGGCATCGAGGCCACCGGCGAGGTGATGGACCCCGACCCCTATGCCGCCGTGATGGACGCCCTCCGCGACCAGGACTACGACGAGATCATCGTCTCGACCCACCCCGAGACGCGCTCCGGCTGGCTGCGCCAGGGCCTTGTCGACCGCCTCAGGCGGGCCACGCGGCGCCCCGTCGAGCACGTGGTCGTGGACCTGGACATGGAGCGCGACGAAGCTCTCCGGACGCTCGTGGTGGCGAACCAGACCGCCGGCGGCGAGCCTCTCATGAGGCTGCTGCGCGAGAAGGCCGCTGAGCGGCCGCGCCGCTTCATCGTGATCTCGCCGCAGAGCGGCGACCCCGGCGCGAGCGGCGCGCACGAGCGGCTGGCGCACATGCTCAAGCAACTCCAGGACGAGGGACTCGAGGCGACCGGCCAGGTCATGCACCCCGATCCCTTCACCGCGATCCAGAATGCGCTCCAGTTCTACGCGCCGGATGAGATCGTCATCTCGACGTTCCCCGAGACCCGGTCAGGGTGGCTGCGCGCCGACCTCGTCGGCCGCGTCCGGGCCTCGACCTCGATGCCGGTCGAGCACGTGGTCAGCGACGTCGAGGAGGTCGCTCCCTGATGGAGGCGATGGGCGCCGCCGCGGTCGAGCACGAGGCCGAGCACCTCCACCCCCCTGCAGCGAACGTCTCGTCGAGGGTCGAGGCCCAGTTCCTCGGGATGCTGCTGTTCATCGTCTCCGAGGTCATGCTCTTCGGAGCGTTCTTCACGGCCTACTTCTTCATCCGGGTCGTGGCGGACGACCCGTGGCCGGCCGCTGGAGAGGAGCTCCCGGTAGCCGTCGCCGGCGTGAACACGGCGATCCTGCTGTCGTCGAGCTTCACGATGCACTTCGCGCTCGAGGGCGCCCGCAACGAGAGTCGCAACGCCTTGAGGGTCGGGATCCTGACGACCTTCCTCCTCGGGCTCACGTTCCTGACCGTGCAGATCAACGAGTACGTGCACGTCGGGTTCTCGCCGCAGGACAACGCCCAGGGAACGATCTTCTACTGCCTGACGGGCCTACACGGCGCGCACGTCTTCATAGGGCTCAACCTGCTCGCATTCGCGACGATCCGCGCCTTTCGCGGTCACTACTCGGCCAAGGAGCACCGGGGCGTCGAGGTGCCCGGCATCTACTGGCACTTCGTTGACGCCATGTGGATCCTCGTTTACAGCACCATCTACGTGCTGTGATCTCCGGGTTGGCAGCTGGCAGCTGGCAGTTGGCAGTTGGCAGCCGGCTAGATGCTCAATCCGCTGCGCAGTGAGCAGGAGGCGTTCCGGTTCCTTCTGTATGTCGCGGCGACGGTTGGCGCGATCGTGGCCGTCGTGTTGATCGCCCGGGCGATCTTCTGAGCAGCCTCGCCGAGGACCTAGTGCTGGCCGAGCGGGCCGCGCGCACGGCCGGCGAGGTGCTACTGACCCGCTACGGCGGTCCCGTCGAGGGCCTCGAGCGCAAGTCGTCGGTCACGGACCCGGTGTCCGACGCCGACCGCGCCGCGGAGGACGCCATCCGGAAGTTGCTCGCCGCCGAGCGGCCGGATGACGGCTTGCTAGCCGAGGAGGGCTCCCGCGCCGAGGCGGCCAGCGGCCGGCAGTGGATAGTGGACCCGCTCGACGGCACCGTCAACTACCTCTACGGCTTCCCCGCCTGGTGCGTGAGCGTTGCCCTGAGAGACGGCGAGGGCAACGCCGTGGGAGTTGTCCGCGACCCCCTGCGCGACGAGACCTTCCGGGCGGCCCGCAGCCACGGCTGCGAGCTGAACGGGTCGCCCGTACGCGTGCGCGAGCGCGACGACCTCTCGCGGGCGCTGGTGGCAACGGGGTTCGCCTACGACCAGGAGCGCCGGACCAGGCAGGCCGAGGTCGTACGTCGCGTCCTACCGCAGGTACGCGACATACGGCGGGCCGGCGCCGCAGCCCTCGACCTCTCCTGGCTGGCCGCCGGCCGCCTGGACGGCTACTGGGAGCGCGGGCTGCGCGCATGGGACTGGGCGGCCGGCCGCCTGCTCGTGGAAGAGGCGGGCGGCGCCGTGGCCGAGCTGCCGGGCGAGCCCTACGGCCTGGTGGCCGCCAATCCGGCCCTGCTGCCTGCGCTCGCGGCGCTGGTGTCGGCGTAGCCGATCGGTCGCGGCCCCGCGTAGCCGATCAGTCGCGCCCTGAGCCGTCCTTGTCCGCCTTGGCGTCGAGCACCCTGAAACCCCGATCGAGGTGCACGTCGACCTGGCTGCCGTCGTCGCGCTTCACTTCGACCTCGTAATAGCCCTCCTCGTCGCCGACCTCCGTCCCAGTGATCCGGGCGCCGCCGGTATGGGAGAGGGCGGCACGGCTGGCCCTGTCGAGCGCGCTTCCGGTAATGGGCATGTCGCCGCCATCGTCACCGCCGCTGGCCAGCGCGATGCCGGCGCCGCCGCCTGCCAGGGCCGCCAGGCCGGCGGCGGCGATGAGCGCACCTTTGAGCTTGCCGTTGATGTTCAGTCCTCCAGTTCGGGGGAAGCCGGCGGCACCCTAGGAAACCCCGATGAGACGACAATGAGACGGGTGCGCGGTGGTAGGCCGCTACTTGACGGTCAGCGTTCCCTTCATGCCGCCCGCCGCGTGGCCCGGCACGGTACAGAGGAAGGTGTACGCACCGGGCTTGAGGTTGGCCTTGACCGTCGAGGTGCCGCCTTTGCCCACGACCGGCCCCTTCTCGTCGACCCCATTGCCCTCGACCGCGATGTTGTGACGGATCGAGGCCGGGTTCTTCATGATCAGCTGGAGCGCTCCGGCCGGCGCCGTGGCCTTGCCGGCCGAGAAGGCCAGGGCCCCGGTCGGGTCGGCATCGAGGGTGAGCTTGCCACCGGAGGCCTTGGCGGTCTTGCCCGCGCTCTTGGGCTTTCCGGCCTGGGCGAGCTGTCCCGCGTCCTGCCCGGGCTCGGCGGCGGCCCGCCCGACGTACGCGGCAACGTCGCGGCGCCTCGCGCCTTTGACCAGGTTGGCCGGCATGATGC
Organism: Thermoleophilaceae bacterium; assembly: GCA_035264265.1. Lineage (GTDB taxonomy): Bacteria > Actinomycetota > Thermoleophilia > Solirubrobacterales > Thermoleophilaceae > DASXBA01. Next base: position 23,549 of record DATFQM010000102.1, read on the forward strand.
TGTTGCGCCGGACGTTGCCTATCTGCCCGTAGACGATGCCCTCGATCGTCTCGTTGGTCATGCCGTCACGGCGGGCCGCGGCGAAGGCGTTGTCGAGGTTCGGGCCCTGGACCCCCTTGGTGCCGGCGCGCTTCAGCGTGTGGCAGGAGCCGCACTTCTGAACGAAGAGGGCCTTGCCCTGCACCAGGTCCGAGTTGTCGTCGTTGCCACAGCCGGCGGCTGCGAGCGCCGCGAAAGCCACGAACGCGGTCGGGAGGGGCCTCACGGAGCCGGAAGACTATCCGCTGGCAAGGGCAGCTCGTCGAGGCGTCCGAGGGCCCCGGCGATGACCCCTCGGGCCACGCTTTCCCAGCCGAAGCGGACCTCCGCGCGCTCCGCCAGGGCGGCGCCGACACGCCGCCGCACGGGCTCTTCGAGGGTCAGCCAGTGGACCAGCTTGCCGGCGATCTCCTCGACCGCGCCGGGGCCGACCTGGAAAGAGAGCAGCGGCCGCAGGTCCTCCGGCAGTGCGGCCGCCAGCACCGCCGTGACTTCCGCCATCCCCGAGTGGCCCGCGGAGAGCGGCAGCGCCCCGCAGGCGGCGGCCTCGGCCGCAACCATGCCGAATGCCTCGGGGAAGGTGCTCGGCATGACGTGCGCCTCGCAGGCGGCCAGGACCGGCGGCAGGTCGTCGTGCTCCAACCGACCGGTGAAGTGGACGCGCGCGGCAGCGGCCGGCGCTGCCCCGAGATAGTCCGCGCGGCGGTGGCCCTCGAGCGTCTCGAGGAAGGCGCCCAGGTGCCGCAGCTCCCCCCGCGGCCCGCCCTCCAGCTCGCGTCCTGTCGCGACGACCTCCCTGAGCTCGTCGAGGTCGGCCGCCGCCAGCGACGACAGGATTCGCTCGAGCCCTTCCCGGTAGGTCCCGAATCCCACGACGAGGAGGCGGGCCTCCGGGACCCGCGCGACCACGAGCGGCCAGGCCGCAAGCAGCAGGTCGACGCCCTTCGAGACGATCAGCTTGCCCACGTAGCCCACGATCCCGTCCCGGCCGGGATCGAGGGAGCGCAGGGCGTCGGCGGCCCCCCTCTCCCCGCCCCAGGCGGCGGCCTCGCCCGACTCGAGGCGCTCAGCCAGGCGGGCCAGACCTTCGCGAGCCTGGGCGGGAGGGCGCGGACGGAAGGAGTGCACGTCCACTCCCGGCGGCCCGAGCCTGGTGCGATCGGGGAGACCGGGCTCCCCGGTGAGCTCCCAGAGGCTCTCTGCGGTGTGGCGGGAGCCGACGAGCACCGCCGTGGCTGCTTTTAGGCCCTCCAGCGCGTAGGGAAGGAAGCGCTCGCGATGGGGCCGGACCGTGTACTCGAGGGCACTGCCGTGGACCTTGACGGCGTAGGGAATCCGCCCGCCGAGCCCGCGGGCGAGCGCCACGGGGCCCATGACGAGGTGGTTGGCGAGCGCCACCTCGGGCTCCACGCGGGTCGCGACCTCGCCCACGGCTGCGACGTTGGCCTCGAGGTAGCGCTCCAACCCCCCCTCGTCGAGCTCGGGGAACGGCACGGCGCGGAAGCCCTCGTAGCTGTTGGCCACGTACACGGGCAGCACGCCGCCGATATCCGGCAGGTAGACGGTGCAGTGTGCCGGTTCCCGCAGGGTCTCCATGCGCAGGCCGCCCTCGAAGGTGCCGATCGCGTCGACGAAGGGAAGCGACGCGGCGTCCCGCTCCTGGCAGAGGAGGTGGACCTCGTGTCCCAGGCGCACGAGCGCGCGGCAGAGGTTGGCGTTGTAGATGTTGCTGCCGGTGCCGCGCAGGAGATAGCCGTGGAAGATCAGCACCCTCATTTGGCCGGCCGGATGGAGGCCCCGATCTCATAGGCGCCGCCGGATGCGCGCGCCGTGGTACCCATCTATTCTTCCCGCTCCATGCCCGCCCGTCAGAGGTACCGGCTGCGCGCTCGCTCGGACCGCGAGGTCATCCGCGAGGTCGAGCCCGGCACGACCTACGTCGACGCCGAGACCGGTGAGGAGTTCGAAGTGGTCGGCAAGCTGCTGCCGCTCGCGCCCTCTCCCAGCGATTTGCCGTACGCCATCGAGAACCTGCGGCTTTGCGGGTGCTCCCTCGAGCAGCTTGTCCAGAAGGACCTGAACGACTGCCCGCACTGCGGCCGCCGGCTCCCCGCGGTCGAGCGCTGACCCGCCTCCTGCCCCTCACGCTGTCGGTGGCGTTCCTGGCGCTGGCCGGAGCCTCCGGCTGCGGCGGCGACGATGAGCCGACCAAGACTCCGCCGCCGCCCGAGCTCACGGTCCCGAGGACGACCACAGAGCCCGCTCAGAAGACCGGGACGGCCCCATCGACGAGCGCGTCACCCTCCACCTCGAGCGGCGATGCGGGAGGCAACGCCACCGCCCCTCCCCCGCAGCAGCCACGCCGGCCGGCGCACGAGGTCCGGCCGCCACCGGACACGCCCGAGGGCCGCTTCGAGCGGTTCTGCGTCGAGAACCCCGGAGCCTGTGACTAGGGAGCGGCTTTGGCACTCCCGTGGCACGGGCTTGCCGGAAATGGCCGAGTCCGCGGCGGCTACCCGGTTGTTAGGCCGCCCAGGGCCGCCTCGCGCGAGGCGAAGATCGGCATCCTCTGCGACAGCCCCGTGATCTGGAAGGGGCGCAGGACGCGCTCGTTCGGGCAGACGACGACGAGTCGTCCGCTGCGGCTCCCCAGTACCCGCAGCCCGTTGAGCAGGACGCCGAGGCCCGTCGAGTCGATGAACCTGGCCCCGGAGAGGTCCACCACCACCCCGGTCTTGCCCTCCTCAGCCAGCCACAGCAGGCGGCGGGCGAGCTGGGGGGCCGTGCGGGCGTCGACCTCGCCTTTCGGCGACAGAACGTGCGTGGTCTCATCGACTGCTTCGTCGCAGAGGCCGAAGGTCACCGGCGCTCCCATCCTCGCTCCTTCCCTGGTTGCCGCGCTCGGAAGCGGCGCAACCTATCAGGCTATGCGATGCACGGGCTGCGGCGAGCGCGGTCGGCGAACCCGGGCGGGGAGCGGCTGCGGCACCGGCAAGCCCGGCCCTCGCCGGCGGACCCGCCTCGCGGGCGGCTTGTGGTCCCGCACCCTGCCTCCGGACCGCCAGCGACCGAGCGGGAGACGCATCCCGTCACCTCCCGGTCCATCGTGCTCCGGCCCCGGATCCGGCCCCTCGCCTCCACCGCCGTCGTCGCCGCGGGAGTCGTCGCCGTCGTCTCGGAGCCGGAAGAACCAAATGAGCCACACGATCAGCAGTCCCACGTCGAAGACGCGGAACCCGACCATGAAGATCCAGCCCTCCGTGGTCATCTCATGCGATGCTACCGCTACCGGCGAGCCCCGAAAAGGGCAGCGCTCGGCCTATCTGCGGTCGGTGGGGCGCGGGTCCGTGACGTATGTCGCCGTGTACAGGAGGCGCGCTGGACGGTGGGTGCAGCCATACCTCACGACGCTTCCGACCCGCTGCTGCGCGGCGCGCTGAGTGGCGTCCCGCAACGAGCTGGTGCAGCGGCCCGCCCTGCGCGACGAGCGCCACCAGTCGCTGGACGACAGCCCGCTGAAGGCGAACGCCGGCACCCATGTCGGCACCGTGATCGCCACGATGTAGCCCCTCCTGACGGCGAGCGGCCTGTCGAGGGCGAAGCTCGGGCTGGAGCCGAGATAGCGCTGCACGCTGTAGACCTTCGACTGGCGGATCAGCCGGTGATCGAGCCGGGTCCTGCGCTTCTTGCCCTTGCGCAGGATCGACAGCCGGACGCTCGGTGGGCTCCCGTACAGGCCGTTGAAGTAGCTGATCTGGGTCGAGGTCAACGTCGGGAGCGTGACGGTGAAGGCGACGATCTTGCCCGCGCGTGGGATCACGAACGGGCTGCGGACAGCCCCCGCGCGGCCCTGGTATCCGGTGACACGCCCGATCGCCTGACAGTCGTTGGGCCGGCTGCCCGGGCAGAGGGACTGGGCCGGCCCACCGCCGGTCCCCAGCTCGACGACCCTCGCCGACGCAGCCTGAGGCAGCGAAAGCAAGCCGAACATGCCAAGCACGCAGACGAGCAGGATCAGCCGCTTCATGGTCCGGGATTGAACACGCATTCCTGGACGGAGTTGCGCGGGGGGCTACTTGTAGCGATAGGTGATTCGTCCGCGGTCGAGGTCGTAGGGCGACAGTTCGATCTTCACCCGATCCCCGGGCAGGATGCGGATGTAGTGCCGGCGCATCTTGCCCGAGATGTGACCGAGGACCTCGTGGTCGTTGTC
>DATFQM010000103.1:0-21540 GCA_035264265.1 Thermoleophilaceae bacterium
CCCAGTCGCTTTCTGAAATAGCAGTGCTCGCCGAGAAGGGCGGGGTGTCGCGGGCCGACTTCCTCGAGTTCCTGAACAACAGCGTCATGGGCTCGCTCTTCACCCGCTACAAGACCCCTGCCTTCGTCAATCTCGACTTCACGCCCACCTTCACCCCGGCGCTTCTATTCAAGGACTTCGAGCTCGGGCTCGAGGCCGCCCGGCGGTCAGGCGTGCCGATGCCGGTCGCTGCGGCGGCGCAGCAGGTCGTCCAGGCGCTCATGGGTCACGGCTATCACGACGTGGACTTCGCCGCCCTGCTCGATCTGCAAGCCCGAAGCTCGGGCCTGGACCTTCAGCCGGAGGGTGTTCCCGTCTCGGACGGTCTCGGAGACGGCGAGGTTGGCATGACGTCGGCGCGCGCGTCCCCCTGAGCGGGGGCAGTCGGTGGCCAGGCCCGAGACCGCCAGGAGGGTCGGAGAGGCGGAGGCCCCTGCCGCCTACCTCGCGCCCTACGGCCGGATGCTGCTGATCCGGCTGTTCGAGAGGGAGATGCACCGGCTCTTCCTGGAGGGGAAAGTGCACGGGACGACCCACCTCTCCGCCGGCCAGGAGGCCGTGCCGGTTGGGGTCTGCTGGGAGCTGCGGCCGGATGACTACGTCGCTGGCACCTACCGCGGCCACGGCCACGCGCTTGCCAAGGGAACCGATCCCGAGCCGCTCGCGGCGGAGATGCTCGGCCGGGCGACGGGCGTCTGCGGTGGTCGCGCCGGCTCGATGAACGTGATCGACCTCGAGCACGGCCTGGTCGGCTGCTTCGGCATCGTGGGCGGCAGCATCGCGGCGGCCACCGGCGCGGCCCTGTCGGCGAGCCGGCAGGGGCGCGTCGCGGCGGCCTTCTTCGGCGACGGCGCGGCCAACCACGGCTACTTTCACGAGTGCCTCAACTTCGCCCAGGTCTTCCGGCTGCCGATCGTCTTCGTCTGCGAGAACAACCTCTATGGCGAGTTCACCCCGATGGATACCGTGACCGCGGGCGGCAACATCGCCGGGCGTGGCGCCGCCTTCGGGATGCCGTCGGCGGCGGTCGACGGGAATGACCTCTGGGCCGTCCGGGCGGTGGCCATCGAGGCCGTCGAGCGGGCGCGCTCCGGGGAGGGTCCGACGCTGCTCGAGTGCCAGACCTACCGCCACTACGGGCACTCGAAGTCCGACCCGGCGACTTACCGGCCCAAGGACGAGGTGGAGCGTTGGCTCGCCCGCGACCCGCTCGACCTCGCCCGCGCCCGGCTGGTCGAGCTCGGCGTCGGTGAGGAGGCAGTCAGCTCGGTGGAGGAGGAGACGCGGACCCGGATCGACCGCGCTATGGAGGCCGCGGTGGCAGCTCCGTTTCCCGATCCCGAGGCCCAGCCGGCGACGGAATTCCGATCGTGAGCGAGCTCGAGTTCCGCACGGCCGTCCGCGACGCGATTGCCGAGGAGATCGAGCGCGACGATTCCGTGATCTTCTTCGGCGAGGACGTCGCCGCGCCCGGAGGCGTGTTCAAGGCCACGCCCGAGCTCCACGACAGGTTCGGCGACGAGCGCGTCTTCGACACCCCAATCTCCGAGCTGGCGCTGGCGGGCGCCGCGTTCGGCGCGGCCGTGACCGGTCTTCGTCCGGTCGTCGAGATCATGTTCGGCGACTTCATGGGGCTGCCGATGGACAGCCTCGTGAACCAGTCGGCGAAGTTCTGGTACATCTCGAAGGAGCAGGGAAGCGTTCCGCTCGTCATCCGCTCCGCGGTTGGCGCCGGCGGACGCTTCGGCGCGATGCACTCCCAGATCCACGCCAGCTGGTACCAGGGGATCCCGGGCCTCAAGATCGTCTGCCCGTCGTCGCCGAGCGACGCTAAGGGTCTGCTGAAGTCCGCCATCCGGGACGACAACCCGGTCATCTTCCTCGAGCACAAGCGCCTGTACTCCGTGAAGGGACCGTCCCCCCGAGACGAGACCGTGCCGCTGGGGGAGGCGTCGGTCGTGCGGGAGGGTGGCGACCTGACGCTCGTGTCGGTCCTGAAGGGAGTTCCCGACGCCCTCGCAGCCGCAGAGCTGCTGGCCGGCGGGGGAATCGAGGTCGAGGTGATCGACCTGCGCACGCTGAGGCCGCTCGACCTGGCCACGGTGCTCCGCTCCGTGGCCAAGACGAACCGGCTCGCGGCCGTGGAGGAGGGGCCGCGTACGGGCGGCTGGGCGAGCGGAGTCCTCGGTGCAGTGGCGGAGGAGGCGCTCCACGACCTGGACGACGTCTGCACCATCACGACCGACGAGACGCCGGTCCCTTACTCGCCAGCGCTCGAGGACCCTTTCCTGCCGAGCGCCGACTCGATCGCTGCCGCCGTCCGCGACAGGCTCCGCTGAGGACCCGGGATCACCGTCCGAGACGAGGCCGCTTGCGCGCGGAACAGCCGTGAGCAGCATGATCGCGCCGATCGGCACGACGGATCCCACCCAGGCAGACAGCGAGCGTCGGTTCTAGGCGGCCGCCCGCTGCGGCGAGCGGCGCCGGCTGGGCGAAGGCCCCTCGGCGACCATTCGCGGGTGGGCGATCTCGAGGTAGTGCCCGAAGGACCAGTCGACGAAGCGCTTGCTTTCCATCGTGCGCAGGCCGCCGGCGAGGAGCCGCGGCGGAACGCGAGGCACGAATCGCTGCGCTCGCAGCATCCAGCGGAACTTCCGCTCGTGGGAAGCGCTGAACGCGTGGTAGCCGCGCAGCGCCTCCTCCTTCGAGCGGCGGCCCTCGACGACCGCCCGGAGCTCCCGCCCGCACGCCAGCCCAAAGTAGAAGGCCGTTCTGATCCCCTCGGCGGTGAGCGGCAGGCAGTGCCCTGCGGAGTCGCCCACGAAGAAGACGCCGTCCTCGGTGGCGTGGCGCAGCTTGTGCGGGATCCAGTTGCCCTGATAGCGCACGGGCTTCTCGCCCACGTCCCGGACGAGTTTCACGGTGTTGTCCTTCACGTGGAAGCGGGGGTCGAACGAGCCGACGCCTATCCGCAGCTCGTCGGCGGCCGGGAAGCTCCAGCCGTATCCGGCCGGGACGTAGCAGCGGTCGATCCAGATCTCCATCTCCTCCCCGGCGCTCCAGGGGTGCACCTCCAGGGCGCGCGACAGCGGCGCGTCGGGCGGTTGGTAGCCCGAGCCGAGCACCCGGCGCCAGCCCAGCGCGTCTACGATCAGGGGCGCCGAGAGGTCGCCGCGATCGGTGTGGACGACGTGGCCGGTGCGCCCGTCGACCTTGGCCGTCTCGAACTCGCAGTCGGACTGATCGAACAGGATCCGGCAGAGCTCGGGGTAGTCGAAGGTGGCGAACGTCCACGGGAGCTCGAGGCGGACCGTGGTGTGCGGCGTGTGCACCACGAGCTCGCCGAAGGTCTGCCTGTGAGAGCCCAACAGGCCCATCGCCTCGAGCCAAGCGGTGGGAATTCCGCAGGCCGACGTCTGGCGCTCGCCGACCTCGTAGCGATCCAGCAGGAGCACACGCGCGCCGGATCCGGCGAGCTCGCGGGCGACCGTGAGGCCCGCGAAGCTCGCTCCGCAGACCAGCACGTCAACCTCGCTCCCAAGCGGCGTGCGCGCCTCTCCGCGCCTGGTGCGGCGAACCGGCATAGGGGCAGACTAGCTACCCTAGGACGCCTTGCAGGACACCGAGACGTCTACTTCACCCTCAGCGACGAACGGCTCCGACGATCTTCTGATCGAGGTCGACGGTCAGCTCGTCCCCAACTACGACGCCACCCTGGTCCCCTTCGAGGAGGGGGACGTCGTGTCGGGCAGGGTGGTGCGCATCGACCAGGACGAAGTGCTGGTCGACATCGGCTACAAGAGCGAGGGCGTCATCCCCTCGAACGAACTGTCGATCCGCAAGTCCATCGACCCGCATGACGAGGTCGAGCTCGGCGAGGAGGTCGACGCGCTTGTCCTGACCAAGGAGGACCAGGACGGCCGCCTCCTCCTGTCGAAGAAGAGGGCCCGCTTCGAGAAGGCCTGGCGCCGCATCGAGGCGGCCGCCGAGTCGGGGGAACCGGTCGAGGGCACCGTGATCGAGGTCGTGAAGGGCGGCCTGATCATCGACCTTGGCGTACGAGGCTTCCTGCCGGCGTCCCTCGTGGACATCCGCCGCGTGCAGAACCTCGATGAGTTCCTCGGCCAGAAGATCGAATGCAAGGTCATCGAGCTCAACCGCTCCCGCAACAACGTGGTGCTCTCTCGCCGCGCGGTTCTGGAGGAGGAGCGCAAGGAGGTGCGTCAGCAGATCCTCGACCGCCTGCAGCCGGGCATGGTGGTGGAAGGCGCGATCTCCAACATCGTGGACTTCGGGGCCTTCGTCGACCTCGACGGAATCGACGGGCTCATTCACATCTCCGAGCTTTCCTGGAGTCACGTCAACCACCCATCGGAGATCCTCTCCATCGGCGACGTCGTGCCCGTCAAGGTGCTCGACATCGATCGGGAGCGGCAGCGGATCTCGCTGGGGCTGAAGCAGACCCAGGAGGACCCCTGGCAGCGGGTGGTCAACACCTACCGGGTGGGCGACGAGCTCGAGGGCAAGGTCACCAAGGTCGTCACCTTCGGGGCGTTCGTGGAGATCATGGACGGCGTCGAGGGTCTCGTGCACATCTCCGAGCTGGCCCAGCACCACGTCGAGAACCCGCGTGAGGTGGTCGAGCCGGGCGACGACGTGCGCGTCAAGATCCTCGAGATCGACTCCGACCGGCGGCGCCTGTCGCTCAGCGTGAAGCGCGCCGAGGCCGCTCGGACCGGCCAGGTCGCCTCGGCGGCTGCGCCCCAGGGCGGGGCACGCCGCGGCGAGGAGAGTGGCGAGATCGGCGAGGTGCGTGAACTGGGGCTCTCCGAGGACGTCTTCGCCGGCCCCGAGGTGAGCATCGAGGGCTCCGAGAGCCTCAGAGCGGCGGTCGAGGAGGCGCACGGTGAAGAGGACGAGCACTCCGCCGACGCACCCGACTCGCCGCCGGCCGCCGAGCCCGGCTCCGAGGAAGACGAGCCCTCCACCTAGATGGTGCCACTCGTCGGTTTGACCGGCGGGCTGGGCGCGGGGAAGTCGGAGGCGCTGCGCGCGCTGGAGGAGCTTGGCGCCGCCACGCTCTCGACCGACGCCGTGGTGCACGAGCTCTTACAGAGCACCGAGGTCCGAGACCTGATCGTGGAGCGGCTCGGCAAGGAGGTGGCCCCGCGCGGCGCGGTCGACCGCTCGCTCCTCGCGGAACGGGTGTTCGAAGACGAGGAGCGACGGGCCTGGCTCGAAGGCGTGCTCTGGCCGCGCGTGGGGGAGCGGATGCTGGCCTGGAAGGCGCAGGTCGAAGCGGCGCGCCCGCCGCCCCCGGCGGCCGTGGTGGAGGTGCCGCTGCTCTTCGAGTCCGGGATGGAGGGGGCCTTCGACCATACCGTGGCGGTGGTCGCCCGGGAGGAGATACGCGAGCGGCGAGCCGCCGAGCGAGGCCACGCTGCGGTGACTTCTCGGGCGGGCAGGCAGCTGTCCCAGCAGGAAAAGGCGGAGCGAGCGGAGTTCGTGGTCCGCAACGACGGCAGCCTTGACGAGTTGAAGCGGACGCTGTCGCGCATTCTTGCCACGATTGGAGAATCGTGAGCTCGACACTGGCTCGTCATGTCCACCGGAGTCGTTCACGTCGCCGCAGCACCTCGCGCCGTCGCCGGCTGACCTGGGCGGTCGGGCTCGCGCTGCTCGCCGGCATCGCGCTGGCGCTCGCGCTTGGTCCCATTCGCGACGCCATCCGCGAGGTCACGCTCCCCCTGAGGCACGACGACATCATCCGCCAGCAGGCTCGCACCAAGGGCGTCGACGCCGACCTGATAGCGGCTGTCATCTACGAGGAGTCGAAGTTCCGCGACCAGACCTCCCACGCGGGGGCGCGCGGGTTGATGCAGATCACGCCGAGGACCGCTGACTTCATCGCCCGCCGGTCCGGTGGCACGAGGTTCAAGCAGGGAGACCTCGCCACCCCCCAGATCAACATCGCCTTCGGCACCTACTATCTCCGCTACCTGATCGAGCGCTACGACGGCAACGAGTCGCTCGCGGTCGCCGCCTACAACGCCGGCGAGACAAACGTCGACAAGTGGGTCCGGCGCGCCGGGGGACCCGGCAGCTTCGACGTCGATCGCGACATACCGTTTCCGGAGACCCGGCACTACATCCACGGCGTACAGAAGCACCGCAAGGACTACCTGGACCACTATGCGGACGACCTGGGCCTGTAGCCGCGCCGTGGCGGCTCGGAGTAGCCCCACCGACGGCGCTGCTACCGTCGGCTCGGCGATGCCCGACTTCCGTATCAACTCCGCCTACAGCCCTGTCGCGGACCAGCCCCACGCGCGTGACGAGCTGGCCCAGGGAATCCGCGAAGGGAACCGTTTCCAGACGCTGCTCGGGGTGACCGGGTCGGGCAAGACCGCGACGATGGCCTTCGCGATCGAGCGGGTGCAGAGGCCGGCGCTCGTGATCGCCCACAACAAGACGCTCGCGGCGCAGCTCTGCAACGAGTTCCGCGAGTTCTTCCCGGAGAACGCGGTGGAGTACTTCGTCTCGTACTACGACTACTACCAACCCGAGGCGTACGTGCCCGCGCAGGACCTCTACATCGAGAAGGACAGCTCGATCAACGACGAGATCGACCGCCTGCGGCACTCCGCCACCGCCGCGCTGTTCGCGCGACGGGACGTCGTCGTGGTCGCGTCGGTGTCGTGCATCTACGGCCTGGGTTCGCCCGAGAAGTACGACGCCCAGGTGGTGCTCCTGAAGAAGGGGGAGATGGTCGATCGAGACGCCGTGCTGCGCAAGCTCGTGGACAACCACTACACGCGCAACGACCAGTCGCTTGGGCGCGGCGGCTTCCGCGTCAGGGGCGAGACGCTCGAGGTCTTCCCCGCCTACGCCGAGTCCGCCTACCGGGCGATCTTCTTCGGCGACGAGATCGAGCAGGTGCAGCACTTCGATCCGCTCACCGGGGAGGTGTACGGGGAGCTCGAGCACGCCGGTATCTGGCCGGCGACCCACTACGCGACCGACCGTCCGACGATCGAGCGCGCCATCGGTGAGATCCGAGACGAGCTGGAGGCCCGCTGCTCCGAGCTCGAGTCGGACGGCAAGCTGCTGGAGTCGCATCGCCTTCGGCAGCGCACCCAGTTCGACATGGAGATGCTGCGCGAGCTCGGGTTCTGCAACGGCATCGAGAACTACTCGCGCATCCTCGATGGCCGGAAGCCCGGCGAGCGTCCCTTCTGCCTGCTCGATTTCTTCCCCGAGGACTTCATCTGCTTCATCGACGAGTCTCATCAGACCGTCCCACAGCTCGGCGGCATGTACGAGGGCGACCGCTCGCGCAAGCAGACCCTGGTCGACTACGGCTTTCGGTTGCCGAGCGCGCTCGACAATCGGCCCCAGACGTTCGACGAGTTCCTCGCGCACGTTCCCCAGATCCTGTTCGTATCGGCCACGCCCGCCGAGTTCGAGCGCAACCACTCCGCCCGTATCGTGGAGCAGATCGTGCGCCCGACCGGGGTCGTCGATCCGGAGGTCGACGTGCGCGAGACGAGAAACCAGATCGACGACCTGATGAACGAGATCAGAGCGCGGTCCGATGGCGGCGAGCGCACCCTCGTGACCACGCTCACTAAGAAGATGGCGGAGGACCTGACCGACTATCTGCTCGAGTACGGCTTCAAGGTCCGCTATCTGCACTCGGAGATCGACACCCTCGAGCGGATCCAGATCATTCGCGAGCTTCGGTTGGGCGAGTTCGACGTGCTGGTGGGCGTCAACCTGCTGCGCGAGGGGCTCGACCTGCCCGAGGTCTCGCTGGTTGCGATCCTCGACGCGGACAAGGAGGGCTTCCTACGTGGCGAGACGTCGCTGATTCAGACGATCGGCCGGGCGGCGCGGAACGTGCGGGGCAAGGTCGTGATGTACGCGGACAAGGCGACCCAGGCGATGCGGAGCGCGATCGAGGAGACGAACCGGCGCCGGGCCATCCAGACGGACTACAACGAGCGGCACGGCATCACCCCCGAGACGATCCAGAAGGGGATTTCCGACATCACGGACTTCCTGGCGATCGAGTCCAAGCTGCCGGCCAGGTCGGCGCGCGGCCGGCGCCAGCGCACCGAGGGAATGACGGCCGAGGAGATCCGCCGGACGATGGTGGAGCTCGAGGAGGAGATGCTGGCCGCGGCCGAGGACCTGCGCTTCGAGTACGCGGCCAAGCTGAGGGACGAGATCAAGGCTCTGCGCCGCGAGCTCGAGGAGACGGAGGCGGGAATCTGAGCAGACTTCGCCGCGGGGCCCGGCGGAGAGTTGCCAGTCGTCAGTCGCCAGTCGCCAGGAACGACCGAGCGCTAGTCCTGGCGACTGGCGTTTGGCGAGATAGCGTGAGCTAGGCTGAGCGCCCCAGCCCTATAGACGGAGGAGAGGGCACTTGGAGCTGGAGCGCCAGTTCATCGAGCGAACCGACTTCTCGGCCGCGCGCGGGGGCTACGACCCCGACGAGGTGGATCGTCATCTCCGGGAGATCGCCCAGGCGGTCGAGGAGCTGAAGCGCTCCAGCCAGGCCGGCGAGGCGGCGACATCATCGGCCGCAACTGCCGCCGCCGCGCAGGTCCGGTCGATCGTCGAGGCCGCCGAGCAGAGCGCGGGCGACATCCAGGCAGGCGCCCGTCAGGAGGCGGACCAGCTGACCTCGGAGGCCCACGCCGCCGCGCGGCAGACGCGCCAGGCAGCCGAGGACGACGCCCAGCGGACGCGCAGGCGGGCTGAGTCGGAGGCCTCGGCGCAGGTGCAGAAGGTGCAGGACGTGACCAGCCAGATGCTCGAGCGGGCGGACTGGATCGAGAACGATCTCAACCGGCTCGTCAGCGAGCTCCGAAGCAGCCTCGCGTCGCTGGTGAGCGACCTGCGCGAGGGCGCGGGGTCGCTCTCCACCGAACTGGAGTCCCTGCGTGCGGGAATTCCGGTGATCCGCACGGCCGCCCCCGCCGGGGCCGAGCCGGATGAGGCGAAGGCGCCCGCCGAGAAGGCGGAGCCCGAGGCGGATCGGGCGCGGGGGCCCGCCGAGAAGGCGGAGCCCGAGGTGCTCGAGGGGGTCCAGGAGACGCCCGCGGAGGCGGCCTACGAGGCGACCCCCGAGGAGGAACCCGCCGAGGAGCAGCCTGCCGTGGAGGCGGAGGCCGCGCCCCCCGACTTCGGGGCGGCACTGGCCCGCGAGGAGGTCGAGGAGGGGGAGATCGCGGGCGAAACTGCCGAAGAGCCCGTCGCTGGGGCCGGCGAGGAACCCGGAGGGGCGGCGGAGGGCGCGGAAGGCGCTCGCCTGATCGCACTCAACATGGCCCTCAACGGCACTCCCCGCGAGGAGACCGCCCGCTACCTCAAGGAGAACTTCGAGCTGGGAAACGCGGCCGCCATCCTCGACGAGGTCTACGCCAAGGTCGGCGGCTAGCCGCGCTCACATCGGTTTAGGCGACGTCGCGGGCGCCGCCCTAATCCACGGCCTTCTTCAGCGCGTCCTCCTTCCTCGAGACTTGCTCGGCGTCGCGCACCAGCGATCGGGCTGCGGCCTGGGCCTTGCTCGAGTTGTGCTCCTTGCCCGCCTGGGATATCGCGCGGAGGTCGTCGGAGACCTTCCCGAGACCCGCCACGAAGGCGTCGAACTCGTCCGCCGCGTCTTCGGGGGGGTCCAGCTTCTGGAACTTCTGGACCTCCTGCCGAACGCGATCGGCCAGGCGCCCGAACTGGCTCGCAAGGGCCTTGTCGGACTTCCCGGAGGCGCCCCGGATGGCGCCGCCCACTTCCCTCGGCAGGCTGGAGTACTGCCGGACGATCCGGTTGTAGTCCTCGCGAAAGTCCTTCGAGCGGTCCGCTTCCCCGCATCCCGCGGCAACAAGCGTGGCGACGCAAAGTAGCGTGACGGCCCGCGCCGCCTTTCTCATGGCCGCGCACCCTAGCGCCGGCCGCAGGGCGCGGGCCAACCTCGCCGTAAAGAGGGCGAACGCGGCCTGTTCCGAACAAGTGTTCGGCCGGAGCCGGCTCTAGACTCAAGTCGGTGAAGGCCGCCGAGAAGATCGCCGTCTCCGGCGCGCGCGAGCACAACCTCAAGGACCTCCACCTCGAGCTGCCGCGCAACGCGCTGATCGTCATCACCGGGCTGTCCGGGTCCGGCAAGTCGAGCCTTGCCTTCGACACCATCTACGCGGAGGGCCAGCGCCGCTACGTCGAGTCGCTCTCCGCCTACGCGCGGCAGTTCCTGGGCCAGATGGACAAGCCCGACGTGGACTCGATCGACGGGCTCTCGCCCGCGATCTCGATCGACCAGAAGACGACCTCCCGCAACCCGCGCTCCACCGTCGGCACGGTCACCGAGATCTACGACTACCTGCGCCTCCTATGGGCCAGGGTCGGGCATCCCCACTGCTACAACTGCGGGCGCCCGATCGCCGCGCAGTCGGCTGATCAAATCATCGACCAGGTGATGACGCTGCCCGAGGGCACCAAGTTCATGGTGCTGGCGCCGATGGTGCGAGGCCGCAAGGGCGAGTATCGCGACCTGCTCCAGGACCTGCTCGCCGAGGGGTTCACGCGGGTGAGGGTCGACGGGGAGCTGCGTCGGCTCGAGGAGGAGATCGGCTTGGACAAGAAGTTCAAGCACGACATCTCGGTCGTGGTCGACCGGCTGGTGATGCGGCCCGACCTTCGCAAGCGCCTAGCGGACTCGATCGAGACGGCGGTGGCGCGGGCGGACGGGATCGTCGACGTGGAGAACGTGGAGACGGGCGAGACCACGACGTACTCCGACCGCTTCATGTGCCTCCATTGCGGCACCTCGATGCCTGAGCTCGAGCCCAGGATGTTCTCATTCAACTCGCCGCATGGCGCCTGCCCGCGCTGTACCGGTCTCGGCTCCCAGATGGAGATCGACCCCGATCTGATCGTGCCGGATCCCAGCCTGTCGCTGAACGAGGGCGCGCTGGTGCCGTGGTCCACGAGCGCCTCCAACTACTACGAGCAGATGACCCAGGCAATCGCGGACAAGTGGGAAGTCGACATGGACACCCCTTGGGAGGACCTGCCTGAGGAGGTGCGCGACTGCTTCCTGTACGGCACCGACGGCGAGCGGGTCTACGTCTCGTACCGCAACCGCTACGGCCGCCGGCGCTCCTACATGACGCGCTTCGAGGGCATCGTCACCAACCTCGAGCGGCGCTACCGCGAGACCGACTCCGACTACTCGCGAGAGAAGATCGAGGAGTACATGACCCTCCACCCGTGCCCCGAGTGCCGAGGAGCGCGGCTGCGGCCGGAGTCGTTGGCCGTGCTGGTCGGCGGGCTGGGGATCGACCAGTTCACCCGGATGTCGGCCCATCGCGCGCTCGGGTGGCTCCACCGGCTGGAGCTCACCGAGACCGAGCGCCAGATCGCGCGACTGATCTTGCGGGAGATCGAGGAGCGGCTGCGCTTCCTTGACAACGTGGGGGTGGGTTACCTCTCACTCGACCGCGCGGCCGGCACGCTGTCGGGCGGCGAGGCGCAGCGGATCCGGCTCGCCACCCAGATCGGCTCGACGCTGGTCGGCGTGCTCTACATCCTGGACGAGCCCTCGATCGGGCTCCACCAGCGTGACAACGCTCGCCTGATCAGCACGCTGGAGCGCCTCAGGGAGCTCGGGAACACGGTCATCGTCGTCGAGCACGACGAGGGGACCATGCGGGCCGCCGACCACATAGTCGACCTCGGGCCCGGGGCCGGGGAGCACGGCGGCTGGCTGGTGGCGGAGGGTACGCCGGAGGACGTGATGCGGGTAGAGGAGTCCCTCACCGGCCGGTACCTGGCCCGCAAGGAGGAGATCCCGCTGCCGGCAGGGCGGCGCCGGCCGTCGGCCTACGTCCAGATCGAGGGTGCCTCACAGCACAACCTCCAGGAGATCGACGTGAAGCTGCCCCTGGGCGTCTTCTGTTGCATCACGGGAGTGTCCGGCTCCGGCAAGTCGACGCTCGTGAACGAGGTGCTCTACAAGGCGGTTGCCAATCGGCTGCACCGGGCCAAGCAGCGCCCTGGCGAGCACCGCCGCATACACGGTCTCGACCAGATCGACAAGATCATCAACATCGACCAGTCGCCCATCGGGCGCACGCCGCGGTCGAACCCGGCGACCTACATCGGGCTCTTCGACCACATCCGGGAGCTCTACTCCAAGACCCAGGAGGCCCGAGCGCGTGGCTACAAGCCGGGCCGGTTCAGCTTCAACGTTAGGGGCGGGCGCTGCGAGGTCTGCCGCGGCGACGGCCAAATCAAGATCGAGATGCACTTCCTGCCTGACGTCTACGTCCCCTGCGAGCAGTGCAACGGCAAGCGCTACAACCGCGAGACGCTCGAGGTGCGCTTCAAGGGCCGGACGATCGCGGACGTGCTCGCGATGACCGTGGAGGAGGCGCTCGACTTCTTCCGGCACATCCCCAAGATCAAGCGCCGCCTTCAGGCGCTGCACGACGTGGGCCTCGACTACATCCGGCTGGGCCAGGCGGCCACCACCCTGTCCGGCGGGGAGGCGCAGCGGGTAAAGCTGGCCAGCGAGCTCTGCAAGGTTGCAACCGGCCGGACCCTCTACATCCTCGACGAGCCCACCACCGGCCTCCATTTCGCGGACGTGCAGCGACTGCTCGACATGCTGAACCGCCTGGTGGAGGGAGGCAACACCGTGGTCGTGATCGAGCACAACCTGGACGTGATCAAGAGCGCCGACCGGATCATCGACCTCGGCCCGGAGGGCGGAGAGGAGGGCGGCCTGGTCGTGGCCCAGGGCACGCCCGAGCAGGTGGCCGCCGCCGAAGGCTCCTACACCGGCGAGTTTCTCAACAGGATCGTCCCGCCGGAGCGCCGGCCGCGGCGGCGAGCCAAGGTCGCCGCCGCGGCCTGACGGCTCAGTCTCGAGTCAGCCGCAAGAGACCGCTATGTGGAAGGCGCGGTCGACGACCGTCCCATTCTGGTTGCGGGTGCGGACACGCACCGCGTTGCCGTTCACCGGATCCGTCGCCACGCTGGCGAAGCCGGGGAGCGGACTGTTCGCCGCCCCAGGATCCCCGACGGTGGCTATGTACGAGCAGGTGCCCACCTGGCGGTTGAAGACGACCTGGTAGAGGCCGGTGGCCAACCGTGCTGAGGACACCACGCCGCGGCCGCGCACGAACGACCCGGTGGAGTTGATCACCCCGTGCTTGGCGAGCCCGTCGGCGCGAGGGACCGTGCCCAGCGTCGACTCGCGGATGCGCGAGCCCGTCAACGTCTGACGGCGGACGTCGAGGTTGAGGATCGTGCGGTTACGGATCTTCTTGTTGGTAACCGCGCCGTTCTGGATGTCGTTCGTCCCGACGGTCGCGACGCCGTAGGCGACACCGCCGAGCGAGACGAACAACGCGATCGAAGCGATCACCAGCGCGGGTGATGGCCGCCGTCGCGGGATCTTGGGCATGAGTATTACCTCCTAGCTGTCGATGGCCGATGCCGATACTCACCGGCCCGGCGCCGCAGGTCAAAAGGCGCAATCGAAGAACCAGACGGAGACCCGGCGGAGGCAGCCGTCCTCGTGCGATTGCGGATGTCCTTGCCCGATGAACGCGTAAGTACTTCCGCTGGGTGCGGCGCGACCGCGGTTCAGGGCCTGTTGGGATCCAACGCCGCCGAGGAGCGCCCGGTCGCCGTGCTGGCCCCGGCCCGGAAGCTTATGGAGTCCAGGCCATAGCAGGTAGCCGTTGGCGAGCCGGCCACGGCACATTCGGGCCCCTCGTTGCCGCCGTTGACCTCAACCTCGCCGTTCGGGCGGATGTAGACGAATCCGGTGGCGCCGCTGGCGATCACGCCGATGTCCAGGATCTGGCTCGGACGGTAAGCCGAGGGAAGCGTGAAAACCACCTTCCCTTGGAGCGCCTGCTTCGCCTTCACCGTCCCCTTCAGATGGACGATGCCCTCCTGGTCTTTGAAGAACGCGGCCGTCGAGTAGCTGGGGCTGAAGTTGGCCGCCCCGTTCTGGAAGGGGGGCTCACCGGGCGTGCCCACTTCGTGGTAGGCCTCCGGGCCCCTGATCTGCCTGCCTGTAACCGCGTCGTTCCGGATGTCCCTGCCCACGACCGTGCGGTTCCGGATGTCCTTGCTGCGCACGCTGTTGTTCTTGATCTCGCGGCTGTCGATCGAGCCTGTCGCGACGCCGTAGGACACTCCGCCCAGTGAGACGAACAACGCAATCATGCCTATGACCATGGCGGGCGAAGGCCGGTGGTGAAGCAAGCGAGTCATCTGTCTCCCTTGTCGAGTTCGCGGGGCAGGCTAGCCAATACGACAAGTCGGACCCCGGAGAGTTCCGGTCGCTCTGCCAAGCTCCGGCGGTGAGCGAGCTGCGGCTCTACCTCCAGAAATGGCGCTGGTACGAGCGCAACTCGCTGCCCTGGAACCGGCTGCGCATCCATCGGGAGTTCATGCGCCGCCAGGCGTTCGTCCGCTGGCCCGTGCACGGCAACGTGCTCGAGGCCTTCCGTGAGGGGCGGCTGGAGGTAGGGGAGCACACCCTGTTCGAGCCTCACGTTTGGATCACGGCGCCCGGCGAGGCCCGCGTCCGGATAGGGTCTCAGTCCTTCCTCAACATCGCGGTGATGGTTGCGTCATACCGACTGGTCGAGATCGGGGACCACTGCATGTTCGCCAACGGCTGCTTCGTGTCCGATGCCAACCACCGCTTCGACGATCCGGAGACGCCGGTGCCCTGGCAGGGCTTTACCTCCAAGGGACCGACGCGAGTCGGCGACAACGTCTGGTGCGGCGCCAACGTGGTAATTACCGGCGGAGTGACGGTGGGGGAACGCTGCGTGATCGGGGCCAATAGCGTGGTGACCGCCGACCTTCCGCCGTTCTCGATCGCGGCGGGCGTGCCGGCCAGGGTGCTGCGGCGAGTCGAAGCGCCGGAAGCCAGCCCCAGGGCCTGAGCGGCCGAGAGTCGTAGCCCGACTGCGTGGCCCTTGCCCCGGGTGACGCTGCTATGAGAGGACCTGCACCACGACCGTCCGCTCCCGCGGCCGATCGTCGAAGTCGACCAGCACCACCTGCTGCCAGGTCCCGGTCCCAAGCCGCCCGCCTCGCAGCGGGACCGTCTCGGAGGGACCCACCATCGCCGCTCGGATGTGGGCGTGGGAATTGGTGTCCGCGTTGAGGCGATTGTGCTCGTAGTCGCCCTCGGAGGGAACCAGGCGGTCCATGGTCGCGCGCAGGTCGTGCACCCCGCCGGGCTCGTACTCCATCGTCGTGACCGCGGCCGTAGAGCCCGGGACGAAGACCGAGACCGCCCCCTCGTCCACACCGGCCGAGCGCACCACCTCCAGCACGCCCTCGGTGAGGTCGATGACGTCGCCGTCACCCTCGGTCGAGAAGCGGAGCTGGCCGCTGTGGACCGGCACGCCCGGCTAGAGGCTGGGCCCGCCCGTGAAGGGCTCGCCTGCGTGCTCCTGTAACAGGAGATGCAGGCGCTCCACTTCGTCCGGAGCCATCGTGTAACCGTGCTCGGCCTCTGGGTAGGCGCGGGCGCGCACCTCCTCCGCAAAGCGGCGCACTCCCTCGACCATCTCCTTGCGCACGTCCGCGTAGCGCTTCACGAAGCGGGCGGCGTGGCCGTCGTAGATCCCCAGGAGGTCGTGGAACACGAGCACCTGCCCGTCGGCCGCCGGCCCGGCCCCGATTCCGATCACCGGAATCTGCATGCGCGGCATGATCGCCTCGGTGAGCGGGCTGGGGATGGCCTCGAACACGATCGCGAAGCAGCCCACCTCCTGGAGGGCGAGCGCATCGTGGGCTACCTCGAGCGCCCGCTCCGCCGTCCTGCCCTGGGAGCGGTAGCCGCCGAGGGCGGTCGCGGTCTGCGGCGTGAGGCCGACGTGGCCCATCACCGGGATGCCAGACTCGATGATCGCGCGTGCCCGCTCGACCGAGCTGCCCCCACGCTCGAGCTTGACGGCGTCGCAGCCGGCCTCCTTGATGAAGCGCTGTGCCGTGGTCACCGCCTGCTCGTTCGAGACCTCATAGGAGCCGAACGGGAGGTCGCCCACGAGGAAGGGCGTGCCGAGGCCGCGCCGGACCGCGGCCGCGAGCACCAGCATCTCGTCGAGCGAGACCGGCACGGTGCTCGGGTAGCCGAGCACCGTCATGGCGGCGGAGTCGCCGACCAGCACGAGGTCGACGCCGGCTTCCTCGGCCACCTGGGCGCTGGGGTAGTCATAGGCGGTGACCATCGCGATCGGCTCGCCGAGCGCCTTCTTCTCGGCGAGCCGGGACAGTGTCATGGGACGGCCCTTGGCGGGCGGTGCGTGGCTCATGCGACCAACCTTTCGACGTTCGAGTCCACGTCTACGATCCGATTGCGGTCGTCGACGTGGACGACCCGCGGCGCGTGGGAAGCGAGCTCGGCATCCTCGTACTCGCCGTAGGAGACGACGATCACCTTGTCGCCCTCGTGGGCGAGGCGTGCGGCGGCGCCATTGATCGTTACCTCGCCGGAGCCGCGTGCGCCGGCGATCGTGTAGGTCTCGAAGCGGTTGCCGTTGTCTATGTCGAGCACGTGGACCAGCTCGTTCTCGCGGATGTCGGCGGCGTCCAGCAACTCGGGGTCCATCGTGAGGGAGCCGACGTAGTGGAGGTCGCTGCCGGTGACCTTCGCCCGGTGCACCTTCGACTTCAACATCGTGCGTCTCATGTGGCGTCTCCCAGGATGGTGTTGTCAATTAGCCGGGCCCCGCCCACGCGGGCGGCCACCGCCAGCAGCGTCGAGCCGTTCACGCGCTCCACAAGAGAGAGATCGGTGACGGAGCGGAGCTCGAGGTACTCGGGCTCGACACCCGCCTGGTCCAGCTCGTGGCGGGCCGCCGCCAGCACGCTTGCCGCGTCGAGCTCGCCCGCGGCCACCGTCGATTCGGCGGCACGAAGGGCCCGGCTCAGGGACAGGGCGCGCTCGCGCTCGAGGGGGGAGAGGTAGGCGTTGCGGGAGCTGAGCGCGAGCCCGTCCTGGTCGCGAACGGTGGGGCAGACCTCGATCCGCACCGGTATGTCGAGGTCGCGCACGAGCTTGCGGATGACGAGCGCCTGTTGGGCATCCTTCTGGCCGAAGTAGGCCGCGTCCGGCTGGACGATGTTGAACAGCTTGGTGACCACGGTGGTGACGCCGGCGAAGTGCTCGGGGCCCCGGCCGCGGGGGTCGCCGCAGAGAACGGACGTGAGGCCCCCGACACTCACGGTCGTGTCGAAGCCCTCGGGATAGATCTCCTCCAGCGACGGGGCGAACAGCAGGTCCACGCCCTCGGCCTCGGCGAGCGCCGCGTCGCGGTCTTCGTCGCGCGGATACGCCTCGAGGTCCTCGGACGGGCGGAACTGGGCCGGGTTCACGAACAGCGAGACGACGACCACGTCATGCCCGGCCCGCGCCCGTCGAATCAGCGCGAGGTGGCCCTCGTGTAAGTAACCCATCGTCGGTACGAGCCCGACGTCGCGGCCCGCCGCCCGCTGGGGCTTCAGCGCCTCGCGCAGCCCGCGCACGCTGCGAACGGTCTTCATGCGGCCACCCCCGCGATGTCGCGCGTGCGCTCGACGAGCTCGTCGAAGAGTGGGAGGAGGTGGGGCACGGCCTCCCCGACCGCTACCCGTTGAGCAGCCACGGTGGCGTCGTCGCCACGAGCGACAGGCCCGGTGAGCGCTCCTTCGGCACCGAGTGCGGCCCAGTTCTCGACCGTGGCTCGCACGAGTGGCGCCAGCAAGGCCCGCGCCTCGTCCGGTGCGAGTCCCGCCGCGCAAGCCACCCGCTCGGCGGCGTGCTGCAGCGTGATCAGGAAGTTCGACGCGATCGAGGCTGCCGCGTGGTAGGAGGCGCGGCACTCGTCGTCGATCTCGAACGGCCGCATGTCGAGGACCTCCGCCAGCTCCCTTGCCAGCGCCAGTGCCTCCGGAGTCGAGCCGGCTACGGCGCAGCCGGCGCCGCGGAAGCGCTCCGGCCCCGAGCCGTCCGGGAACGTCTGGAGGGGATGCATGGCGAAGGCCTGTGCAGCGGCAGGTTCGATTGCGGCCAGGGGGGTGGCGCCGCTGGTGTGCCCGACGAATGCAGAGGCGCCCGTGACCGCCTCGGCGGCATTGCGGATCTCGGCGTCGGGCACGCAGAGCACGATCGCCTCGCCGCGGGGGACCTCGCCGCGCCCGGCCGGCCCGTCCACCTCGACCCCGGCGGCGCGCAGGCCGGCCGCGAGCGCCGTGCCAAGCGGGCCGGAGCCGACCACGCCGACGCGTGGGGCCACGCTGTCGTTCTTTGAGGTCATCGTTGCCGGTCCACTCCCGACGGCGGGTAGCGGCCGCGCCCGAAAGGATACCGCTCGCTCCGGGGAAAACCGCCGACTTCGGTCACCACCCGACCAACCGGCGCCTAAGCTGGGCGCCCGTGGACGCAGCAGCACGCCGGGAGCAGCTCGTGGGCCTTCTCAAGGAGATGAGGGAGCGCCACGACTGCCCGCTTGCGGCGAGCCGCGCCAACCTCGTATTCGGCGCCGGCAACGCCAATGCCGACCTCATGTTCGTCGGCGAGGCGCCCGGCCGCGTCGAAGACGAACAGGGCCTGCCCTTCGTCGGGCGGGCCGGACAGCTGCTCGACCAGCTGCTCGGGGAGGTGGGCCTGTCGCGAAAGGACGTCTTTATCACCAACGTCCTCTGCTGCCGCCCACCCGGCAACCGCGACCCCCAGCCGGAGGAGATCGAGGCCTGCAAGCCCTACCTCTACCGCAAGGTCGAGCTGATAGAGCCGAAGGTGGTGTGCACGCTCGGGAACTTCGCCACCAGGCTCCTCACGCGCAGCAGCAGAGGAATCATGAGCGTGCGTGGCAAGCCCCAGGTCCATGAGCTGGGCGGCCGCTGGGTGCGCGTCTACCCGCTCTGTCATCCGGCGGCGGCGCTCCGCACGCCCGCCACCCTCGACGCCCTAAGGGAAGACTTCCAGGGGCTGCCCGGGATGCTCGAGGAGCCTCCGCCCCAGCCGCCTGCCATGCCGCCGCCGGCCGGCCCTCCCGAGCCCGCCGCCGCGTCGCAGCTGGACCTCCTCGGCTAGACGGCGCTATGGCAGCCTGACCGTGCCGTTCCCGCTGACGACCGGGGACAGGGCTCTCCGCCGTCGTCCAGGTCGCTCGTGTTCGTGCAGAGCGGGCTGGCCGCGAGCGGCCTGCCCGCCACCTGCTCCATCCTGGCGATGCGGGTGCCCGCGATGAAGCTCGGCAGCCAATTCTCGTCGACCACGAGGTGGGTGAGGTCGCCCGCGGCCTGGAGCGAGTGGATTCGCACGGCGCTGCCGGAGTCGCCGAAGATGACCTCCCCGTCCCAGCCGTAGGCGTCGGCCCTCCAGGTGAGCGCGAGGCCGCCGCGGGGGGCCCCGCCGGTGCCGATGGCCCAGGCCGTGGCCGTAGTGGAGCACGCCGTGCGGCCGATAACCGAAGTAGCGGCCGCAGGGACCGGCCACCACCGCCGCGGTCGGGCTTACCGCCTGCTGGAGGTCGGAGCGGATCGAGATGAGGGGCGAAGTCGTTGCCGATCCCGCTCTCGACGCGCTTCACCGCCGCTCCGATGTCCACCAGCACGGGGTTCCGGCTGTTCGGCGCGAGTGTCAGCAGCACCACGTGGTCGCCGACCTTGTCGACACAGTGGCCCGCCGTACCGATCGAGTAGGAGCCCGGGCTGCCGAAGACGAGTTCGTGGTGCAGCCATAGGGCTCGAGTACCCAGGAGCCGGGCCGAAAGCCGACCTCGCCAGGGAGGGGCGCGTCGTTGGGTGCAGCGACGGGCCGACCGTTCGCCGCGCGCACCCTTGCCGCGAGCGCGTCCGTTACCAGGCCGGCCGCGCCGAGCGCACCGGCACCTGGTGCCCGGAGCCGTACGCGCTCGTGCCGGGGACCGAGCGCAGGTTCACGGCGTCGGGTGCGGCGCCCAGTCGCGGCAGTCCCGCCGCGGCGCTCGCGGCGGTTACGAGCGACAGCGCGGCCGCGAGCAGCGCAGCCCGGATCAAAATGCTCAGTGGGATACGCATGTATGCCTCCCGCTCCAGTTCTTCACTCGATCCCCGGCGAGGAGCCGGCCCCGGTCGGCGTCGCGCGCGAACATTCCCCTGCCGCAGCTACGGCGCCGCCATTACCGACCGTTCCCGGAGCGGACCTACCCAAAACGGTGACAGGCAGACTTCAGTCGTTGACGATCGAGACTGCCAGTCCCGCCGAGACGGAGGCCGCCGGCGCCGAGCTGGCGCGACGGCTTGCGCCTGGGGACGTGGTCCTGGTCAGCGGCGAGCTTGGCAGCGGCAAGACGACCTTCATCCGCGGCGCCTGCAGGGCGCTCGGAGTGGAGGCACCCGTGACGAGCCCCACCTTCACCATCGGCCGGGTCCACGAAGCCACGGTGGAGGTCGCACACGTCGACCTCTACCGCCTCGGCTCCATGGCGCGGGAGGATCCCGGGCTGTTGGACGACTACCTCACGCCCGACAGGGTCGGCTTCGTGGAGTGGCCCGCGGCCGGCGAGCCGGCGTTCGAGCGCGTGGCCGCCCGGGTCGTGCTCGAGCACCTCGGCGGCGATCGGCGGCGGGTCGGCGTGACGTGAAGATGCTCGGCTTCGACACGTCGACCGCGGCGACCACGGTATGCGTGCTGAGGGAGCAGGGAGTCGTCTTCGAGCGGTTGCCCGGGTCCGAGCAGCTCTCGAGCCCTCCCGCGCACGCCCGGGAGTTGATGCCCGCGATCGCCGAGGCGATGGCAGCCGCGGAGCTCTCCTTCGGCGAGCTGGACGCGATCGCGGTGGGGGTGGGCCCGGGCACCTTCACCGGTCTCCGGATAGGGGTGGCCACCGCCCGCGCCCTGGCCGCCTCGGCGGGGGTGGAGCTACGGCCGGTGTCGTCGCTCGCGGCACTGGCGATGGGAATCGACGCCGACCAGGCGCTGCCGCTGATCGACGCCAAGCGTGGCGAGGTCTTCGCCGCACTGTACGAGGCCGGCGAGCGCCGCTGGGAGCCGTTCGCCGCGCCGGCCGAGGAAGTGGCCGGCAGGGTGCTGGAGGCCGGCTTGTCACCGCTGGCTGCGGGGGACGGGTCGATACGATTTCGGAGCGTGCTCGAGGCGGCCGGTATCCGGGTGGAGCCGGAAGGCTCGCTCGCCCACGGGGTCCGCGCGCTGCACGTCTGCGAGTTGGCGGCCGCAGCTCCGCCGACCCCGCGGGAAGCCGTTCTCCCCGAGTACGTTCGACTCCCGGACGCAAAGCCACAACCCCCATGACCGACCCCGAGATCAGGCGCCTCACCTACGCCGACCTGCCGCAGGTGATCGCGATCGAACGACGGGCTTTCCCCACGCCGTGGTCGCTCGCGATGTTCGTGCTCGAGCTGTCGAAGCCGTCCGGCATCTGCCTGGCGGCGACGCGCGACGGCACCCTCGTGGGCTACCTGGTCTGCTCCCGCTAC
>DATFQM010000104.1:0-14205 GCA_035264265.1 Thermoleophilaceae bacterium
TGGGCGCTCGCGTACAAGTTCGACATCGTGCTGCGCGGCCGCGAGGCGACGCCGACGGAGCACTGAGGTGGCGCTCCCAACGCCCTCCCAGACGGTCGGCCCGTTCTTCCATATCGGGCTCCCGTACGAGGGCGCCCCGGAGCTCGTCGCGCCCGACCACCCGGGGGCCGTCCGGATCGAGGGCCGCGTATTCGACGGCAAGGGCGAGCTCATGGACGACGCCCTCGTCGAGATCTGGCAGGCGGGCCCCGCCGGCCGCTACGACCACCCGGAGGACGGGCGCGAGGAGCTCCCGCTCGAGGATGGCTTCCGCGGCTTCGGCCGCTGCGCGAGCGACGATGGCGGTCGCTACGAGTTCGTCACCGTCAAGCCCGGGCCGGTCCCCCATCCGGACGGCGGCACGCAGGCACCGCACATCGAGGTGGCCGTGTTCGCGCGCGGGCTGCTCAAGCAGCTGGTCACCCGCATCTACTTCCCGGACGAGGCGGAGGCGAACGAGTCGGATCCGGTGCTCTCCTCAGTCGAGCCGGAGCGGCGCTCGGCGCTCGTGGCGCGCGAGGAGGACGGCGTGCTTCGCTTCGACATCCGCCTGCAGGGCGACCGCGAGACTCCGTTCTTTGACGTCTAGCGACCTCTTCGGCCCGCTCTTCGTGCCCGATGCCGTGCAGGACGCGGTGTCCGACCGTGCCTGGATCGCCGCCATGCTCCAGTTCGAGGCGGCCCTGGCGGCGGCGGAGGCGGAGCTCGGTGTGATCCCGCCGGAGGCCGCCAAGAGGATCGCCGCCGCCTGCGACCGGGATCGCTTCGACCCGGCCGAGCTCGGCCGGGCGGGACGGGCGACGGGCAATCCCGCGGCGCCCCTCGTGCGCGCCCTGACGGACGCGGTGGACGGCGATGCCGCGGGGTACGTCCACTGGGGCGCGACGAGCCAGGACATGATGGACACGGCCTCGATGCTCGTGGCGCGCCACGGCGTCGCCGCCGTGGACCACCAGCTGGACGGAGTCGTTGCCGCCTGCGCCAGGCTCGCCGACGAGCACCGGGGCACGGTCATGGTGGGCCGCACGCTGCTCCAGCAGGCCCTGCCCACGACCTTCGGCTACAAGGTGGCCGGTTGGCTCGTGGCGGTACTCGACGCTCGGCGCCGGCTGGCGGAGGTCCCGCTGGCGGCAGAGCTCGGCGGCGCCGCCGGCACGCTCGCCTCGCTCGGCTCCGACGGAGTCCGCGTGCTCGGCCTGCTGTCCAAGAAACTCGAGCTGGAGGAGCCGGCGGTCCCCTGGCACACCTCTCGCGCACGCGTGGCGGAGCTCGGGAATGCGCTGGCGCTTGCCGCCGGGACGCTCGAGAAGATCGCCCTGGACCTGACGCTTCTCGCCCAGACCGAGCTCGGCGAGGTGGCGGAGCCGGCCGGCGGCGCGCGGGGCGGCTCCTCCACGCTGCCCCAGAAGCGCAACCCGGTGGGCTCCACGCTCGCGATCGCGTCCGCCAGGCGAGTGCGCGGTGAGGCCTCGATCCTGCTGGACGGGATGGCGCAGGAGCACGAGCGCGCCGCGGGGGCCTGGCAGGCCGAGTGGGAGGCGGTCACAAGGGCGCTCGCATACACGGGCGGCGCTGCGGGCGCGCTGCGGGAGGTGCTCGACGGGCTGGAGGTGCGGCCGGACCGCATGCGCCAGAACCTCGAGGCCACGGGCGGCCTGTTGCTCGCCGAGGCGGTGAGCATGGCCTTGGCGACGCGGATCGGCCGGGCCGAGGCCCATCGGCTCGTGAGGGACGCGGCGCGGAGCGCGACGGAGACCGGCCGGCCGCTCCGCGAGCAGCTGGCCGACCTCGACCTCTCGCCGGAGGAGCTGGACAGGGCGCTAGACCCCGCCCGCTACTTGGGCTCGGCGGACGCCTTCGTGGACCGCGCCCTCGAGCGCTACCGGGAGGAGCGCTGAGCGTGGACCTCCACCACCGGCTGGACGGGCCGGCGGACGCGCCGCCGCTCGTGCTGTCGAACTCGCTCGGCACCTCGTTCGAGATGTGGGAGGAGCAGCTCCGGGCGTTGGCCGGACGCTTCCGCGTGCTGCGCTACGACCAGCGCGGTCACGGCCGCTCCCCCGCCCCGCCGGGCCCATATACGGTGGCCGACCTCGCGGGCGACGTGCTGGAGCTACTGGACAGGCTGAACCTCGAGCGAGTCTCGTTCTGCGGCACGTCGCTCGGCGGTATGTCCGGGATGTGGATGGCGATCAACGCGCCGCAGCGGGTCGACCGGCTCGCGCTGTGCTGCACCTCCGCCCACCTCGGGCCGCGCGAGATGTGGGCCGAGCGCGCGGCCACGGTGCGAGCCGAGGGAATGGAGGCGATCGCGGATGCCCAGCTCGAGCGCTGGTTCACGCCGGAGTTCCGGGAGAGCGGCTCGGAGGCGGTGGAGCGGACGCGGCGCGGCCTCCTCGCCGCGTCCCCCGAGGGCTACGCCAGCTGCTGCGAGGCCGTCGCCGAGCTCGACCTGCGCGCCCAGCTCGGCTCGATCCGGACGCCCACGCTCGTGATCGCGGCCGACGACGATCCCGCCACGCCACCCGAGCACGGCCGCCAGGTCGCGGATTCAATCGACGGTGCTCGGTCCGTGCTGGTGGAGCGGGCCCGGCACCTGGCCGTAGTCGAGCGTCCGGAGCCGGTCGCTCGAAGCCTGCTGGAGCACCTGCAGGCGGAGGCCAGGACATGAGCGACAAGTCTCGCGAGCGCGGGATGAAGACCCGCCGCGAGGTGCTCGGCGACGAGCATGTGGACGCCGCGGGCGAGCGCACCTCCGACTTCACGGCGGACTTCCAGGACCTGATCACGCGCTACGCCTGGGACGAGATCTGGAACCGACCGGGCCTCGACCGCCGTACCCGTAGCGCCATCACCATCACCGCGCTGATCGCGCACGGCCACTTCGAGGAGCTCGCCATGCACTTGCGGGCGGCGCTCCGCAACGGCCTCACGCGGGAGGAGATCAAGGAGGTTCTGCTTCAGAGCGCGATCTACTGCGGCGTCCCCGCGGCCAACAGGGCCTTTGCGGTGGCGCAACAGGTGCTGGAGGAGGAGTAAGCCGGAAACTCCGCCGGTCCGTCACACTCCTCACCGTGCCGAACCTGGCCCTGGACTCGACATTCGCCGGCTGTCGCATCGAAGGCGTGGCCGGCAGCGGCGGCATGGGCATCGTCTACAGGGCGACGCAGCTCCCGCTCGGGAGGGCAGTCGCGCTGAAGGTCGTCGCGCCCGAGCGTGCGGTCGACGCCACCCTCCAGGCGCGCTTCGCACGTGAGGCGCGGCTCGCCGGGGCGATCGACCATCCCAACGTGATCCCGGTGTACGCCGCCGGCGAGCAGGAGGGATGGCTCTACCTCGTGATGCGCTGGGTGGAGGGCACCGACCTGCAGGCGCTCATCAGCGAGCGTGGAGGGCTGACTCCCTCGCATGCGGCGGTGGTGGTCGCCAAGGTGGGGTCCGGGCTCCAGGCGGCCCACGCGGCCGGCCTGGTCCACCGGGACGTCAAGCCGGCCAACGTCCTGATCGAGCGCGCGGATGACTCCGAGCAGGTCTACCTGAGCGACTTCGGGCTGACCCTCGAGATCTCCGCGAGCACGCGGCTCACCCAGACCGGCGAGCTGATCGGGACGGTTGACTTCATGGCGCCGGAGCAGTTCGAGGGGACCGCCGTCGACGCCCGGACGGACGTATACGCGCTCGGCTGCGTGCTGTACGCGGCGCTCACGGGTCGAGCGCCGTTCGCGCGCGGGACCCTGCCGGCCACGATGCGGGCTCATCTCGTCGAGCCACCGCCCCGGCCGTGCTCGATGCCGGGGATACCGGCGGCATTCGACGACATCGTCGCCCGTGCCCTCGCCAAGCGGCCCAGCGACCGCTATTCGTCGGCAAGCGAGCTGGTCGCGGCGGTGCTCGCCGCGGCGGACTCTCCGGCGGTGCTCGCGGGGGAGTCGCCGGCGAGCGGGAGCAAAGGCGGCACCGCACCCGGCGTCGCGGCGCAGAACGGCGGCGAGAGCGCCGAAACAGCGACCCCACCGGGGAAGACCATCGCCCTCGACGATCTCCGGCCGATGGCCACGGCGCGGCTCAGCCGCGCACGGCCGCGCCTCGCTCGCTGGGCGCTCGCCGCGGCTGTCGCCCTTGCCGCGGGTATCGGGATCGCGGCCTTGCTCCTCCTCGGAGTGGGTCCGCTGGGAGGGGACGAGGGGTCGAAGCCGCTGACCGGGTCCGAGGTGCGGGAGACCGCGCAGGCATTCGCTTTGGCCTACGGGCGGGAGGACGACGACGCGCTCGCGGGCCTCCTGGCTCGCGACGTCGCTCGCGTGACCCCTAGAGACGCTCAGCGCGGACGCGGAGCCGTGCTCCGGGAGTACCGGCGCCAGTTCGCCGCGAACGCCACGAAGAGCTATGTGCTCGACGATCTCGAGGTGCGTCCGGGCGATGTTGGCCGAGCCAGCGGCCGCTACGTCGCATCCCGCTCGGGCCGAGAGCCGATCACAGGCCGGATCGTGTTCGGCGTTCGCCGGGAGGGCGACCGCCCGAGGGTCGGGCTGATCGCCGCCACGCCGGACCGCTGAACTGAGGCCGGCGCTCCGCAGCTGAACTCCCAGCGGCGCTCTAGCAGGTCTTGGAGACGGTGAGGTGGACCCGCGTCCCCTTGGGAAGCTCGGCGCCCGCCTCCGGCCGCGTCTCGCACACGCCCCAGTCGCCCGGCAGCAGCTTGTCCAGCAGCCCCTGCTCCTCGTCGACGTCGGCAGCAAGGCCGAGCGCCTCGAGCCGGTCGACGGCATCGTCGCGTGAAGCGCCGCTCAGATCCGGCAGCGTGACAACGATCTGCCGGGCGACCCGCACGGCCGTCCACGCCGGCGCCGATCCCCTTCCGGAGGCACCGATGTCGATCACGTTCGATCCCTCTCGGAGCGGGACGCGGGCGCTGAATCGACGGCCTCTGACCGTCGCCGACCGGCCGAGGACGAGGACCCGCGCGCCCGCGGGCCGGACGCGTCCCCGCACCTCCACGCTGTCGTCACGGACCACGGTCGCATCCACCGGGGCCGTGACAGCGAGCCGGGTCGGCCTCGGGTCCGACTGGTCGCCGCACCCGCTGATCCCTCCAGCTCCGAGGAGCAGCAATAGGCCAGCGGTAGGCGCGGCCAGTCTCGCGTCGACCAGCATCGCCGGGTGAGGCTAGCGATGCCCCGCACCGGGGCGAATAAGTCAGAGCGTTTGATCCTTCCCGTCACGGGTAGCGCAAATACATGCGCTTCGCGACCCTACTTCTGCTCTTTGCCGCCCTTCTTTTCGCCTCCTGCGGCGGAGACAACGGCGACGGAGGCGGCGCGGGCAAGGCCGCCACGGTGCGGGTCCAGGACACCGCCGGCGTTCCCTCCGCCTTCCTCGAATACGGCGTTCAGAAGGGGTTCTTCAAGAAGCGCAAGCTCACCGTGAACGTCAAGCCGAGCCAGGGCGGCGCAACCGTGGTGCCCGCCGTGGTCTCCGGCAACGTCGACATCGGCGGCTCCAACCTCGTCTCCGTCCTGCTTGCGCAGGGCAAAGGGATCCCGCTGAAGATCGTCGCACCCGGGACCTTCGTCCAGGCCGACCGGAAGAAGGACTTCTCGGCGATCCTCGTGAAGGGCAGCAGCGACATCCGCTCCCCGAAGGACCTCGAGGGCAAGACTCTGGCGGTGAACACGCTGAAGAACGTCGCCGAGGTCACGGCCAAGGCCTCGCTGGCGAAGCAAGGGGTCGACGCCTCGAAGGTCAAGCTCACCGAGGTCGACTTCCCCGACATGAACGGCGCCATCGAGCAGGGCCGGGTGGACGCCGCGTTCGCCATCGAGCCGTTCGTGACACAGGGGCTGAAGGCGGGCAACCGGATCATCGACCGCCCCTACGTCGGCACGAGGCCGGGCCTCCAGATCGGCTGCTACTTCACGAGCGACAAGTACCTGAAGCAGAACGGTGACGTGGTCAAGCGCTTCAACGAGGGCGTTGCCGAGACCGGCAAGGCGATCGCCGATGACCCCGCCGCCTTCCGGGCGTTCCTGCCCAAGGCCTCGGAGATCCCGCCGCCGGCGGCGCAGAAGGTGGTTCTGCCGGCCTGGAAGTCCGGCAGCGACCAGGCCTCGGTGGATCTCACCGCCGCGCTCATGCAGCGCTACGGCATCACGGAGAAGAAGCCGGACACCTCGAGCGTGATCGACGAGAAGTGAAGATCGACGCGTTCTGCCACGTGCTGCCGAGGCCGTACTTCGAGCGGCTCCAGACGATCCGTTCCGAGCGGGCCGCCAACCTGCTCAGGCGCACCGCCCCGATCCGCGCGCTGTGGGACCTGGACGAGCGGCTGCGTGTGATCGAGCCGTTCGACGACTACACCCAGATCATCAGCCTCGCCGCGCCCGCGATCGAGTCACTGGGCGAGCCGGGCGAGACCGCGGACCTCGCCCGCCTCGCCAACGACGAGATGGCGGAGCTGACGCGGGAGCGCCCCGAGACGTTCGCCGGCTTCGTCGCCGGCGTCCCCATGAACGACGTGGACGCGACGCTCGCGGAGATCGACCGGGCCGTCGACGACCTGGGGGCGCTCGGCATCCAGATCTACACGCACGTGAACGGGCTCCCGTTGGACGACCCGCGCTTCGAGCCCGTCTTCGCGCGCATGGCGGAGCTCGACCGGGCGATCTGGGTCCACCCCTCCCGCAACTCCTCCTGGCCCGACTATCCGACCGAGTCCAAGTCGAAGTACGAGATCTGGTGGCTTTTCGGCTGGCCCTACGACACGTCGGCGTTCATGGCCCGGCTCGTCTTCTCGGGCATCCTCACGCGCCATCCCGGCCTAAAGGTGATCACCCACCATGCCGGAGGCATGGTGCCGTTCTTCTCCGGGCGCGTGGGCCCCGGCATGGACAGCTTCGGGGCCCGCACGCCCGAAGAGGAGGCGGAGCTCGTGGACAGTCCCCTGGAGGGTCGCCCGATCGACAGCTTCCGCCGCTTCTATGCCGACACCGCCGTCTTTGGCGCCCCACACGCGCTCCGCTGCGCGTACGACTTCTTCGGCGTCGACCACATGCTGTTCGCGAGCGACATGCCCTTCGATCCCGTGCAGGGGCAGTTCATTCGCGACACGATCGCCGACGTCGAGTCGCTGCAGATCTCCGACGCCGACCGCGAGCGGATCTACGAAGGGAACGCGCGCGAGCTGCTCGGGGTGGCGGTCCCGGGCTGACGCTCCGCCGGAGATTCAGAGCGGATACTGGCGCGAGCCCTGCTGGACGGTCATCCAGCGTAGCTCGGTGAACTCCTCCAGGGCGGCCGAGCCTCCGAAGCGGCCCCAGCCGCTCGCCTTGACGCCGCCGAACGGCATCTGGGGCTCGTCGTGGACGGTTGAGCCGTTCACGTGGCAGATGCCGCTCTCGATCTGGCGCGCCACGTCCAGGGCGCTTGGCACGTGGCGGCCGAATACTGCGGCGGCGAGGCCGTACTCGGTGTCGTTGGCGACCCGGACGGCCTCGTCAGGACCGTCGACGTCGATGACCCCGACCACCGGCCCGAACGTCTCCTCGTTGTAGACGCGCATCTCCGGCGTGACGCCCTTGATGACGGTCGGCGGGAATAGCGGGCCGTCCGGCTCGCCGCCTGTCAGCACCTCGGCGCCGTGCGAGACGGCGTCCTGCACCAGCCCCGCGACGCGCTCCACGGCGCTCGAGTTGATCAGCGGTCCGATCTGCGTGTCTGGCTCGCGCGGGTCGCCGACCTTCAGCGCCTGGGCCTTCTCGACCAGCCTCCCCATGAACGGATCGGCCACCGAGCGGTCGACGACGATCTTCTCAGTCGACATGCAGATCTGGCCCTGATGCATGAAGGCCCCGAACTTGGCGGCGGCCACCGCCTCGTCGACGTCGGCGTCCTCGAGCACGACCATCGGCGCCTTGCCGCCCAGCTCGAGCAGCACGCGCTTCAGATGGCGCGCCGCGTTCTCCGCGATCAGCCTCCCCACGCGTGTCGAGCCGGTGAAGTTGATCCGCCGCACCGCGGGGTGGGCGATCAGCTCGTCCACCACGTCCGGAGCATCGTCCGGCTCGTGGGTGATGAGGTTGATCACGCCCGGCGGCAGACCGGCATCGTCGAGCGTACGGGCGATCTCAGCGTGGGTGCGCGGGCAGTTCTCCGACGCCTTCAGCACCACCGTGTTCCCGTAGGCGAGCGGCGAGGCGAGGGCGCGGGTGCCGAGAATGATCGGCGCGTTCCATGGCGCGATCCCCACCACCACTCCGGCCGGCTGGCGCACTCCCATGGCGAGCAACCCGGGTACGTCGGAGGGAATTACCTCGCCCTTCATCGCGGTGGTCTGGGCGGCGGCCTCGTTCAGCATCCCGGCGGCAAGGGTGCAGTTGAACATGCCCCAGCCGAAGGTGCCGCCCGTCTCCTGGGTCATTACGCCGGCGATGTCCTGGGCGCGCTCCATCAGCAGACCTGCGGCCTTCTGGAGCAGCTCGCGCCGCTGGGAAGGCGGGCTCATGGACCACTCGGTGAACGCCTCACCGGCAGCGTCGGCTGCGGCGCGGGCGTCCTCACGCTTGGCGGCCGCGGCCGTCCCCGCCGGCTCGCCGGTGAACGGGTCGGTGCGCTCGAAGGAGCTCCCCGAGCTCGCCTCCTTCCACTCCCCCCCGATGAGCAGTCGCTGTTGTTCCAGTTGCGCAGTGGCCATGCTCATCCCCCTCGTCAGCACGACGAACACTACGCCACGCCTCAGCCCCACACCTCCTGCGCGGTCTCCACGATCCGCCGGAGCTTGGCCACCTCCTGCTCGTAGGTCACGAGGTTGCCCTCGACCGTCGAGGAGAAGCCGCACTGCGGCGACAGGCAGAGCTGGTCGACGTCGACGAACCTCGAGGCCTCCTCGATGCGCCGCATGAGCTCGTCCTTCGACTCGAGCTCGCCGCGCTTGGTCGTCACGAGCCCGAGCACCACCAGCTTGTCTTTCGGCACGAAGCGCAACGGCTCAAATCCGCCGGAGCGGGCGTCGTCGTACTCGAGGAAGAAGCCGTCGACCCCGAGCTGGCCGAAGAGCGCCTCGGCCACGAAGTCGTAGCCGCCCTCCGCGACCCATGAGGAGCGGAAGTTGCCGCGGCACATGTGAGTCGTGACCGTGAGGTCTTCCGGGCGGTCCTGCAGCGCCTCATTGATGTGTCGGATGTAGGCCTCGTGCAGGTGCTCGGCGTCCTCTCCGCGCTCGGCCATCATCTGCCGCTGCTTCGGGTCGTTGAGGTAGGCGAGGCTCGTGTCGTCGAACTGGAGATAGGTGCAGCCGAGCTCCGCGACACGCCGAACCTGCTCCCGGTAGGCCGCGGTCAGGTCGCGCCAGAACGCGTCCTGGTCCGGGTAGACCTCCGGGTCGACTGCCGCGGCGCCGCCGCGGTAATGGACCATGCTGGGGGACGGGATCGTGAGCTTCGGCGTTGTCCCGTTCACGGTCTGCTGGAGGAACTTGAAGTGGTCGCCGAAGATCGCCTTGCTGACGCCGAGCTTGCCGTCGATCTTCAGCGCCGCCGGCTTGTACTCGATGTCGCCATCCGGGTTGTGGAACTTGACCACGATGTCGCCCTCGACCTTCGAGATCCCGTCCAGCGAGTAGATGAAGTCCATATGCCAGGAGGCGCGGCGGAACTCGCCGTCCGTCGCCGACTGAAGCCCCACCTCCTCCTGCATCCGCACCACGTCGCGGATGGCGTCGTCCTCGACGGCTCTCAGCTCCTCCGCCGAGAGCTGCCCCTCGGCGAACTTGTCGCGCGCGTCGAGCAGCGGCTTGGGGCGAAGCAGGCTGCCGACGTGGTCGGCGCGGAAGGGCGGCTTGTCACGAGGCATACTCTTCAAGTACCCATCGAGTGCGGTCGGAATGCACTACGGAGTGCGGTCGGAATTCACTACGCTCCCCCGTCGCGGGTGGCGGCGGAAAGTATTCCTTCATCCGCCGGATCGCCCCGTTCGCCGTCCTCGTCCTCGAGCTCCTCGCCCTGCCGGCAGGCGCCGGCGCGATGACCATCCACTTCCAGCGTGGGGACTCGATCCAGGCGGCCGTCGACAGGGCGGATCCCGGCGACACGGTGCTCGTACACGCCGGCACCTACAGGGAAGACGGGCAGCCCTGTCCCACGGAGCCGAGCCAAACCTGCGCCGTCCTGATCAGGGACGACCGCATCCGGCTCGTGGGCAAGTGCAGCAGGCGCCACCGCGTGGTGCTCAAGGCCAAGGCGGTCGGCACAAGGGCATCGCGGTCGTCGACAGGACGGACCCGAGCTGCGTCAACGACAGAAGCAAGCGGCTGCACCGCTCGCTCATCAAGGGGTTCCCCGTCAAGGGCTTCGAGGACGACGGCGTCTTCCTCTTCTGCGTCGACCGCTACCGGGTCACGCGCGTGCGGGCGGTAGGTAACGACGAGTACGGGATCTTCCCCTCCCATTCGGTGGCGGGGCGAGTGGACCACTCCCTCGCTAGCGGCGCCAACGACACGGGATCTATATCGGGCCGTCGCGCCGGGGCCGTGTGGATCACGACAAGGCAAGGAAGAACGTGAGCGGCTTCGAGATCGAGAACAGCTCCAGGGTGCGCGCCGACCACAACGTCGCCACGGGCAACACGGCGGGGATCCTGTCGTTCGCGCTCTCCGGCCTCGACGTCAAGAGCAACCACGACAACCGGATCGACCACAACCGGGTGCGCAGGAACAACAAGCAGAACACCTGCGTTGATCCCGACGACACGGTCTGCAAGGTCCCCCGCGGCACGGGCATTCTGGTGCTCGCGGTGGACAGGAACATCGTGCGGCGCACCGCGTGAGCGGCAACGACTCGTTCGGCATCGCCCTGGCGAACTACTGCGTGGGGCTGCAGCTCTCGGCTGCCGATTGCGCGAAGATCGATATCGAGCAGAACCCCGACGGGAACCGATTCACCAGGAACCGCGCCAGGGGCAACGGCTCGAACCCCCGACCCGTTCGTGCCGTCGATATTCGCCGTCGATCTGGCCTGGGACACGACCGGCACTAGCAACTGCTGGTGGGGCAGGCGGGCACGATCTTCCCGCCGACGCTGCCCGCCTGTCCCTAGCCTGCGCCGAGCGCCGCGACGTAGCGGTCGTGGTGCTCCTGCCAGGTCGGCCGGTGCTCCTCGTCCCAGTGCGACCAGTCGACCGGTCGGCCCTCGAGGGCGTCCTCGAGGTGGTCGAGGTGGATGTGCCAGCCGGCGAGCACCAGCGAGCGCGCCGCCTCGGGGACGCCGGAGGTGACGACCGTCAACCGCAGGCGGCATCCCTCCCCATCCTCGCTCAGCTCCCATCGGAGCGTGCCGTGGATGTCGCCCTCGTATTCGATCAGGCGCGGCGGGTCGAGGCGAGTGATGGTCGCGTGCATGACGGCCTGGTTCCCTTCGTCGTCGGTGTTCTGCCAGTGCAGCACCAGGCGGCCACCCTCGACCAGGTCGACCTCCGCCTCTGCCAGCCAGCCGATGATCTCGTCGGGCTCCGTCAGGGCGGCCCAGACCTTCTCGAGCGGGTGGTCGAGCCGGCGTTCGTAGCGGAGCACGTACTCTCCGTCGCGGGTCTCGACGATTCCGTCTCTCACGTCGGTGGGCATGGTCACTCCTTCGTGTCGAGGTGTCGTTCGAGGCCGTCGAGCCGGTTCGCCCACAGCTTCCGGTAGGGCGTGAGCCAGGCGTCGATCTCGGCGAGCGGCTCGGGGCGCAACCGGTAGAGCCGTCTCTGGGCGTCGGGGCGCACCTCCACCAGTCCGGCCTCACGGAGCGTGCGCAGGTGCTTGGAGACGCCAGGCTGGCTGAGGTCGAGCCGCTGGACCAGCTCGCCCACGGGACGCTCGTCCTCGCGGAGAAGGTCGAGGATCCGGCGCCGGGTGGGCTCGGCGAGCACCGTAAACGTCGCCGCTGCCATACCCCCGCCAATATAACTGCCTGGCTATATAGCTGTCAAGGCACTCAAGGGCGCCTCCGTGCGGAGGAAGCCGCCCCACGCGATCTTCCGGCTGCGCAGCCGCAAGCCTTGCCGCGCTCACACGTGCGCGGGGCTGGGCTCCGCGGCCGGCTGCGGGCGGGCGCTCGATTCCCGCTCGATGCGCTCCTCCTGCTGCGCGGCGTAGCGGATCGTGACCAGCAGCAGGAGGTCCAGGGCCACCCCGAACACCGCGCCAAACTGCGACTCCACGAACGAGAACACGCGGGTGAGGAAGATCGAGACGAGCAGAGCATGGTCGAACAGCCGGTACGCCTCGAGCCGGTCGCCCTCCCGCCAGCGGCGCAGGCCCATCCCCACGAGGATCGCGGAGGCCGCGGTGCTCCCGAGGCTCGCGATGTTGATGAAGTTCAGGTGCTCGACGGAGTCGGACCCGAAGCCGTGCCGCGCGTGTCCCACGTCGACCCCGACGGAGAACACGAGTTGGAAGACGGCCGCCGCCGAGAGGAGCGCCCAGAGGGCGAAGACCCACGCGATGACCGGATGGAACCAGGGCCTGTCGATCAAGCGCCGGTAGCGGTCGCGTACGGCGCGGCCCGCACCCGCGATCCGGGACGGCGACGGGGCCGGGATCGCGTCGAGCTCGCCGATCAGCCGGCGGATCGGCGCGACGAGCGGGTGGTTGGGGTCGGCGCCGTCGAGGAATTCGAGCGCCCGCCGCTTTTCGTTCACGTCGAAGTCGTGGCGGGCGGCCTCGCCGACGAGGTCGATCGCGTTGGAGAGCTTCTCCCCGGGCGAGAGCCCGCGCCGCCGCTGGAGCGATCGCGTCACCAGGAAGAGCCCGATGAAGACCAGGTAGATGAGCGCGGCGGCGGGCTCGAAGAAGTAGTTGTTGTCCGCGGTGATGAACTTGCCGAGCTCGTCGATGAAGAAACCGAAGCCGATCCCTCCGACGACCGCCGCCGGGAACCGGGGCGAGCGGCCGAGGAAGGTGACGAGGAGACCGATGGCTAGCACCATGAAGATCCCCCCGTACAGGAGGTGGGCGATGTGCAGCCCGCCGCCCCCGAGCTGCGGATAGTGCGTGAGCCATAGCTGGGTGCGGATGACCAGGATCGTGGACACCGCCGAGATCAGGAATGTCTCCTGCAGCGCGCCGAAGTCCGCGTTGCGCGGCGACCGGCGCAGTTCGAGGACGGCGGGCGAGCGCAGCCTCATTCCGGTCGATCGTACCCGCGGTCGGGCCTGATGCCGAGCCGGATTCTCGTCGAGGCTCGCGCCGGCGCCGGCAAGACCACGGCCTTCAGGCGTCTGGCCGAGTTGCTGCCGGGGCCCGTCGCGGGATTCATTACCGAGGAGATTCGGGAGGGACGAAGGCGGGTCGGCTTCGCGATCGAGTCGTTCTCCGGCGAGCGCGGGGCGCTCGCCCACGTCTCGTTCGACGGGCCGCCGCGCGTGGGGAAGTACGGCGTCGACCTCGCCGAGTTCGAGCGGGTGGCGCTGCCGGCGCTCGACGCGGCACCCGGCGACGTGGCGCTGATCGACGAGCTAGGCAAGATGGAGCTCGCATCCGAGCCGTTCCGCGCGGCCGTCGAGGAGCTGATCGACTCGCCCATTGCGCTGGCGGCGACGGTCCAGGCGTCGAGACACCCGTTCACAGACGGCTTGAAGCGGCGCCTGGAGGTGATCCGGCTGACGGCGGCCAACCGCGACGCGCTGCCCCGGCAACTGGCGGATCGGCTGCTCTAACGGAGGACTAGGCTGTTAATTCGCGCTGCACGGGCACGCGGGCAACAGGAGGAATTCATGGAGCGCCTCAGCTCACAAGATGCCTCGTTCCTGCATCTCGAGGACGCCGTGAGCCACATGCACATCGGCTCCGTGGCGATCCTCGAAGGGCCGCCGCCCGCCTACGATGAGCTGGCCGAGCACGTGCGCGGCAAGCTGCCCGAGGTGCCGCGCTACAGGCAGCGGGTGCACTTCGTCCCGCTCGCCCTGGGCCGGCCGGTCTGGGTCGACGACCGCCATTTCAACCTCATGTATCACCTGCGCCGCACAGCCCTGCCCGAGCCCGGTGGCGACGACGAGCTGCGCCTGCTGACGGGCCGGATCATGTCGCAGCAGCTCGACCGCGACAAGCCGCTCTGGGAGATGTGGATGATCGAGGGTCTCTCGGAGAACCGCTGGGTGCTGCTCAGCAAGGTGCATCACTCGGTGGTCGACGGG
>DATFQM010000105.1:0-16559 GCA_035264265.1 Thermoleophilaceae bacterium
CTGCCGGAGCTGAACCGCCACCGCCTCGGCCAGGGGGACCGGCCGCTGCCGTACGTCCTGTGCGTGATCGAGGAGCTGGCCGACCTCATGATGGTGGCCCCCGCCGAGGTCGAGGACGCGGTCATCCGGCTCGCCCAGAAGTCGCGGGCCATCGGCATCCACCTGCTACTGGCCACGCAGCGGCCGAGCGCCGACGTGATCACGGGGATGATCAAGGCCAACGTCCCGGCGCGGATCGCGTTCGCGGTGGCCTCGCAGACGGACTCGCGCGTCATCCTGGACCAGAACGGGGCGGAGTCGCTGCTGGGCCAGGGCGACATGTTGTTCCGGCCGGCGGGGGAGTCCCGCGCGGCCCGCATCCAGGGCGCGTTCGTCGGCGAGGACGAGATCGAGCGCCTTACCTCCCACTGGCGCAGCCACGGCGAGCCCGAGCTGCACGAGGAGCTGCTCGAGGCGCAAGAGCCGGAGGGCGGCGAGGAAGGCGAGGGTGACTTCGACCCGGACCAGGACGACCTGCTCGGAGAGGCGATCCAGACGGTGGTGCAGATGGGGACGGCCTCGACCTCG
This sequence comes from Thermoleophilaceae bacterium, assembly GCA_035264265.1. GTDB lineage: Bacteria > Actinomycetota > Thermoleophilia > Solirubrobacterales > Thermoleophilaceae > DASXBA01. The sequence continues at coordinate 568 of DATFQM010000105.1, forward strand.
ATGCTCCAGCGGCGGCTGCGGGTCGGCTACACGCGTGCCGGCCGCCTGGTCGACATGATGGAGCGGCGGGGGGTGATCTCGGGCTATGAGGGCTCGAAGGCCCGCCAGGTGCTGATCACGGAAGCCGACCTGCCGCGAGTGCTGGAGTCGCTGTCGGAGCCGGCCGGCGCGGCCGTCCTGGACGAATAGCGCGGCGGCCCAGGCCGCCCTGAAGGGGTGCGCCTTCATCCGGTCGGCCTTAGGCCAAAATAGCTCTCGTGCCCACCATCGGCGAGACGCTCCGACAGGCGCGCATGCGCCAGCACCTCGATATCGCCGACGTGGAGTCCCGAACCAAGATCCGGGCCAAGTACCTTCGTGCGCTCGAGAACGAGGAGTTCGGGCTCTTGCCGGGCTCCACGTTCGTCAGGACCTTCCTGCGTACGTACGCGGAAGTGCTCGGGCTCGACCCGCACCGCCTGGTGGAGGAGTACCGGACGAACTACGAGCCGCGCGACGAGCTCGACCTGCAGCCCCTGGGCGGCGCGCCGGCAGCCGCCGGTGGCCGCGAGCGCCCCGGCCGTCCGCGGCGGCCCGGCCGTCCCAGCCTGCTAGCGATCGCGGCCGGGGGGATCGTCGTGGTGCTCTTGTTCCTGATCGTGCTCGGCTTGACCGGGGGCAACGAGAACGAGAAGGGAAGCAGCCAATCCGCCCGCACCCGGACCGAGGAGAACCGTGCCCGGACGCATAAGGAAAAGAAGAAGAAGAAGGCGGCGCCGGCGCTGGCGATCGTGAGCCTTCGAGTCGCGCCCGACGGGCCCACCTACGTCTGCCTCGACCGCGGCCCGGGCACCGAGAAGCTGTTCGAGGGCACGATCAGTCAACCCCAAACCTTCAAGGGGCGCAAGCTCAGGATCCTGCTGGGGCGCACCGCCGGGGCGCTGACCGTGAACGGGAAGCATTTCCCGGTGCAGCCCAGCGCCACCCCAGTGGGCTACGAGTTCAGCCGGACGGGGAGCAAGGCTATCCCGCCCCGGCAGCGGCCCTGCGTCGCGTGAGCGCCCGCGCGGGCATAGTGGTCACGGGCACGGAGGTCCTGAGCGGCCGCGTTCGCGACCGTAACGGACCGTGGCTGTCCGACCGACTCACCGAGCTCGGCATCGAGCTCGCGCATATCACGATCTGCGGCGACCGGGCCGCGGACATCGAGGCCCAGCTGCGCTTCATGCGCGATCAGGGGGTGGACCTGATCGTGACCAGCGGCGGGCTTGGCCCGACGGCGGACGACATGACGATCGAGGTCGTGGCGGGCTTCACGGGCCGGCCCCTCTTCCTCGACGAGCGGCTCGAGGGGCGGATCGCGGAGATCCTCAAGCCGCTGATGAAGCGCTTTCGCGACCTCGACTTCGAAGCGGTCCGCAAGTCGAACCGAAAGCAGGCGCTGGTGCCGGAGGGCTCGCACGTGATCGACCCGGCCGGCACGGCGCCGGGGCTTGTGGTCCCCGCGCGGGACGGGGTCCCCGCGATCGTGGTCATGCCGGGCCCGCCGCGCGAGCTGCACGAGATGTGGCCGCAGGCGGTGGCCAGCGAGGCCTTCGAGGCGTCGGTGGCCGGCCGGACGAGCTACGAGCAGAGCACGTTGCGGCTGTTCGGCATCCCCGAGTCGGAGATCGCGGAGACCTTGCGCGTCGCGGAGCGCGAGGTCGCGGGGTTCGAGCGGCTCGAGATCACGACGTGCCTGCGTCGTGCGGAGGTCGAGCTCGTCGTCCGCCGGGAGGCCGGAGCGGAGCAGGCATGGCGGGAGCTCTTCCAGCTCGTCGTGAGCCGCCACGAGCGCTCGCTCTACTCCACCGACGGGTCAACGGTCGACGAGCAGGTGGCCGAGCTCCTCCGCGGCCGGCGCGTGGGGGTGGCGGAGTCCTGCACGGGCGGTCTGATGGCCGCGCGGCTCACCGAGCGCTCGGGCTCCTCCGAGTACATGGCCGGCGGTGTCGTGGCGTACTCGAACGACGCCAAGGAGACTCTGCTGGGGGTGGATCCCGGGTTGATCGAGCGCCACGGAGCCGTGTCGCCGGAGGTGGCGGAGGCCATGGCGGAGGGCGCGCGGCGTCGCTTCGGCGCTGACACCGCCGTCTCGATCACGGGTGTGGCCGGTCCCGGCGGCGGGACGGAGGAGAAGCCCGTCGGCTACGTCTGCTGGTGCGTGAGGGGGTCCGACGGGACCCTGGCGCGGGACGTCCGGCTCCCCGGCGACCGGGCGGAGATCCGCGACCGATCCACCACCGTGGGCATGCATCTGCTGCGAAGGGTCCTCCGTGGTGAGGGTGCCCCGTTCTAGGCGGGCCGCCCGGGGCCGTGCGGCGCCCGGGGGGTCGCGGGCCCGGATGTTCGTCGCCCTCGACCTGCCCGAGTCCGCCAGGACGGCGATCGCCTCCTGGCGCGACCGGCTCATGGCGGGTCGCGGGGACTTGCGGCCGGTGGCGCCCGCCTCCCTGCACGTGACGCTGGCCTTCCTCTCCTGGCAGGACGAGGAGGACGCCGAGCGAATCGCGGAATCGGCCTTCGGCGCGGCGACCCGGGTGGGCGTGCCTCGCCTGGCCGCCGCTGGAGTCCGTCCCCTGCCGCCGCGGGCGCCGCGGCTGTTCGCGCTCGACCTGGAGGACGAGGACGGTCACGCGGTAGCGCTCCAGGCGGCCGTCTCGGACGCGCTCGCCGAGGGCTGCTGGTACCGCCCCGAGAAGCGTCCCTTCTGGCCGCACCTGACGCTTGCCCGCGTCAAGCGCGGCGAGCACGCCGGCCCGCTCGAAGGTCCGCCCGCCCCCGCCGAGCCCTTCGAGGCGGAAGGGATCACCCTCTACCGGTCCACGCTCCGGCCGCAGGGTGCGCTTTACGAGCCACTGGCGCGTACGAGCCTCCCTTCCTAGGTGCGGCCGGTGCCGGAGATCCCACTTCCGGACCCGCCGCTCAGGGACGGCGTGGTCGCCCTGCGACCCTGGAGGAGCGACGACCTGGCGGAGATGACCGCCGCCCTGCAGGATCCCGAGATCCCCCGCTGGACGACGATTCCCTCGCCCTACCGCGAGCGCGACGCGCGCGAATACCTCGGCCGCGCAGAGCCCGATCGCCGCGCGGGCCGCGAGCTGGGTCTCGCCGTGGTGGGAGGTTCTGCAGGTACGGTGCTGGGAGGCTGTGGGCTCTCCCGCTTCGAGTGGCCGGAGCTCAAGTGCGAAATCGGCTACTGGGTGGCCCGCGAGGCACGCGGCCGCACGGTCGGAACCCGAGCCGTCGGCCTGCTCTCCCGCTGGGCGCTGGGCCCGCTTGGACTCGAGCGGGTCGAGCTGCTAGCCGACCCGAGCAACGAGCCCTCGAACCGCCTTGCCCTGAGCGCCGGCTTCACCCGCGAGGGCCTGATGCGCGGCTATCGCCGCAGGGGCCAAGGCCGCTGGGACCTCGTCATGTACTCGCTCCTGGCCGGCGACCTCTGACGCGGCTGCTCTCGTAGCACGGCAGCCGCGGCTTCGCTAGCGTGACGGTTGACGAGCGAACGCTCCTGTCCCCGGGATGGCGCCGCCCGCAGCGCGCTCGTCCCATGCAGAAGGAATTACCAACGTGCACGCACAGCGCTTGACGCCGAGCAAGAGCCGCGGTTCCAACGGGGGCCGGGCGGCCGGCCGCGACGGCGGCTCCGGCCTGGGGCCGGCCCGGTCGTCGCTCCGGCGTCGCATGCTGCCCCGCCTCGGCGGGCGGGACATGGCGATCGACCTCGGGACCGCCAATACGCTCGTGTTCGTGCGCGGCGAGGGGATCGTGCTGTCGGAGCCCTCGGTGGTGGCCGTCGACACCGGTACCGGAGCGATCCACGCGGTCGGCGACGAGGCGCAGCAGATGATCGGTCGCACCCCGGCGACGATCTCGGCGGTGCGGCCGCTGCGCCACGGCGTGATCGCTGACTTCGAGGTGACCGAGCAGATGCTGCGCCACTTCATGGGGCGCGTGCACGGCAGCCGCTTCGCTCACCCGCGTGTGATGATGTGCGCGCCCTCCGGCATCACGGACGTGGAGCAGCGCGCGCTCACCGAGGCCTGCCTGGCGGCCGGAGCGCGCTCGGTGCACCTGATCGAGGAGCCGGTGGCGGCGGCGATCGGGGCGGGTCTCGCGATCGACGAGCCGCACGCCAATGTCGTGGTCGACGTCGGCGGCGGCACCAGCGAGGTGGCGGTGATCTCTCTCGGCGGCATCGTGGTGTCGCGCTCGTTGCGGCTCGGGGGCTACGACCTCGACGACGCGGTCGCGGCGTGGATGCGCCAGCGGCACGGTCTGGCGATAGGGGAGACCACGGCGGAGCGGGTCAAGCTCGAAGTCGGCGGCGTGGACCCCGACCGGACGAACGGCACGAGCAAGGTCAGGGGCCGGGACCCCGCTTCAGGGCTGCCCCGCGAGGTGGACGTCCCGGCCGGGGAGATTCGCGGGGCGGTCGAAGGGCCGGTACAGGTGATCGTGCACGAGGTGAAGGCGGCGCTCGAGCAGACGCCGCCCGAGCTCGCCTCGGACCTTCCCCAGCGCGGCTTGCTGCTCGCGGGCGGTGGAGCGCTGCTGCGCGGGTTCGGCGAGCGTCTCGAGGACGAGACCAAGGTGCCCATGCGATTGGCCGAGTCGCCTCTCAGCTGCGTCGCGCTGGGCGCGGGGCGCGCCCTCGACGAGATCGAGCTGCTCGAGCGGGCCACCCCGGTGGCCGGCGGGCTGGGCGGCCTGCGCCGACCACCCGGCTGAGAGGGTGTGCAGATGAGCGATCTAGAGAAGCGTCCGTCGAGGCTTCCCCGCAGGACCCGCGAGGAACGGGCCTACCGCCTGGTCGTGGCGGGCGGCGCGTTCGGCGCGGTAGCGGTGGTTGGCTCCGTCCTGGCGATCGCGGGGGTACTCGGCTGGGGGCTTCCCATCATCGCGGCAGCTCTGGCGCTCGTCTGCGGGCTGCTGTTCCGGCGGACCGTCAGCTAGCGCTCCCACTCGCCGAAACTTGGGAGGGGGCTGGCGGCTGCTCGAGCGGACGGCCACGGGCTGGCCGTCGACCGCGGCGTCCACGAGCACGGCGCGCTCATGCGTGTAGTCGTAGATCGTGGCCCGGACTAGCCCGGAGTCGTTGGAGTCGGGGGCGACCGCCAGCAACCTGTGCTCGGCGTCGCCGAGCTCCTGGCGGACCAGAGGAGGTTCGAGCACCTCATCGGCTGCCGCGCGGAGCGCATGCGGGGCCGGGCCCCACGGCACCACCTCGACCTTCAGCTCGGTTCCGCTGTTCGACATCTGAGCCTCACCTCTCCTCCTCGATTCCCACCCGCTCGGCGAACGGGCTGTCGAAGACGCCGGTCCGGTTCAGCTGCCGCTGCACGTCCAGCCATTCCCCGAAATGGGGGTAGCCCGAGCGCAGCCGGTCCGGCGTCAGGTTGTTGAGCTGCCCCCAATGGGCGCGGGCCCCGAGCTCGTACAGGGCCTCCTCGTAGGCCGCGAGGAGCTCGACGCCACCCTCGGTGCCCTTCATCTGGATGAGCTCGATCATCATCGTGTCGCGCCCTTCCATCATCGACAGATAGGCGTCGCTGGCCCTAACGAAGCGAAGGGCGATGGGCGAGGTGTGGTAGACGGAGCCGAGGCGGACGTGGCGCTCGGCGACCTCGAGGATCCGCTCCACCGCTCGGATATGGGTCTCGTCGTCGTCGAGCGGGACGGCGATCTCACCCGAGTACGCGGGCAGCAGGTTGGCGGTGCCGATGTTGAGCACCTTGTAGCTGGCGCTCGTGTATTCCTCGTCGGCCAGCGCCGAGAGCGCGCGATCGACCAGAAAGGGGCTCAGCGACGGCCGGAGGGTCACGAGCGTCCTCGCCACGATCGGCGTGATCGGCAGCATCGCCAGGAACTCCGGAATCGAGTTGCGGCGGCGGCTCGGCTCGCCCCGGTCGCCCGGCTCGGCGGGATTCCGCGTGGTGACCATGCACAGGTTGCGCCCCTCGCGCCGGTGGGGATTGAGGTAGGCCTCGTAGTGACGGTTGTCGCGCAGGACGGCCCCTTCGCGTAGGTCGTCGGCCACGTCCGACCAGGGCTTGGGCCTCCTCACCTCCGTCAGCAGGTAGGCGGGCTCGACTGCCAGCGTGGCCGCGTAGATCAGTCCCAGGCAGCCCATCCCCACCACGGCGGCGCGGAACCAATGGTCGTCCTGAACCAGGGTCCAGTCTGGGTTGCGCTCCTCGTGCCGCGCGCGGTCGGTGGGACCGTCGGCGGGCTCGATCCGGAAGAGGCGTCCCTCGCTCGCCACGAGCTCGAGCGAGCGGACGAAGGAGGAGAGCGGCCCGAAGCCGATTCCCGAGCCGTGGGTGGAGGTCGAGATGACGCCGGCCACGGTCTGGCCGTCGTAGCCGCCCATGTTCGACAGCGCGCGCCCGCCGCGGGCGAGGGCGGCGTTCAGCTCCCGGATGCGCATGCCGGCCTCGACCCGGATCAGCGCGTTGGCGTCGGCCTCCTGACGGAGCAGGTCTGCCCGCAGGTCGAGCTCGCGTCCCAGGCCGCGCGTGTCGACGAGGAACCCCCGGCAGAGGGCGACGTCGGACCAGGAGTGCCCGGATCCCACTGCGCGCACAGTGGAGCGGCTCTCCTCGGCCTCGCGGACCAGCGAGACGAGGTCCTCGAGCGTCTCAGCCCGGCAGATCTGGAGCGGGGCGATGCGCTGATTGCCCGTGTGGTTGCGCCACGTCTTGCGCCGCTCGCGCTTCACGGGGGGCTCCGCTCCGCTATGAGGTGCTCAATACCCCGCTCCGCGAGCGCCGCGATCGTCTTGGACGGGTTCACGCCGAGCGCAGTGGGCACGATCGAGCCGTCCAGGACGTAGAGCCCCTCCTGGCCGTGCACCTTCCCATGCTGGTCGACCACGCCGGCCTCCGGATCGTCGGACATCGGCGCGCCGCCGAGCGGGTGGACCGTCATGAACTTCCCGAGCGGACCGGCGTCGAGCGCGAAGAAGGACTCCGCCTCGGCGGCCTTGCCGACCTCCTCAGCGGTCCGTCGCATGGCGTCGAACAGCTCGCGGCTGTCCTCCTTGCGCCAGCGGATGTCGAGGCAACGGAACAGCGGCGTCAGCCGCATCCGGCCGCTGGCGGCGTCGCGCCCGAACATCAGGAAGACGAGCGAATCGGTGATGGGGCCACGGGGCGCCACGCGCCCGGCGCCGGCGCGCGGCGTGACGGAGCGGTCGCTCAGGCCGATCAGCGCCCCGGCGGCCTTGGCTCGCAGGAGCCAGCGCCGCCAGCCCGTGATGACGCTCGCCCCCCGGGCGATCTCGAGCAGGCCGCTGAAGTTGTCCGGCAGGCCGCCGTCAGCCATCACCAGGCGCCGCTCCTCGGTGTAGTCGAGGGCCCCCGTCATCACCGGGCCGTAGCCGACCCGCGCACCCGCGACGTCGGACGCTCGCGGCTGGAAGGCCATGCCGAGTGCGTCGCCGTTGCCGGAGAAGCGGCTGCCGAGGGCGCCGGAGAGGCCCCGGACCCGCCTACGGTTCTTGAGCAGCAACCTGGGAGTGCCGGGAGAGCCGGTGGCCAGGATCACGACCGGAGCCTCGACGCTGCCGTCCTCGCCGCCGTCGAGGCCGCGAAACCCCAGCCGCCAGCGGTCTCCGGCCCGGGCGGGGGGCCGCAGCGAGAGTACCTCGCGCAACGCGAAGACCTCTGCGCCGTGGCTCTCGGCGCGAGCGATGTAGGTGATGTCCACGGTGTTCTTCGCGCGCAGCGGGCAGCCGAGGTCGCAGCGGGCGAGGTTGTCACAGCCCTCTTGCTCGACGTCGCTGAACGGGTGCCGTCGCTTTTCTCCAAAGTGGACCGCGAGCGGCAGTCTCAGCGGGTCCCGCCCCACCCGGCGCGCGGCGGCCTCGAAGGCGCGGACCCTGGGGAGCTTCTCCGGCTCGTCGGGGACGACGCGCGGCTCCAGCGCGTCCTCGGTGCGGTCGTAGTAGGGATCGAGCGCGTCGCGCGTGATGTCCGCCGGCCAGGGAGGCCCGAAGACGTTTGCCGGCGCCCGGAGCTGAACGTTGGCGTACACGAGCGAGCCCCCGCCGACCCCGGCCGCGGTCAGCACCGCGAGGTCCTTCATGAGACGCAGGTCGAGGAGTCCGTGCGGGTTCGCGGAGTGATGCCAGAGGAGCTGAGGGGCCTGTTCGGGGCGGTCGGGGTAGTCCTCCGGCTCGAAGCGCCGCCCCCGCTCCAACACGGCCACGCGCCAGCCGGCCTCCGCCAGCCTGCAGGCGGCGATGCCCCCGCCGAAGCCGGACCCCACTACCACGGCGTCGTAGCTCGCCCTCACCGTGCCCCGATCTGGTCGCCGCGCGCACTATGGGCGATCCGAAGGACCGGATGCAAGCTCAGGCTGCCAACTCCGTGTGGTACAGGCCTTCCCCCGACTCGCGCGGATCCACGAACGCCTGCAGCCTCAGCGCCCTGCCCTCCCGGAAGCGCCAGATGTGGAGCAGTCGATGCTCGACGCTTGCGCCGCTCAGCTTCCCCCGGCCCCGCTCGCGGACGACTACCAGGAGCGCGTCGCCCGCCACGTGGAACTCCTGCGGCTCGCAGCGGAAGTCGTCCCAGGCCTCGAAGATGCTCCGCAGGTACAGCTCGAACTCGCTGCGGCCGGTGCCGCCGCGCGCGCCCACCACCTCGGGCGGGTCGCTCCAAGCGAAGTCCGGATGGACGAGCTCGATCACCGCGGCGATGTCGCCCCGGTTCCAGGCCTCGTATCCTCGGCTGACTATCCCGATGTGGTCGTGGTGCGTCACGCGGCGGCCTCCTCGGCCTTTGGCGCCTCCTCGGCCCTTCTTGTCGCCAAGGGGGCGTGACGGAGCGGTGAACAGTGTTCGATGGGGGCGAACATGCCGTCCGACCGTGCTCCTAGTTTCTGGATCCCAGAGAGCTTTCGAGGAGCAATCCGCATGGACAAGGAACAGGAGAAGGCCGCCAAGGCCCGTGAGTCGGCGCTGAAGGGCGCGCTCACGCAGATCGAGCGCTCGTTCGGCCAGGGCTCGATCATGAAGATGGGGGACGAGGCCGCCCAGGTGAAGGTGTCTGCCATTCCCACGGGCGCGCTCTCGCTCGACCTGGCCCTAGGCGTCGGGGGAGTGCCACGCGGCCGGATCGTCGAGGTCTTCGGCCCCGAGTCGTCGGGAAAGACCACGCTGCTCTACCACGTCCTCGCGAGCGCCCAGCGGATGGGCGGGATCTGCGCATTCATCGACGCCGAGCACGCCATGGACCCCGCCTACGCCAAGCGCATCGGCGTGGACATCGACGAGTTGCTCGTCTCCCAGCCCGATCACGGCGAGCAGGCGCTCGAGATCGCCGACCTGCTGATCCGCTCGGGAGCGGTCGACGTGGTGGCGATCGACTCGGTCGCCGCGCTAACCCCCAAGGCGGAGCTGGAGGGCCAGATGGGCGACCAGACGGTCGGTGTCCAGGCCCGCATGATGAGCCAGGCGATGCGCAAGCTGGCCGGCAACCTCAACCGCTCCGGGACCCTCTGCATCTTCACGAACCAAATTCGGGAGAAGGTGGGGGTTATGTTCGGCTGCCTTCACTACGACGCTCGCGTCGTGCTCGCCGATGGGAGCACCGTGAAGATCGGCAAGATCGTCAACCAGCGGATGCCGGTCGAGGTGATGTCGATGGACCCCGAGACCGGCGAGATCTCACCCAAGCGGATCGTCGACTACTACAACAACGGCGAGACCGACGACTGGCTCCAGTTCGAGGTCGCGGCCGCCGGCGGATCGGGCGTTCGGCAGTTCGCCTGTACGCCAAACCACATGATCTTCACGCCGGAGGGCGAGAAGCCCGCGAAGGAGATCACCGAGGGGGACGATGTCCTCACAGCGGTCAAGCACTACGACCTGCGCGAGGATCAGCTCAAGCTGATCTTCGGCAGCCTGCTAGGAGACGGGTCGCTTAGGTTCGCCTCAGACCACAACGCGGCGTTCCGCGTCGGTCACGGCCTGAAACAGCGTGAGTACTGCGAGTGGAAGCACGAGATGCTCGCGCCCTTCGCCAACAAGATGGCGAAGACGGGGAACGGGGTCGGATTCGACACCATTCCCATGCAGCAGCTCGCGTGGGTGCACGACGCCGCCTATCTGGACGACGCAGTTAGGACCGTCAGCGAAGAGCTCATCGAAGAGCTAGACGAGCGCGCCATCGCCGCTTGGTATTGCGACGACGGCAGCTTCTCCGGTCACTACGAGCGCTGGGGCCACGGCAAGGCTGTCATCTACAGCAAGTCGCTCGGTGAGGCGGACAAGGAGCGTCTAGCGGATCGCTGCGAGGAACTTGGCATGGGTCGGCCGACGGTCACCTACAGGTCGCTCCTCTTCAGCGGGGAGCGGGCGCGTCAGTTCCACGAGAAGATCGCCCCGTATGTCCATCCGTCGATGGACTACAAGCTCCATCCGGACCTGAGAGGTCGATTCGGGTGGCATCCCGATACGAGCGACGCGCACCTGAACGGGACCCGGCTGAAGTCACGTACCACTCTGCGTGCCGTGCCAATGCGAGTACTACGCAAGTACCGCAAGCCGCCCACGCCAAGGAAGCGCGACCGGTTCGACCTGCAGATCGAGGGCAACCACACCTACCTCGTCGATCACGTGGTCGTGCACAACTCGCCGGAGACCCAGCCCGGCGGCCGCGCGCTCAAGTTCTACGCCTCGCAGCGGCTCGACATCCGCCGCATCGAGACGCTCAAGGAGGGCACCGAGGCGATCGGCAACCGAGTGCGGGTCAAGGTCGTCAAGAACAAGGTCGCGGCGCCCTTCAGGCAGGCCGAGTTCGACATCGAGTACGGCCAGGGCATCTCGGCCGAGGGCTGCCTGCTCGACCTGGGCATGGAGCACGACATCGTCAGGAAGTCCGGCTCGTTCTTCTCCTATGGCGAGGAGCGGCTGGGCCAGGGTCGCAACAACGCGAAGGGCTACCTGCGCGAGCACCCGGAGGTGGCGCAGGAGATCGAGCGCAAGATCTACGAGGCGGTCGGCGCCGAGCCGGCGGCGCCGTCGCTCGCGCCGGTAGAGGCCCCGCCCGACGGGGCGGGCGGGGGGATGAGCGAGGAACCCGAGGAGCGGGCGGCCTAGGCCGCCCGCCGTCCGGGTCGCTCATGGACGAGGTCCCCCCAGTTCAGCCGGAACGGGAGCGGGCCATCGATCTCGCCTACCGAGCGCTCGCGACACGCGACCGCACGGTGGCCGAGATGAGGGCTTGCCTGGAGCGCAAGCGTGTTGAGCCGGCCGCCATAGAGGAGGCCGTGCTGGAGCTGCACGACCAGGGCTACCTCGACGACGCTCGCTACGCGCGGCGATTCGCGGAGGACAAGCGCACGCTCGAGCGTTGGGGGACCGAGCGGATCGCGCAGGACCTTCGGCGCCGCGGCGTGGGGCGGGAGCTGGTCGAGGCGATCGTGGCGGAGCAGGATCGTGACTCCGAGCTGCACGCCGCCCTCGCTCTGCTCGCTGCTCGGCTGCCTGACCCCCCGACCGATGACCGGGCGCGCGACTGCGCCTTGCGCCTCCTCCTGAGACGCGGCTACGAGGCGGAGCTTGCGTACGAGGCGGTGCGGATCCACGGCCGGCGCCCGTCGGACCGCCGCGCCGCCTAGGGCCACCGCGGGGCCCGTCGCGGTGCGCGCCTTGCACCGCCGCTTGCACCCGGCCCGGTGCGTGGATACCCTCATGTGAAAGCGGCCGGTTTGGCGGCCGTGAGACAGAAAGACCTGCAAACCGACGCCTTTATGACGCTCTTTTCGCAGCTGGGAGGCATGGCTCCCCGAGCACGTGAGAACTGAGATCGGACAACCACGAGCGGAGAGACCCGGAAGGAGGACCGAAGGGCGCCCCTAGCGGCAGCCAGGCGTGCTCCGCCCCGGAGGCACGCCCCGCTCTGAAGCAACGTCTTGTGTCTCGCGGCGCCAGCCGCACCGCTCGACGAGGTTGAGCGACTGGCGCGAGCGCGCCGGACAGAGGAGACGAGATGGAGATCGTGTTGGCGGCGCTGGTGGCGGGAGCCGTTTCCGTGGCCGTGGTGCTGCTAGTGCAGCGGCCGCGGACCGCTCAGGGGCGCGCCGCCGCGGCGGGCGGGACGCCCGAGCCCCGCGCACCGGATCGTGAGACGCATGGTCCGGCGCCGAGCGCAGCCGTGGACGCGGATCAGGTCGGGGAGGAGCTGCGTGCGCGTCGGGCCGAGCTCGTGCGGCTGGAGGAGAGGCTTCGCGCCAGGGAGCAATCGCTCGAGCTGCAGGCGCAGGGGCTTGACGAGCGCCAGCGCTCGCTCGACGACCGGCAGCGGAACCTGGAGAAGCACCGCGACAAGCTGAAGGAGGCCAGGCGCGAACAGCTTCGGGAGCTCGAGCGGCTGTCGGGGCTCAGCGCAGCGCAGGCGAAGCAGATCCTGCTCCGCGAGCTCGAGGACGAGCTCCGCCACGAGAGCGCGCGGCTGGTCCGTCAGATCGAGGAGGAGACGAAGCGGGACGCCGACCGCCGCTCCAGGAACATCCTCGCGGCTGTCATGCAGAGGGTGGCGAGCGGCCATGCCGTCGAGACCACCGTCTCCGTGGTCGAGCTCAAGTCGGACGAGTTGAAGGGCCGGATCATCGGCCGCGAGGGTCGCAACATCCGCACCCTGGAGACGCTCACCGGGATCGACGTCATAGTCGACGACACACCGGGCGCGGTACTGCTCTCGGGGTTCGACGGCGTCCGCCGGGAAATCGCGCGGCTTACGCTGGAGCGGCTGCTCCAAGACGGCCGCATCCACCCCGCCCGCATCGAGGAGGCCTACCACCAGTCGCGCTCGGAGATCGAGCAGCATGTGGTGGAGGTCGGCGAGCAGGCCGTGTTCGAGGCGAACGTGGGCTCATTGCACCCGGAGCTCACGAAGCTTCTCGGCCGGCTCAAGTTCCGCACCAGCTACGGCCAAAACGTCCTTCACCACTCGATCGAGTGCGCCCGCCTGGCGTCGATGCTGGCCGCCGAGCTGGGAGCCGATCCCCGCGTGGCCGCCCGGGCCGCGCTCTTGCACGACGTCGGCAAGGCCGTGTCCCACGAGGTGGAGGGGCCGCACGCCCTCGTAGGCGGCGAGATCGCGCGACGCTACAAGGAGTCGGAGGCCGTGGCCCACGCCATGGAGGCGCACCACAACGAGGTCGAGTTGCAGACCGTCGAGGCGGTGATCGTGCAGATCGTCGACGCCCTGTCCGGCGCGCGGCCGGGCGCGCGAGGTGAGTCGCTCGAGCACTACGTCAAGCGGCTGCACGAGCTGGAGGAGCTCGCCAAGCGGCATGAGGGCGTCGAGAAGGTCTACGCGATGCACGCCGGTCGCGAGATCCGGGTGATCGTCGAGCCCGAGGAGGTGGACGACGACGGCGCGGCGCTGCTCTCGCACCAGATCGCGCGGGACGTGGAGAAGGAGCTCGAGTACCCCGGCCAGATCAAGGTGACCGTGATCAGGGAGAGCAGGGCCACCGACTACGCGAAGTGAGCTCCCACCGAGACGTCCGACGGTCAGGCACTTCCCGAATCGCCGAGACCGGCACCCCCCATCCACTCGTAAGGAGGCAGCGTGGCCCGCGCCGAAGACAAGCATCTGGCCACCCGATGGCGCGCAGCGGTGGCCGCGCGTCTCTCGCTGGAGGGAACCCGTAACGCCACTCTCTTCGAGCGCCAGACCGTCCAGCAGCTTGGCTGGGATCAGGTCGTCCGGCTGAACAGGTACCTGGAGCTCTTCGGGAAGCTCACAACGGCGGTCTGGGTCGTGTTCGCGGGTACCTTGGTCCTGGGGGTCGACTGGAAGGGGGTCGCTGAGGAGGCGGTCAACTCGGGCAAGCCCGTGAAGGGCGCCTTGGCGCTTGCGATCATCGCGCCGACGCTGCACCCGTTCACTGATCGGCTTCGCCCGCTGGCGGCTTCAGCGCGAGTTGTGGCGTCGCGACGTGGCGCGCCTCACGGGCGAGCCACCGCCAGAGAGCGAGCATCGCTGACTACGGGCACCCCCGGCCGCTGTCCAGGCAACCACTGCGGGGTACGCTGCCGATTGGGCCATGTGCCGCGCGCTTGCCTACCTGGGGCGTCCAATCCTCGTCGACGACCTGCTGTACGGGACGGACAGCTCACTCGCCTCCCAGGTCTACGACGCTGAGCTGTACGCGTATCTCAATCTGGGTGGCTTTGGCCTCGCGGCCTGGGGTGAGGGGCTCGCCGACCCCGACGCCCCGCTGCACTACCGAACGCCCTCCCTGCCGATCTTCGACAGAAACCTCCGCAGCCTGGCGCGGAACCTCACCGTCGAGGCGCTCGTCGCACACGTACGCGGAGTGTTCTACGAGCACGGCGAGAGCCTGACCGTGCACAACGTGCACCCCTTCCGATTCGAGGGCACACGGGTGGTGCTCGGGATGAATGGGACTCTGTCGCGCTTCGCGGAGATGCGCTACGACCTGCTCGGGCAGATCAGGCCGGAGGTCGCGCGCCACATCGAGGGCAACACCGACAGCGAGTGGGTCTATGCGCTGCTCCTCTCGCAGCTGTCCGATCCCGCCGCCCCCGCGACTCCGCGGCAGCTCGAGCGGGCGACGGAGGCGACCCTACGGATCCTCCGTGAGACCCGCGACCGGCACGGCATCGACACGGCATCGGAGATGAACCTCCTGGTGGGGGACGGCAGGACCATAATCGCGACCCGCTTCGCCTACGACTACGGCTGGTATTCCCCCGAGGAGACCTATCACGCGAAGCACCGCCGCTACGACTTCACCTCGCTCTGGTGTACGGCCGGCCGGGAGTACGTCTGCCGTGACGGGGAATGGATCATGCTGGGAGGCGACCGGCTCGAGTCGGTGATCGTCGCCTCCGAGCCGATCACCAAGGACTTCTCGACCTGGGTGGAGGTGCCGGAGTACGCGATGATGACGGCCTCGCTGCGCGACGGGACGGTGGAGATCACAGCGCGCGAGCTGGTCGTGTGAGTGCCTCGACGCCCGACGAGCTACTCTCGACCTTCCCCTTGTTCGCCGGGCTGGCCCCGGACGAGCTGACCGATCTGGCGCGTGTGACCAAGCCGTTCGAGCGGCGCCCGGGCGAATGCCTCTTCCGGCAAGGAGAGCCCGCCGACAGCCTCTACGTGGTCGAATCGGGGCGGCTGGAGAGCGTGGCCCGCCTGCCGGCTGAACGTGAGCTGTCGCTGGCAGCCATCGGGCCAGGGGAGCTGATCGGCGAGCTTGCGCTGGTGGGCGGGGGGGCCCGCACGGCGACGGTGCGCGCCGTCGAGGCGACCAGGGGAGTGGTGATTGAGCGTCATGCCTTCGACAGCCTCCGCGCCGGTCTGCGGCCGGGCGCACGGGCGGTCATGCGGCGCCTGTGCGGCGTCGTCTGCGACCGCCTACGGCGCCGTTACGCCGCGATCGGGACCGGGCTCGGGGAGAACGAGGAGCAGGCGCAAGCAGTGCCGCCGCCCCGCCGCGTCGAGCTGCGCCCAGCAGCCGAGCGCGAACAAGAGTACGCCTCGCGTCTGCCCTTCTTCTCCGCCTTTCCGGCCGGTGACCTCGAGAGGCTGCTGGGCGAGCTGGGGCGACTCGAGCTCGTGCGGGGGGATCTGCTTGTCCGCGCCGGCGATCCGCTGGATGCCCTCTACCTCACGCTGCGAGGCGCGGTCGAAGCGACGATCCAGCGTGGCGAACGCAAGCAGCGCGTCCGTCTTGCCGGCCCGGGGACCGGGTGCGCGTACGTCGGCCTGATCGACAAGGGGACGGGCTCGGTCGACTGCCGCACCCGCGAGCGCGCCGTCGTCCTCGCGTTGCCGCGGGACCGCTTCCACCAGCTCCTCCAGGGAGACGAGCCGCTCGGACACCGATTCCTGGACGCCGTTCAGCGGGATCTCGTGCAGGCACTCCGTGATGCCGAACGCCGCCAGGCGACCCTGATCTCGGCCCGGGCCGGGCACGCTGACAGTCGT
>DATFQM010000106.1:0-11062 GCA_035264265.1 Thermoleophilaceae bacterium
TATGCTTCCCCCCGATGCAGCCGCCCGCGGCAACGGGCTCGCAGGACGCCGTGCTCAATCTGATCCCCTCCGACGAGGAGCGGCAGATGCGCGACGCCGTGCGCGGTATCTGCTCCGGCTTCGGGCCCGAGTACCTGGCCAGGCTGTACGAGCAGGAGGAGTCGCCGGCTGAGCTCTGGGACGCGCTCGCGGAGAAGGGCTACCTCGGGGTGAACATCCCGGAGCAGTGGGGAGGGGGCGGGCTCGGAATGTCTGCGCTCGCCGCGGTGGGCGAGGAGGTCTCGGCGTCCGGCAACTCTCTGCTGCTGATCGTCGTCTCGCCGGCGATCGCCGGCTCGATCCTGGCCAGGCACGGGAGCGACGAACAGAAGGAGCGCTGGCTGCGCGGGATCGCCGCCGGCACGACGCGGCTCGCCTTCGCGATCACCGAGCCCGATGCGGGCACCAACTCGCACAACCTGCAGACCTCGCTGGACCGTAAGGGCGACAAGCTCGTCCTGCGCGGTCAGAAGACGTTCATCTCGGGCGTGGAGTTCTCGGATGCCGTCCTCGTCGTAGCGCGCAGCCGCAGTCCCGACGGCTCCCTCGGGCTGCCCACGCTGTGCATCGTCGACGTCGACGCACCCGGCTTCACCCGCGACCAGATCCCGATGCCCTACCTGGGCCCCGACTACCAATGGCAGCTGTTCTTCGATGACGTGGAGCTCGAGGAGGAGCGACTGATCGGAGGGGAGAACGGCGGCCTCGGGCCGATCTTCGACGGCCTCAACCCCGAGCGGATCATGGGGGCTGCGATCGCCTGCGGCGCCGGCCGCCGGGCGCTCGAGAAGGCGGCGGCCTACGCCAACGAGCGCGTCGTGTGGGGGGTGCCGATCGGCTCCCACCAGGGCCTGGCGCACCCGCTGGCAGAGGCGAAGATCGAGCTGGAGCTGGCGCGGCTCATGATGCAGAAGGCGTGTGCGCTCTACGACGCCGGCGCCCCCGGCGCCGGCGAGGCCTCGAACATGGCCAAGTACGCCACCGCGGAGGCGGCCATCCGCTGCGTCGACCAGGCCATCCAGACCCACGGCGGCAACGGGGTGGCGCTGGAGTATGGCCTGACCCAGATGTGGTGGGGGGCGCGCCTGACGCGGATCGCGCCCGTGTCGCGGGAGATGATCCTCAACTACGTCGCCGAGCACTCCCTGGGGCTGCCCAAGAGCTACTGACTGGCTGCCTGGCCAAACGTGGCGCTAGGATGCGGCGGCCCGTGGACCTGACCCTCTCTCCCAGCGAGCAGGCCTTCCGCGACGAGCTGCGCGCCTGGCTGGAGGAGAACCATCCGGGGGAGGAGCCGAAGGGGGAGAACGAGGCGTTCGAGTTCCGCCGCACCTGGCAGCGGCGGCTGCACGAGGCGGGCTATGCCGGACTCTCGTGGCCGAAGGAATACGGCGGCCGTGGCGCCACGCTCGTGGAGCAGGCCATCTTCGGCGAGGAGCTGGCTCGTGCCAAGGCCCCCCCGGCCGCGAATCTGCTCGGGCTGGTGATGGGAGGCCCGGTGGTCATTGCGCACGGCACCGAGGAGCAGAAGCAGCGCTACCTCGAGCCGATCCTGTCCGCGGAGGAGATCTGGTGCCAGGGTTTCTCCGAGCCCGACTCCGGCTCGGACCTGGCTTCGCTGAAGACGCGCGCGGTCAGGTCAAACGGCGAATGGGTGGTCACGGGCCAGAAGGTCTGGACCACGCTGGCCCATGAGGCCAAGTGGTGCATGCTCGTGGCGCGCACGGACCAGGACGCGCCCAAGCACCAGGGCCTGACCTACTTTCTCATGGACATGGAGCAGGACGCCGTCCAGGTGCGGCCGCTGCGGCAGATCACGGGCGAGGCCGAGTTCAACGAGCTGTTCATGGAGGAAGCTCGGATCCCGGACGAGAACGTCCTCGGTGGCGTCGGCAATGGCTGGCCGGTTGCGATCACCACGCTGATGCACGAGCGCGCCGGAATCGGCGCGTCCAGCGCAATCAGCGTGAAGATCGCGCTGGGGCAGCTGGTCGAGCTGGCCAAGGAGCGCGGTGTGGTGGACGACCCGCTCGTGCGGCAGCGCTTCGCCCAGCTCGAGATCGAGGCCGAGGCGCTACGGCTCAATGCCTGGCGCGGCCTCACCCAGGTCATGAAGACCGGCGTGCCGGGCCCCGAGGGCTCCCTGCCCAAGCTCCAATGGGCCGCGGTCAACCAGGGGCTCACCGAGCTGGCGATGGAGATCCGCGGCGACGAGGCGCTTCTGCGCGACTCCGAATGGACGTACCGGTTCCTGCGCGCCCGCGCCAACTCCATCGAGGGCGGGACCACCGAGGTGCTCAAGAACATCGTCGCCGAGCGCGTCCTGGGGCTGCCCAAGCTGAGATGAAGGGCCCGGGAGCAAAGCACCCCCCCGGACGCCGCGCTGCAAGCCGTCGCCGGGCCTGATCCATGAACTTCGACTTCTCCGACGATCAGCAGGCCATCAAGCGGACGGCGAAGGACCTGCTGGCCACTCGCTTCAGCCCAGAGCGCGTCCGTGAGCTGGCGGACGCGGGCGATCCGCAGGGGGATCCCCCCGGGATCCGCCCTCGATATGACGAGAACGTTTGGAGCGAGCTCGGCGAGCTCGGCTGGCCCGGCATCTTCATCGACGAAGAGCACGGCGGCCAGGGTCTCGGCGCGGTCGAGCTCATCATCTTGATGGAGGAGCTGGGCTACGCGCTCGCCCCGCTGCCGTTTCTCTCGAACGCGGCCGCAGGCCTGGTACTCCAGCACGCGGGCTCGGACGAGCAACGCGAGCGCTGGCTGCCCGGGATCGCCTCGGGCGAGGCCCGGGGGACCGTGGGAGTCGGGGCCGGCGGTGAGCCGCCGCTCGTGCCGGACGCCGACTCCGCGGAGCTCATCGTCCTGCTGGAGGCCGACTCCGGAACGGTCGTCGAGGCCTCGGCCGCCGAGGTCGAGCCTCTCGAGACGATCGACGCGACGCGTCGCTTCGACCGCGTACGGGCGGACGGAGGCGAGCCGCTCGGCGGCGACCCGGGGCCGGCCGTCGACCGGATCGCCACGGCGGTCGCGGCCGAGCTCGTGGGCGTCTCGCAGCGGGCGATGGAGATGGCGGTGGAGTACGCGCGCGAGCGGAAGCAGTTCGGACGCCCGATCGGCTCCTATCAGGCGGTCTCGCATGCGTGCGCCCAGATGCTGCTGGAGACCGAAGGCGCCCGCTCCACGACCTACTGGGCCGCCTGGTGCGCCGATGCCGAACCCGAGACCCTACCGCTCGCGTCTTCCATGGCCAAGGCGTACGCATCGGACGCCGGCTGGCGCGTGAACGCCTCATCGCTACAGGTGCACGGCGGCATCGGCTTCACCTGGGAGCACGACCTTCACTTCTTCCTCAAGCGGGCGAAGGCCGACGGCCGGCTTTATGGCTCCGCTCGCGAGCACCGCGAGCGGGTGGCGGAGCTTTGCGGCCTCTCACGCGAGACAGCGGCCGCAACGAGTTGAGGACCAACCCCACGGGAGGCACTTCCGGATGCGCCCCGTACCAGGGCGCGACCGGAGAGCCGAGTGGCCGCAGGCTGACTAGCGCTTGCCTGTGAAGGCGGCTATCAGCGGCGCGAGCACGCCGTGCTTCTCGGGCTTGGGCGCCGGCGTCGTGGGCGGCACCGGGCGCGGGGGCTCCGCGACGACGTGGGTCACGTGGCTCCCGCCGGTGAGCTTCTCGACGCGGCTGGGAAGGTCGACCTGCAGCCATTTCGAGGCCCCGGTCGGAAGCGTGGAGATCACGACCTCGTCGTACCTGGTCGGATCCCAGGCGTCGTGCACGGCCGCGATCGGGTCGTGGTCACCGACCTCGCCCTGTACCTCCAGCCCCGCATCCCGCATGGCCGCCAGCGCCGAATCGAGGCGCGTCCGGGCCGCCTCGCGGCCCACCGAACCGGCCGCGGGCGCCGGAACCAGCAGCGTGAACGCGCAGGAGTCCCGGGAGGCCCGCTCCTTGAGCGCCTGGATCAGCTCCGGTGCGTCGGCTGTCACGTTTGCGACGACCAGCACACTGAACTTCCAGGCCATTTGGTCTTCCCCTCTCTGCTCGGTACGAGCATACCCCGTGGCGGCGTCCGGCCTGCACTCGATTCGAACCGCGCTATGCGGGAAGCCGCCCCCCGATGAACTGGGTGATCCCCGTGATCCGCTGGCGGATCTCCTCGAAGCCGCGGGCCCGAAGCCGCTGGACGAGCTCGTCGGGTTCGAACAGCCGGGCGCCGCCGCGCATGGCTACCAGCGATTCAGCCGTCCGCAGCGGCAGCGACCGTCCCCGCACGCTCGTGAAGAGGGCGATCCGCCCCCCGGGCGTGAGCACCTCGGTCATCCGGTCGAGCGCCCGCATCGGGTCTTCGAAGAGGTGGAAGGCGGCGAAGCAGCAGACGGCGTCGAAGCTCTGGGAGACGAACGGAAGCTCCTGCGCGTCGCCCCGGATGTAGGCCACGTCCAGGCCGGCCTCTCGGGTGTCCTGCAACGCGCGGGTCAACATCGTCTCCGACACGTCGATGCCGACCACCAGCCCCTCCTCACCGACCGTGGTCGCGAAGCCGCGGCTGAAGTTCCCGGTCCCGCAGGCGACGTCGAGCACGCCCTCGCCGCGCGACAGGCCCAGCAGCAGCCGGGCGATTCGGCGCTCGTCCGCCATGCCGGGCCCGAACACCCCCTTGGCGGCGCGCCCCAGGGCCGGTCGCCACCAGCGCTCGTAGATGCGAGGGAGCATGCCCGTGAGCATGAGGTCCTGGATCCATCCGGTAGAGCGGGGCTCGGATGGTCCGAGCAGGTCGAAGTAGCCGGCTGCCGAGCGCTCCCCCTCCTGCCGCGCCATCGGATCGAGCAGAGGCAGGGCGCGCTCCAGGGCCTTGCCGGCTGTGGCGCGGGCGGGCTCAGCCACCCTCGCCCGGGAAGCTCGGGAGCCCGCGCTCGTGCTCCTGAATCGGGCCGCGCCGCTCCGACCCGTAGGCGAGCTCCTCGAGACGTGCGATTTCGCGCTCGCCCTCGACCCGGGCGGGATGCTCGGCCGGCAGCCCCTCGATCAGGGTGCGGATTCGGTTGCGAAGCTGGAGCGCGAAGTGCGGCGTGGAGGCACCCATGAGCTGCCGGACGTCCTCAAGCGTCGGCTCCCGTTCGAGGCGGTCGGGCTGCTCGAACTCGCTCACTCCGCGGAAGATACCGGCGGACGTACGAGCTACGGCGGGTTCGCCTGGACCGGGACCAGCTCGGTGGCGCGGTCCACCTGCGCCTGCTCCTTCACCGAGATCGCCTTGTCGTCGCCCAGGATCCAGACCCGGTTGTAGACCGCCGTGTCGGGGCTGCGCTCGTACCCGGGCTGGACGCTCAGGAAGTAGGTCTCGAGCGAGCGGGGCAGCTTGTCGCTCTCATCGCTGAGAAGCAGCGGCGCGAAGACGCCCTTGGTGGCAAGCGAGGCGGCGGCTGCCGCATCGGCGGGCCGGTTGGCATTGGCGAGCGTGAAGTTGTAGCCGGGCACGACCACTGCCCAGCCGAAGCCGCGCTGCTGATAGCTGGCGAAGGCGATTGCGTTCTCCACCGGCGTCTTGCCCTGGATCCGCCGAACGCTCCTGGCCAGCGGCTCGAGCGCCTTCAGGGCGCCGTTGCCGATCACCTTCTCGGGCCCCAGCACGTAGACGTTCGGCTTGTCGTGCTCCGCGAGCGCTTTCCGAACTGGGGCGGGGACGGACCCCCGCTTGACCGGAAGCACGGAGTCGCCCGCGCGCGCTCCCCAGGCGACCGCGGGCACGGCCCACTCTGATTGCTCCCCGGAGACGATCACGACGTTCGCCGACGGCTTGCCCTTGACGGCCGAGAAGAAGCGGTCGATGGCGGCGGCGCGCTCGTAGGGATTGTCGCCCTCGATCACGGCGCTGCGGAAGCCGCCAGGCCGCCCCGCGTGGCGACCGATCCGGATCACCTGAGCATCCTTCGAGAGGTCCGAGCCCTTCGGCCGCAGTCGATCCAGAGTGTCCTGGGTCACGGGCGGCACGTCGCCGCCGTCGGTGACCAGAATCGGCGCTCCGATGGGCGAGCCGGACAGCGTCCCCGCGCTGACGGCACCCTGCCAGTCGTCCTTGTCGACGAGCACCACGGCTGCCGGCCGAGTGGCGTTGCCGGTCGCCGGGAAGAGGGCGCTGGCCACCGCGGCGGCATCGGTGGCGGCATCGTCCCCGCCCACCCGGATCGTGTTGCGGGTGGCCGACGCGGGGAAGCCGAGGTTCGTACGAGCCCGCTGGTCGCTCGACTTGGCACCGAGTTGCGGCGGCCGGCTCGAGTCGTCGCCCAGGCTGCAGCCGGTGAGCACCGCGGTCGCGAGCGATGCCGCCGCGAGCAGGGCCGGCGCCATCGGATCCTTCCCCCGAACCACTCGGGGCACGATAGCCAGCGTGCGCGGACGAGGGCTCCGCTTCACGCGCCTCGGGCGGGGTTGACGTATGCTTTTGGACAGGTTGACTGACCAGTCAATCGCGTCGTGAACGGAGGCTGACACCAGTGGACTTCAGGTTGGACGACGGGCAGCTCGAGTTCCAGCAGCACTGTCGGAGGTTCGCCCGGGAGGTCATCCGGCCCGTTGCCGGAAAGCACGACCGCGAGCAGAGCGTGCCGTGGGAGGTGCTCAAGGAGGCCCGCGTGTGGGATCTTCACGGGCTCGAGCACATCCAGCGCATGGCGAGCGACCCCGACGGCCTCCTGACCATCATCTACGCGGAGGAGCTCCACTGGGGCTGCGCCGGCATAGCGCTCGCCATCCAAGCTTCCTCGCTGGCCGCCGCGGGCATCGCCTCGTCGGGGACCCCGGAGCAGATCGCGCGCTGGGTGCCGGAATGCTTCGGCTCGGGCGACGACATCAAGCTGGGCGCATACGCGGTCACCGAGGCGGGCGCCGGTTCAGACGTCAAGTCGCTGCGAACCACGGCAACGCTCGCCGGCGACGAGTGGGTCCTGAACGGGACCAAGGTCTTCATCTCGAACGGGGGGATCGCCGACGTGACGGTCGTCGTGGCCACGGTGGATCCCGACCTCGGTCACCGCGGCCAGGCCTCTTTCATCGTGCCCAAGGGGACACCGGGTTTCTCCCAGGGCAAGAAGGAGGACAAGCTCGGCATCCGCGCTTCGCACACCGGCGAGGTCGTGCTGGAGGACTGCCGCGTGCCGATGGAGTACCTCCTTGGCGGCAAGGAGAAGCTCGACCGGAAGCTGGACCGCGCCCGTTCCGGTCGGTCGAGCGGGTCCTCGGGGGCGCTGGCCACGTTCGAGGTCACCCGGCCTTTCGTCGGTGCGTCGGCACTCGGCATCGCGCAGGCCGCCTACGAGTGGACGCTCGAGTACCTGGAGGACCGCTCCGAGGACGGGGTTCCGTTGACGGAGCAGCAACGCATCCAGCAGACGCTGGCCGACGTGGCCACCGAGATCGAAGCCGCGCGGCTGCTGGTATGGCGCGCTGCCTGGATGGGCCGCAACGGGATCACGATGACCGGCGGCCAGGGCTCCATGTCGAAGCTCAAGGCGGGCGACGTCACGATGTGGGCGACCACGACGCTGATGGACGTGATCGGCCCCTACGCGCAAACCACCGACTGCCCTTTGGAGAAGTGGTTCCGCGACGCCAAGATCTACCAGATATTCGAGGGCACGGCCCAGGTGCAGCGGCTGGTGATCTCGAGGATGCAGCGGCGCGAGTACCAGGAACGGCTGAAGGCGGCCACGGAGGCGGTGGAAACGGCCGCCGCTTAGGCAAGCAGGGCGCCTCGCACCCACGCGCCGCGCGATGAACGTCCATTCGACCCCCCTACAAGGGGGTGAAATGGACGTTCGCCTATGAGGCGAGCTCGTAGAAGGCGTCCAGCACCCGCTGGGCGTCCGGAGCCGCGCCGATCGAGAGGGTGACGAGGCCGTCGCCCGGCTCGACCCGTAGCTCGAGGAAGGGGCAGCACTTGCGCTCGCGGCGCGCCAGCTCCTCGACTTGGTCCGCCACGCCGGGCTCGGCCCTGAAGCTGAGCACGACGCGGCCCTCCTCGCGGCGCCGGCTTGCAAGTGCGCTGCGCGCCAGCTCGCGGAACTCGTCGGTACGGTGCGACTGCTCGGCCGGGGTCAGCGAGCAGGCGAGCCGCAGTTCGACGGGTTCCATGGTCCTATCCTCCGACTCGATGCTCGCTCCGCTCGCCCATGTCGGGAGCGGCACGTACGAGCCGCTGCAGCTCCTGCCACCCACGGCCGCGATAGTGGCCTACGCGCTCCGTGCCAGGACGCTCGCCGACCAGGGGCGGCCCGTGGCGCGGCGGCGGCAGCTGTGCTTCGGGGCAGGCATGGCGCTGGTCTTCGCGTCGCTCGTGTCCCCGGTCGCCCACATCGGCGAGGAACTCGTGCTGGCGCACATGGGGCAACATCTCCTGATGGCGGATATCGGGGCGCTCCTGATCGTGCTCGGTCTGAGCGGTCCGCTGCTGCAGCCGCTGCTGGGCCTCCGGGTCGTGGAGCGGCTGCGCTTTCTGGTTCATCCCGCAGTGGCCCTGCCTCTCTGGATGCTGGATCTGTACGTCTGGCACCTTCCTGCGTTGTACCAGGCGGCCCTAACGAGCCAGGCGGTGCACGTGCTGGAGCACACGAGCTTCGTCTTCTTCGGGATCACGATGTGGATGGCGCTCCTCGGCCCGCTGCCGCAGCCGGAGTGGTTCGGCAACGGCGCCAAGCTGCTCTACATCGCCGTCGTCAGGCTGGCGGGCGCCCTGCTCGGCAACGTCTTCATCTGGTCCGAGACGGTCTTCTACCCCGACTATCGCCCCGGGGAGGCGAGCTGGGGTATCTCGCCGCTCAACGACCAAGGCATCGCCGGCACGATCATGATGATCGAGGGGAGCATCCTCACGATCGTCCTGTTCGGCTGGCTGTTCCTGAAGACCGCGCGCGAGGCCGAGGAGCGCCAGCTGCTGCTCGAGTATGCCGAGCGCAACGGGCTCGAGCTCAGCGAGTCTCGGGCGGCGCGCGCGGTGGGGGCGGGTCGGGGAGCCGAGCTGCGACGGAGGCTGGAGCGGGAGGCGGCGGGCATGAGATGAGGCGAGCGGCCGTCATCGGCGCGCTTGCGCTGCTGCTCGGTGGCTGCGGCGGCTCGGATCGGCCGCCGCCGAAGCAGACAGACAAGGAGGTCATCGGCGGCTGGATCGCCGCGCTCAACGCCGGCGACTACGTGGCGGCGGCGTCCTACTTCGCCAAGGACGCCGTTGTCGAGCAGTCCGAGGAGTTCCGGCTGCGGACCCGCGAGGCGGCTGAGGAGTTCAATCGCAGCCTTCCCTGCACGGCGAACCTCACCGACGTGAAGGACGAGGGCAAAACGACGCTCGCGGCGTTCCGCCTCCGCGCCGGCCCGGGAGGACCGTGTCACGGCCGGGCCAGGGTGCGGTTCACGATTCGACACGGCAAGTTCACGGAGTGGCGGCAGCTGCCCGAGCCCGAGCCCGGGCCCGTCGCTTGATGCGAGCCGCGGTCGCGCTCGTCCCCGGCCCCCTGTCCAGGCTACTCTTCGATCGACGTCCACCACCGAGCTGGAAGGAGACGGGATGCCAGGGTTGGCCGGCCGCATGTCCACGGTCATCAAGGCGAAGATCTCGAAGCTGCTAGACCGAGCCGAGGACCCGGGTGAGTCGCTCGACTACGGCTATCAGAAGCAGGTCGAGCTGCTGCAGAACGTGAAGAAGGGGGTCGCCGACGTGGTGACCTCGAAGAAGCGGCTCCAGATGCAGTCGCAGAAATACGAGCAGCAGGTCGTCAAGCTCGACACCCAGGCGCGGCAGGCCCTGTCCCAGGGCCGCGAGGACCTCGCCCGCGCGGCGCTCGAGCGCAAGACGGTGATCCAGGGTGAGCTCCAGTCGCTGGACACCCAGGTGAAGGAGCTGGAGAGCCAGCAGGAGCAGCTCACCGAGAACGAGAAGAAGCTGCGCTCTAAGGTCGAGGCCTTCCGGACCAAGAAGGAGGTCATCAAGGCGCAGTACTCGGCCGCCGAGGCCCAGGTCCAGATCTCCGAGGCCGCCCACGGTGTCGGCGAGCAGATGGCGGACGTGGGTCTGGCGATCCAGCGTGCCGAGGACAAGACGGAGCAGATGCGCGCCCGCGCCGGGGCCGTCGAGGAGCTGGAGGCCGCCGGCACGTTCGAGGACATCACCCAGCTGGGCGAAGGCCAGGACGACATCGACCGTGAGCTCGCGCAGCTCGGCGCGGGCGCCCAGGTGGACGACGAGCTGGCCAAGATGAAGGCCGAGGTTGGCGGCGGCGGAGGCGACGCTCCCGCGCTTGGCGAGGGCGGCGGCAAGGAGGGCCCGCAGACATGATCGTCCGCATCGCCGGGGAGGGACAGTTCCAGGTCCCCGACGAGGACGGCGAGCGGCTCAACCAGCTCGACAACCGCGCGGTGAGCGCCGTGGAGGCCGGCGACGAGACCGGCTTCCACGAGCTCTGGACACAGATGCTCGAGCTCGTGACCACCGACGGAAACGCGCTGCCCGACGACGAGCTGGTCGAGTCCGACGTGATACTTCCGCCCCGCGACATCAGCTTCGAGGAGGCCCGCGGGGAGTTCACGGGCGAGGGCCTCATCCCGGACGAGTAGCCGTCCACCGCCTCGCCTTGCACCCCTCCTGGTGGTGCCACGTGGATCGGTGCCCTACAGCGGGATCTCCCAGAGCGGGAACCAGCTCCCGCCGGGCGATGGCGTCGATTTGCAGGCCCCTTATCGGCCCTGCGGGTCTCTCCGAGCGGCCCGGAGGTACGTGGCGAGTACCAGCTCCGCACGAAGTCCCCCTGATCCGCTCCTCGGCCGAACGTGCGCTCGGCGGGGTCGAACTCGTCGAAGACGTGCCCGTACACGTCGAGCGCCTTAGTCCGGACTAGGCCGAGCTGATCCCTCGTCCGGAGGCGGCGGGGGCTCCGGCCGTTGGCGACCGCGGGCGCGTCGGGATCGAACGTGAGCGCCTCCGAGGCGATCACGTGGCGTCCTGCCCCCTCTCCGGCTCGCGGCCGG
>DATFQM010000107.1:0-8419 GCA_035264265.1 Thermoleophilaceae bacterium
GTGGACGAGCAGTGTGGCGTCCCCGCCGTCGTCGAGGATCAGGTTCGGCCCGCCGTTCTCGGCGTCCGGCCAGGTGAGCGCCTGCTCGGTGCACCACCAGTACTCGTCGAGCGTCTCGCCTTTCCACGCGAACACCGGCACGCCGGCATTGGCGATCGCCGCGGCGGCGTGGTCCTGGGTCGAGAAGATGTTGCAGCTTGCCCAGCGCACCTCGGCTCCGAGCGACCGGAGCGTCTCGATCAGCACCGCGGTCTGCACGGTCATGTGAAGCGAGCCCGTGATGCGGGCGCTGCTCAGCGGCTGTCGCGTCCCGTACTCCTTGCGCATCGCCATCAGCCCCGGCATCTCGTGCTCGGCGAGCGTGATCTCCTTGCGACCGAAGTCGGCGAGCGTGAGGTCGGCGACCTTGAAGTCCTGCGTCTCGGCGGCTGTGCTCATGCGGCGGTCTTCTCCTTGGGCGGTGTTGTCGGCTCGGCCGCGGCGGCCAGCAGGCGCTGGTGCTTCTGCTGCTCCCACCTCAGCCAGTCGTCGGAGGCGACGCCCTCGGGCGGCGCCGGCTCGGCCTCGAACCAGCGCTCGAGCTCGGCGCGCAGCTCGGGCTCGCAGGTCATGCGCCTGGCGAAGGCCACGTCGGACAGCGCGCAGCCGAACCGGGCCAGCAGCTCGCGCAGCGTTCGCAGCCGCTGCAGCTCGCCCGGGCCGTAGGCGCGATATCCGGAGGCGGTCCTGCCCACCTCCATCAGGCCGGCCTCCTCTATGTAGCGCAGCATTCGGGGCGACCAGCCGGTCGTATCGGCAGCCTCCTGGATGGTGAGCCCCTCCATGACCGGGCCAACCTTACCACGAGTGTGTCAAGGTTCGGCGAGGATGCCCTTGAAGCGCTCGATCGGCTCAACGGGGGTCGGGTCGACCCCCTCGAGGGCGGCGAGGTACACGCTCACGAGGTCGCCGAGCAGCACCAACGCCAGCACGCGCTCCAGCCGGCTCTCGGCGGTGAGCTCGATCCGCTCCGCAGGCGCGCCCCCCTCCTCGAGCACCTTTGCGGTGAGCTCGATCCTGCGGCGGATGCGCGGGTGCTGGTCCGGGTCCTCGAGCAACACGCCGGAAAGCGGGGCGCTCCGGCGGCCGCGGTTCCAGCTGCATATCTCGTTGTGGTTTGCCTCCGGGAGCACTGACGCGAAGGCGGCCGCCTTGGCGTTCTCGTTGAGCTGGCTCTTCCAGCGGCGGGCGGGGGCCATCGTCGGGTCGGCCCCGTGGATCACCGGCACCGTTCCGCGCAGGCGGCGGGCGAGCCCCTTGGCCGGCGAGTCATCCGGCGCGTCCGGACCCCAGCTGGCGACCAGCTCGGCCAAAGGGGCCGCGGCCGCGTCGATCTCCGTGTGCAGGCTGGGGGCGGCGCCGCACAGGGTGGCGCACTCGAGCGCCGCGACGGTCATGTAGACGACTGCCGCGCGGGGCTGCATCCCGGCGGGCACGCCGATCACCGGCACGTCCTCCTCGCGGCCCGCGGCTGCCAGCGCGCCGCCGGTCGTGAGCGCGACCCTCGGCGCGCCGGTGATGCCCGCGGCCTCGAAGCAGGCGAGCGTCTCCTCGGTCTCGCCCGAATAGCTCGCGCAGAGGACCAGCACGTCGTCGGTCGTCCAGGGATCGAGGCCGTAGCCGCGGATCGTGCGGATCGGACGGGTCGCGCGGTCGCCGAGCGCGGCCGCGGCCAGGTCGCCCCCGATCGCCGAGCCGCCCATGCCGCATACGACGAGGCCGCGGGGCATGTCCCGCCTGTGCAGGTCGGCGGACTGCACCCGCCAGAGGGCGTCGCCGAGCTGGTGGGGCTGTGCCAGGACGTCGTCGATCATTCCCCCGGGGTCGGCGGCCCGCAGGTCGTCGCGCGTCAGGCCGCTCACCTGGCTACCCCCTCGGGACCCCCGCGGGCCGGCACGAGCGCCCCTTCCTCGACCCGCTCGCCCGAGGAGACCGAGGCGCCCGGGTCGACACGTGCCCCCACCCCGACCAGGGCTCCCTCCCCGATCGCCGCCCCCGAGCCCACGATGGCGCCGGGCTCGATCCGCGCGCGCTCGCCGACGCGCACGCCCTCCCCCAGCACGCTCTCCCTGATCATGGAGTCCGCGCCGACCCGGACGCGGTCATGCAGCACCGAGCGCTCGATCGTCGCGTCGGTGCCGACCGAGCAGTGCCGGCCAAGCACGGTCTGCGGCCCGATGTGGGCGCCGCTCACGAGGCACCCGTCGTAGACGAGGGAGCCGGTCTCGTCTCGGGGCGGGAGCCTCGACTCCAGGCGGCCGCCGAGCAGGTCCCAGGTGGCCTCCAGGTAGCGGTCGGGCGCCCCGATGTCGATCCAGTAGCCGTTGCCCGGCCAGCCGAAGAGACCCTCGCCGACGAGCGAGGGGAAGACCTCGCGCTCGAACGACACGGCGCGCCCGCCCGGTATAGCCTGCACCACTTCCCGCTCGACGACATAGGCCCCGGCGTTGATGCGGTTGGTCGGCACGGGCCCCGCGCTCTTCTCGAGGAAGGCCTCCACGCGCCCCTCGCCATCCGTGGGCACGACTCCGTAGCTGGACAGCTCGTCGACCGCGACCAGGGCGAGCGTCACGCCCGCCCCGGTGCGCTCGTGCTGCGCGATCTCGGACCCAAGGTCGAGATCGGTGAGGACGTCGCCGTTGAGGACCAGCAGGCGCTCCTCCAGCAGGCCCTCGTCGAGCGCGAGCCGGACCGGCCCGGCGGTGCCGAGCGGCTCCCCCTCGATGACGTATCGCAGCCGCATCCCCTCGTAGATCTCGCCGAGCACCCGCCGGACCCCCTCCGACAGGAAGCCGCAGGAGAGGATCACCTCCTGGACGCCGTGACCCCGGAGCCAATCGAGCATGAAGGACAGAAAGGGCCGGCCGGCAAGCGGCATCACGGGCTTGGGAGTCGTGTACGTGAGCGGCCTGAGCCTGGTGCCCTCGCCGCCCGCCAGGACGAGTGCCTGCATCCCGGCTACCTGCCCACGCCCTCGTAGGTGAACCCGGCGTCCCGCAGGGCCTCGCGGTCGAGGAAGTTCCGGCCGTCCACGACGAGCGGAGTCCTCATCCGAGCCTTGACGCCTCCCTCCCAGTCGAGCTCCCGGAACTCCGGCCACTCCGTGACGAGCACCACGGCCTCGGCGCCGTCGAGCGCGGCGAGGGCGCTATCGCAGATGCGTGCATCGCCCAAGATCTCCCGTGCCCGCTCCGAGGCGATGGGGTCGTACACGCGCACGTGGGCGCCTTCCCCCTGGAGCCGCCCCGCCAGCACGAGGCTGGTGGCCTCGCGAACGTCGTCGGTGTTGGGCTTGAACGCCACGCCGAGCAGCGCGATCTGCCTGCCCACCAGCGACCCGAGGTGCTTCTGCAGCTTGCCGATCGTGCGCCGCTTCTGGAGCTCGTTGACCTCGATCACGGCCGTAAGCAGCTGGAAGTGGTACCCGGTGTTCCCGGCGAGCTGCTTGAGGGCTTGGACGTCCTTCGGGAAGCAGGATCCGCCATACCCCACCCCCGCCTGCAGGAACTTCGGACCGATGCGCTCGTCGAGGCCCATGCCGCGCGCGACTTCCTCGACGTCCGCCCCCAGGTCCTCGGAGACGTTCGCTATCTCGTTGATGAATGAGATCTTGGTGGCGAGGAAGGCGTTCGAGGCCAGCTTGATCATCTCCGCGCTCGCGACGTCGGTCCTTACGAGTTCGGCGTCAAGCGGCTCGTAGAGCGCCTCCACGCGCTCTGCGAACTCCCCAGAGTCGTCATCGGCGCCTACCACGACCCGTGTGGGATGCATGAAGTCCCTGACGGCGCTGCCTTCCTGCAGGAACTCCGGGTTGGAGACATAGCCGAGACCGTCGGACCGCCGCCTGATGGAGCGACCGGTGCCGACGGGGACGGTGCTCTTCATCACCAGGGCGTGGTCGTCGGAGTTGCCCACGCTGTCGAGCACGGCCTCGATTCGCGACAGGTCGGCGTCGCCCGAGTAGGTGGGCGGGGTGTCCACGCAGCAGAAGAGGAGCTGCGTGTTCTGAAGGACCTCGTCGATGTCGGTCGTGAAGTGGAGCCGCTGCGAGTTCGCGCGGACGAGGTCCGGCAGCCCGGGCTCGTGGATCGGGACCTCCCCGCGGCGCAGCGCCTCGACCTTCTCGGGAACGATGTCCCGCGCATACACCTCGTGCCCCAGCTCCGCGAAGCAGGCGGCCGTGACCAGGCCAACCCAGCCGACGCCGATGACTCCGATGGGTTCCTTCTCCGGCATTACGGAGCGGGGAGGCTACCTAGTGGGTCAGAGCCTCCGTGCGCCCCGGGCGATCGCCAGCATGCGCCGCGCCGAAAGGGACTGGAGCAGCGTGTTCGACACCCAGTACACGGCAGTACGCGTGCGCCAGGCCACCAGGCGCAGGCGGTCGCCGTCGTAGTGGAGCTCGTAGGTACGACGGCCAATCTTCCGTTTTTCGGTCGGCTGGTCCAGGATCGGCGGGTTCTTCCAGGTGAGGCCCTGGAGCCCGTAGTACTCGCCCGCCGGACCGCGCTTGATGACCATCCGGTAGGCGCGGTAGCGCCTGCCGCGCGGCTCCTTCACCTTGTAGACGCGGGGCGGCCCCGTGAAGAGCGAGCGCTTCGTGCGGAGCGTCGGGTAGTACACGGGCAGCTTCCCGCCGGCGCCCGCCCTGACGGCCGCGATCGCCTGCTCCTTGCCGGCGAACCCGGCCCGCTCGAGCCCCAGGTCGCCTGTGCGCTGCCTGCGGCGGCGACGGCTGCGCGCGGTCAGCTCGCCACGCGGGCCGGGAGTGTCCTTGACCCCGAGGAAGTCCCGAACGAGCCGCTGCACCGTGGCGTTGCTGGCCGTCACGTAGCTAGGGATGTTCTGCTCCTCGCTGCCGGTCGTGACCTGGCCTTCGAAGTGGATCTCCCGGATCGGCTGGCCGACTGAGAAGACCGCGAGCTTGAGCAGCCGCAGCACCTCCGAGCGGGAGCGGATGTCGGACGTCGTGTACTTGCCGAAGATGCGCAGCAGGCGATCGCGCTTCGAGATCAGCCCGCCCACCCCGATCTGCTGCTTCGCCTGGCGGAGGAAGTCCTGCTGGCGGGCGGAGCGGACCAGGTCGGTGTCCTCGTGGCGGTAGCGAACGTATTGGAGCGCCTGGCGGCCGCACAGCCTCTGGTAGCCGGCAGGGAGGTTGATGTAGCTGAAGGCCGCGGTGCTGTTGTAGTAGCGGCGATCGACGTCCGCGTAGACGCAACCGATGGCGTTGACCCCCTCGTAGAAGCCGCGGAAGTCGATGTTGATGACGTGGTTGATCGACAGGCCGGTCAGCCGCTTGACCGTCCTGAGCGTGAGCCGCGGCCCGCCGATCTCGTAGGCCGTGTTGATCCTGTCGGTGCCGTGGCCGGGGATCCGGACCTTCAGGTCGCGGGGCAGCGACATCATCGCGGTGGCGTTCTTGGAGGGATCCAACCGCATGAGGATGATCGTGTCCGAGCGCGCGCCGGCCGAGCCCTCCCTGTTGTGCTTCGGACGGCGGTCGGATCCGAGGATCATCAGCGTCTGCGGCTTGCCGGGATCGCTCTGCGCCAGCTCGCCGCCGAGCTTGAGCTCGGGTTGGAGCTTGAGCGCGTTGACCACCCGGTCCACCTCGCGGAAGGCGGCGACCGCGGTGGCGCCCGCGGAGGCGAAGATGAGGAGAGCGGCTCCTATCAGGAGTCGCTTGAAGATCCCGGGACCGCCCCCGTCCCGGTAGGGCGTCATCCGGCGATCCTCAGCCGCTTGCCGTCGCCCCGGAGGCGCTCCGGAAGCCGCTCGACGAACTCCACGAGCGCCCTTCGGTAGAGGCCGAGCGATTCGATGGACACCCACTCCTCGGGGCCGTGATGGCCGTCGCCGACCGGCCCGAACTCGACCGCGGGGATCCCGGCGTCGATGAAGCAGATCGCATCGGACGCGCCGTGTCGACCCACGGAGATCCGCTCCTTGCGCGGCGCGACGGCGGAGACGGCCGCGCCCAGCGCCTGCACGAAGGGGTTGGCGCGGTCGACGCTCACGGGTGACCTGTGGAAGACCTTCACCACCTCCGCATCCGGGAGCTCGCTTATCCCGGCGAGGATCTCCTCGGGGTCCTGCCCCGGCAGGTAACGGATGTCGATGTCGATCGCGCAGGCCTCGGGGACGCGGTTGAGCGCGTCCCCGCCGAGGATCCGGCCCAGGTTGATCGACGGCCGGTCGAAGAGGTCGGACGACTCGCGCCCGAAGGGTAGCGACTCGATCCCACGGAAGACGTCGATCGCCTTGAGCACGGCATTGTCCCCGACCCAGGGCGTGGAGCCGTGGGCGGAGCGGCCGGCCACCTGGATGCGCATCGCCAGCACGCCCTTGGCCTCGACACCGATGTGGAGGTCTGTGGGCTCGCCCGTGACCGCGAAGTCGCCCGTGTAGCCGCGCTCCACCAGCTCGTCGGAGGCGCGCTCCTCCTCCTCCTCCGACTCCTCGTCGGATACGCAGACGAAGTGCACCCGCACCCGCTCTTGCGCGGTCAGGTCGCGGACAGCGCACATGATCCCGGCCAGGCCGCCCTTCATGTCGTAGGCGCCACGGCCGTAGAGCCGGTCGCCGGCCACGCGCGGGCTGAACTGCTCGGGGCGTCCCGGCACGACGTCCAGATGCCCGTGCAGCACCACGGTCGGGCCACTGTTCGCACCCACCGTCGCGGCCAGCAGTGGGCGGCCGCTGTGAAGGGTCCCGGTCACCTCCACGTCCCGCGCCTCGAGCCAGCCCTTGACGAACCCGGCTGCGCTTTGCATCCCCTCGATCGTGGACGTGTCGTAGGTGATCAGGCGCTCGGTGAGAGCGCGCTCGTCCATCGGGGCCAGGGTAACGAACCGCCAGGCTGCCGCGCCGGGGTGAAGATCAGGGCTGCGTGATTCGGCAGCGAACCAGGGTACGGATGACGCGAAGGCCGTCCACAGCAGTGAGCTTCTTGCCCTCCTCGTCGCTGCGGGCCCGGTAGCTGACCGGGACCTCGAAGATGCGCTCTCCCCGCTGGAGCAGGCGGGCAGCGATCTCCGGCTCGACCCCGAAGCCGGGTTCCTTCAGGGGCAGGTCGCGTAGGACCTCCGTCCTGATCGCTTTGTGGCAGGTCATGAGGTCCCGCAGGTAGACGTTGAAGAGCGCGTTGGCCGTAAACGTGACGAGCTTGTTCCCCAGCACGTACAGGAATGAGTGGCTCGTGTAGCCGTCGAACGCCCGGACGCCGAAGACTGCGTTTGCACGTCCGTCCTGGAGTGGCGGGAGCAGCGTGGCGATGTCGGCGGGCTCGTACTCGAGATCGGCGTCGAAGATCGTCGTGAACTCGCCGCGCGCCTCGGCCAGGCCCGTTCGGACGGCCGCGCCCTTGCCCCTGTTGCGATCGTGGCGCAGCAGCCTGACGCGGTCGGGCCAGGGCTTGGCCTCCAACAGCTCGCGGGTACCGTCGGTGGACCCGTCGTCGACCACGATCAGCTCGAACTCCGTGCCGAGCTCGGCCGCCAGCAACTCGGAGACGGCGCGCTCCACCGTGGCGGCCTCGTTGTAGACCGGCATCAGGACCGAGAGCACAGCCGCAGCATACGGTCGAGGGCGTCCCGGCGCTCTGTCTCGACCTCGCGCCTGACGAAGCAGCCCTTGAGGTGGTCGTTGACCAATCCGCAGGCCTGCATTGACGCGTAGGCGGTGGTCGGACCGATGAAGCGAAAGCCGCGGCGCTTCAGCTCCCTGGCGAGCGCGGTCGACTCGGGCGTGACAGCGGGCAGCTCGGCCAGGGACGACGCGGCGCGCCGGCGGCCTCGTGGCGCGAACGACCAGACCAGCGAGGCCAGGCCGTCCTTCATCCCCGCGGCGGCCCTGGCGTTGGCGACGGCGGCCTCGACCTTGGCCCGGTTGCGAACGATGCCGGCATCCGCCAGCAGCCGCCTGGCGTCGCCATCGTCGAAGCGGGCCACGGCCTCGATCCGGAAGTCGGCGAAGGCCGCCCGGAAGTTATCCCGCTTGCGCAGTACGGTCAGCCAGGAGAGGCCGGACTGGAACGCCTCGAGGGTGAGCCGCTCGTAGATCCCGTCGTCCTCGGTCACCGGTCGGCCCCATTCCTCGTCGTGGTAGCGCACGTAGTCCGGATCGGAGACGCCCCACGCGCAGCGCCGCCTGCCGTCGGAGCCGCGAGCCAGGCCGCTCAAGCGGAGAGCCTTCGTCTCAGCTCGGCCACCTCACGCTCCAGGCGCTCCACGCGCGCCTCCAGCGATTCCGGCCCTGGGGTCGGCGCGACCTCGCCGTCGTCCGCATCCTCCGACAGGCGGTGGGCGTAGCGCTCCTCCTTCTGACCCGGCCGGCGTCCCAGCCGCGCCGCCAGCTCGCGCTCGACGAGCCTCTCCAG
>DATFQM010000108.1:0-13017 GCA_035264265.1 Thermoleophilaceae bacterium
CTTCACCGCTCCGCTCCTCCCCGTAGGTTCGCACCGCATCTTTGCGCAGCGCAGGCCGGTAGGCAGACCGAGGAGCGCAGACTGTCCGCCATCCGCACGACACTCACTGGAGTGTGGTCGCCTTGGCTATCGCCCTCTCCGTCGTTCGTCGCCTTGGCCATCGCCCTCTCCGTCGTTGGCGGATTCTGTGAGCTTGCTGGACTTGCGCTCGTCGTACTCGGGATTGCCCGCGATCGAGCGCAGGCCGGCCGCCTCTTCGTCCCAAGACGCCGGAAGCCGCGGCCCAGGCGCTCGTATCCCGCGAAGGTGCAGCCTCCCGGGCACCCCTCCTTCCCAAGTGCAATGTCCACGAGTCGTGACCAGTTGCGGGCAATCGTCGACTACGTCGGAAGGGTCGATGCCGCCGCTTATAACACCTTGATCGAGATGCAGAAGGCTCTGGATACGCAGCTTGACGACTCCGTCTATCGCGTCCGAACCGAGATGGCGGACGCCGATGACGAGCTTCGCGGACACCTGCGCTTCGTCCTCGCTGGGAGCATCTCCGACCGAATCAAGGGGGCAGTCCTCCTCGGCGTCGGGATCGTGTTCGCCATGGCCGGGTCGGTTGTCGGGACCCTCGCCAGCTAGCCGCATCCGAGCGCCGGCCTCCGCAGCATCGGTCGGCGACTTAGAGCGGTCCTAATCGCAGCACCAGTAGGCGAGGTAGAGACGGCCGCGCCGGCGCAGCCGCCGCGTAAAGACCGTGGCCGGCTGACCGGCGCTCGAGCGGTGGGTGTCGAGGTCGTGGTCGTCCGGCGCGTCGGCGCAGGCGTGCTCGCGGCAGCGCCTGTAGTCCACCGGCAGCGAGGGCTCCCCGTGCTCGTACACGAGGCTCGGCGCATACGCACGCACGAGCGCCGCGTCGCGCCGGCCGTACGCGCTCGCGAGCGCGGCATCGCCGTCGTCGCAGCCTCGGCGGGCGGCGCAGACGATGCGGTGGGCGAGGA
The DNA here is from genome assembly GCA_035264265.1 of Thermoleophilaceae bacterium. Taxonomy (GTDB): domain Bacteria; phylum Actinomycetota; class Thermoleophilia; order Solirubrobacterales; family Thermoleophilaceae; genus DASXBA01. Next base: position 990 of record DATFQM010000108.1, read on the forward strand.
AGCCGCCGAGCGAGCGCCCATCCACGCGCGCGACAAACACGGCCAGGCTGCCGAGAGCGATGGACACGAGCAGCATCAGCCCGATCCACTCGACGCTCGCCTGGCCCTTCTCAGATCGCACGCCGCCACGGTAGGAACCGGCGCCACACGTGCGTGTGACGAAGCTGACGGCGGAACGAAATGGCGGCGAAAAGTCCGAACGGGCGGCTCAGGAGCGAGCTGCGGGACCTCCCGGAGGGAGCGCCGCAAAGACTGAGACGAGCCGCGTGAGAGACTTCGAATCGAGGAGAACCCCTTGAGCGACAGGACCCGAACGCGAGACCCCTCCGAACGCTCTAACGGCGCGGGCCCCGACGGCGAGGTCACCGAGCAGGCCCGCGACCGGGTGGCGCGCGCGCTCAGACCGCCCGCGCTCGACTTGGGCTCGGCCCTGCGGGCTGCTGGCAGCCTCGCGGCGGACCTGGTCGGCGCGGCGGCGGCGCAGGCGCAGAGCGCGGTGCCGCGGGCCGATCTCGACGAGCGCGATCCGGACTACATCCGGGAGTCGCTGCCCGGCCTGTGGATGCTGGCAAGCCTCTACTTCCGGGCCGACGTGCGCGGGCTCCACCACATCCCCGAGGAGGGTCCGGTGCTCCTGGTGGGCAACCACTCCGGCGGGAACCTGACCCCCGACACCGGGGTCTTCACGCTTGCCTTCAGCACCTACTTCGGCGTCGAGCGTCGCTTCTATCAGCTGGCGCACAACCTGGTCCTGACGATGCCGGGGCTGCGGTTCCTCCGCAAGTACGGGACCGTGGCCGCCGACCCGCGGAACGCCAACGAGGCGCTCGACTCAGGAGCGGCCCTGCTCGTCTACCCCGGGGGGGACTACGAGGTGCACCGCCCGAGCTGGGAGAGCGCCAATGTCGACTTCGGCCGCCGCAAGGGCTTCATCCGGCTCGCGCTCGAAAAGGACGTGCCGATCGTCCCGGTCGTCTCGGTCGGCGGGCAGGAGACCGCATTGTTCCTCTCGCGCGGCGAGTGGCTGGCCAGGCTGCTCGCGCTCGACCGCATGTTCCGTCTCAAGGTGCTGCCGATCTCGCTGGCGATCCCCTGGGGGCTGAACGTCGGCGACATGCTGGGGCACTGGCCGCTGCCCGCCAAGATCACCGTTGAGGCGCTCCCCCCCATCCACCTCCGCGAGGAGTTCGGGGACCCCGACCTCGACGAGGTCTACGACGAGATCATCGACCGCATGCAGCGGTGCCTGACCGCGCTGCAGGCCGAGCGCCGCCTACCTCTCGTGGGCTGATGCGGGTCGAGCGGCAAATCGTGATCGAGGCGCCCTGCGAGGAGGTCTGGGCGCTCGTGCGGGATCCCTCCAACTGGCCGCGCCTGATGCACGGGATCACACGGTTCGAGGAAAAGAACGGGCAGGACCCCAGCGTCCGGGCGCGCTACTCGATGCGGATGCGTGTCGGCTCCGCGGACGTCGGCGGGCTCATCGAGCTGGTGGAGTACGACGAGAACCGCGACCTGGCCTGGACCAGCATCACCGGCATCGACCAGCGGGGTCGCTGGCGGCTGCGTGAGGCGCCTGGAGGCGGCACGGTCGTGACCCTGCGGCTGAGCTACGACGCGCCGGGCGGCGTACTGGCCACCATCGCCGACCGCTTCTCCGCGCCGATGGTGGCGAAGAATCTGGAGAAGAGCCTGGAGAATCTGAGGCGTGAGCTCGAAGGGGGCGACAGCTTGAGCGACGAGGGAATGGGACTCGTGGGCCGTATGGGCTACAACCTCGGCACCGCGAGGATCCTGGTGGAACGCGGGGTGGTCCGCCCGATGCGGCCCGACAAGCTGGTGCGGGTGCTCACCACGCTGGCGCGCTGGGGGCGGAGCCCGGCCGCGGGGTACATAGCGATGGCCCAGCGCTTCCCGAACGAGCCGTCGGTGGTGGACGAGCTGGGCACGTTGACGTTCCGCGAGATGGATGTGCGCTCCAACAGGCTCGCCCACTCGCTGGCGGACGCCGGGGTCAAGGAGGGCGACGGGGTAGGGATCATGTGCCGCAACCACCGCGGCTTCATCGACGCGACGGTCGCCGTCTCGAAGCTCGGCGCAGACGCGCTGTTCCTGAACACCGCTTTCGCGGGACCGCAGCTGACGGAGGTCGTGAAGCGAGAGAAGCCGGTCGCGATCATCTACGACGAGGAGTTCGCGGGGCTTCTCGAGGACGCCGCCAAGCGCCGCAAGCGCTTCGTGGCGTGGCACGACGAGGAGAAGACCGACGATCCCAACCTCAACGAGCTGATCGAGGTGGGCGACGACGAAGGCGTCGTGCCCCCGGAGCGGGAGGGCCGCGCGGTGATCCTGACGAGCGGGACCACCGGGACGCCCAAGGGGGCGGCGCGGGGCAACCCGCAGTCGATCGACCCCGCCGTGGCGCTGCTGTCGAAGCTTCCACTCAACTCCAGGCAGGTCACGCACATCGCGGCGCCGCTGTTCCACTCCTGGGGCTTCGCGCACTTCACGCTCGGACTGATCCTCGGCTCCACCTACGTCCTGCGGCGGAAGTTCGATCCCGAGGCCTGCGTGGCCGACGTGGCGCGGCACCGCTGCGAGTCGCTCGTCGTGGTGCCGGTGATGATGCAGCGCATCCTCGACCTGCCGGAGGAGACCCGGCGCAAATACGACGTCTCCTCGCTCGAGGTCGTGGCCGCCTCGGGCTCGGCGCTGCCCGGCGACCTCGCCACCAGGTGGATGGACGAGTTCGGCGACACGCTCTACAACCTCTACGGCTCGACCGAGGTGGCCTGGGCGACGATCGCAACCCCGGAGGACATGCGCGCCGCGCCCGGCACGGCCGGCCGGCCGCCGCGCGGAACGGTGGTGCGAATCTACGACGACCGCGGGGCGGAGCTGCCTCCAGGCCAGACCGGCCGCATCTTCGTGGGCAACGAGATGCTGTTCGAGGGCTACACAGGCGGCGGCGCGAAGGACGTGATCGACGGCCTGATGGCCACTGGCGATGTGGGCCGCATGGACGAGGACGGGCGGCTGTTCGTAGAGGGCCGCGACGACGAGATGATCGTCTCGGGCGGAGAGAACGTCTTCCCGAAGGAGGTCGAGGACCTGCTGTCCCGGCACGAGGCCGTGGCGGAGGTGGCGGCGATCGGCGTCGAGGACAAGGACTTCGGGCAGCGTCTCCGCGCCTTCGTGGTCCTCGAGAAGGGCAAGAAGGCCTCCGAGGACGACCTCAAGGAATACGTCAAGAAGAACCTCGCCCGCTACAAGGTGCCGCGCGAGATCGTCTTCCTGGACGAGCTACCCCGAAACGTCACCGGCAAGGTGCTCAAGCGCGAGCTCGCGGAGCTCCAGCCCGCGGGCAGCGGCTAGCAGTCGGCGGCGCCTCGGCCCGGTAGGGGCCCCGCACGTTGTGGGTCACTATGACCCAGAACGGGCGGGACCCCCTGAGCGCCGAGCGTCCAGCGTCAGTAACGCCGGAACGCACCCCAACTGGATGGACCCTTGGCCCCCGGAAGTAGCCGTTAGGGCACCACCGGCATGGGGTAGCTCGAAGCCCGAAGAGCCATCGGAGAGGAGAGTGTCCGGATGGATGCTGGAGTGATCATCGCCATAGTCGTGGTCGCGCTGCTCGTGCTGGCGGCGCTGCTATTGCTCGGCAGGAAAAGCCGCCAGAAGCGGCTCGATGCGCGCCGGCATCAGGCCCGTGAGATACGTCGTGAGGCGGAGGTCTCGCGCGCGCAGGCCGACACGACGCGCGCGGAGGCTGACGAGCGCGCCGCCCGGGCGCGCCGCGAGGAGGCCCGCGCCCGTGAGCGCGCGGCGGCAGCGGACGCGCGGGGCCGCGAGGCCCGCGAGCGCCACCTCGATGCCGCCCGCAAGGACCCCGATGCGGACGAGGACGAGGTTGCCGAGCGCTTCGACCGCGAGTACGGCTCCGGCCGTGGCGACCGGGGCACCGGGGCGACCTCCGGGGGCGGTGGCCGTGAGGACAAGCCGAGCTTGAAGGAGCGACTCTTCGGTCGCAAAGGCGATGGCGATGAGGAGCACGGGTCGGATCGCTCGAGCGGCGGCGGTGGCGCGATTCGCGAGGACGTTCGCCGTGAGCGCGACCCGGCAACCGATGATGTGCGGCACGAGGAGGTCACCGACCGCCGCTACGAACGCTAGTCCCCGGGCCCTCCGGGAGCTAGTCCCCGGGCCCCTCCGGGACAGAAGAGAGGCCGCGCCGCGCGCCCCGCGTGGCGCGGCCTCGGTCCTTCAGGCTGCGTTGCGGCTCGCCAGGTCGACCAGCGTGCGCACTCCGAAGCCCGAGGCGCCCTTGCGGACGTAGGGCCGGTCCATGCCCCAGGCCGTGCCGGCGATGTCCATGTGAACCCAGGGCCTGTCGTCCACGAAGCGGCGCAGGAACTCGGCGCCCACTATCGACGACGCCTTGCGGCCCTCGGGCGCGTTGGTGATGTCCGCGTACTCACCCTTCACGAGGTCCTCGTACTCCTTGTGGAAGGGGAGGCGCCAACCGAGCTCGCCGGTCGCCTTGCCCGCGGCCTCCACCTCGCCGCACCAGTCGTCGTCGTTGGAGAAGAGGCCGGCGTAGGTAGACCCGAGCGCGACGACGATCGCTCCGGTGAGCGTGGCCAGGTCCACGATCCGCTCCACGCCCTGCCCGACGGCGTAGCAGAGGGCGTCCGCGAGGATCAGCCTGCCCTCGGCGTCCGTGTTGTTGACCTCGATCGTGGTGCCGTTCATCGCCGTCACCACGTCACCGGGTCGCATCGAGTGCCCGCTCGGCATGTTCTCGGTGGCCGGCACTACCCCGGTGATGGTCACCGGCAGCCCGAGTTGGGCGATCGCGCCTAGCGACTCGATCACGGCCGCGCCCCCGGACATGTCGAACTTCATCTCGTGCATCTTGGCGCTGGGCTTGATCGAGATCCCGCCGGTGTCGAAGGTCACCGCCTTGCCCACGAAGCCCAGATGCGGGCCCTTGTCTCCCCCCGAGTAGCGCAGCACGATCAGGCGCGGTTCCTGATCGCTCCCCTGCGAGACGCCGGCGAAGGCGCCCATCCCGGCGGCGACTATGCCCTCGCGGTCGAGCAGCTCGAGCTCCAGCGAATCGTGCTGGGCGGCGATCTCGGCGGCGCGCTCGGCGAGGAAGACCGGCGTGGCCACGTTGGCCGGGAGGTTCTGGAGGTCACGAGCCTTGTTCTGCGCCTCGGCTCCGATCCGGGCGCGCTCCACCTCCTCCTCGGAGACGGTCCGGCCGGCCAGCTCGAGGGATTCGACCCCGTCGTTCTCGTCCTCCTTCGACTTGAAGCGGTCGAAGCGGTAGAGGCGCAGCAGGGTGCCCTCCACGAGCGCGCCGGCAACGCCGTCGAGAGCCTCCCAGGAGAGTGACCTCGTGCCGAGCTCGCGCGCCCGGCCGGCGGCGGCGGCCGCCGCGACACGGGCCGTCTCGGCGTCGAGCTCGTCGCGCTTGCCGAGCCCGGCGATCAGGACCCGCTTCCTGTCCCCGTGGGCCACCGCCACCTTCCCGCTCCCCCCCTTGGCCTCCCCGGACTCGACCAGGGCCTGGAGCGAAGCGTCCTCGATCGACTCGCCCTCGAAGAGGCCGACCACCCGGGTGTCGGCATCGGTTTGCTCGGGCGCCCCGCGACGGGCGCTGACGGCTATCGGCGGCATGGCCGGGCAGCCTAGCTGGCCGGGGCAGCCGAGGCTGCTCCACACCGCAGGGGCCGTGAAGGCTCGGCGTATCCCGCCTGTATCGTTCCCGATTCCCGACCAGAGGAGACAGCTCCCGACATGCCCAAGACCGCGATCCTCGGCGCCGCGCGCACGCCCTTCGGCAAGATGGGCGGCGGCCTCTCCACCCTCGACGCCACGGAGCTCGGCGGGAGCGCCATCGGTGCCGCGCTCGAGCGAGCCGAGGTTGCCCCGGACCAGGTGGAGGGCGTGGCCTTCGGCCAGGTGCTCCAAGCCGGTCAGGGCCAGATCCCCTCGCGGCAGGCCCAGATCAAGGCCGGCATCCCGAAGGAGGTCCCCTCCGAGACGATCAACAAGGTGTGCGCCTCGGGCCTGCGCTCGTGCGGGATCCTCGACCAGGCCGTCAGGGCCGGTGACATCCAGGTCGCGGTCGGAGGAGGCATGGAGTCGATGTCGCAGGCCCCTTACCTGCTCAAGCAGGCCCGCTTCGGCTACCGCATGGGGGACGCCAAGGCGCTTGATGCGATGGTGCACGACGGGCTCACCAACCCGTTCACCGGCAAGCACATGGGCGCCGAGGCCGACGAGGTCGGGGAGGAGCTCGAGATCACCCGCCCGGACATGGACAAGTTCGCGCTCCGCTCCCACGAGCTGGCGATTCGCGCGACCGACGAGGGGCGCCTCCCGGAGGAGATCGTCTCCGTGACCGTGAAGTCGAGGAAGGGCGATTCGACCGTCGAGGTCGACGAGGGTCCGCGCCGGGAGAGCTCGCTGGAGTCGCTCGCCAACCTGAAGGGCGCCTTCAGCAAGGACGGCGCGCACACCGCCGGCAACGCGCCTGGCGTGAACGACGGCGCCGGCGCGCTAGTGCTCGCCAGCGACGAATGGGCGAAGGCGAACGGGCGCGAGCCCCTAGCCACGATCGTGACCCAGGGCGCCGTGGCCGACGAGTTTCCCTACCTGGCGCGCACTCCCGCGAACGCCACCGAGGTGGCGCTCGAGAAGGCCGGCCTGAAGGTCGAAGACATCGACCTCTTCGAGATCAACGAGGCGTTCGCCTCGGTGGCGCTCAACTCTATGCGGATGCTGGGCGTCGACGAGGACCAGGTGAACGTCAACGGCGGCGCCATCGCGCTGGGGCACCCGATCGGCGCCTCCGGCGCCCGCATCCTGATGACCCTGGTCAACGAGCTCCGCCGCCGCGGCGGCGGGCTGGGCGTCGCGGCCATCTGCTCCGGAGGCGGCCAGGGCGACGCGATGATCGTCGAAGTCAACGGCAGTTAGCCGGCGGCGCAGGTTCTCGCGCGGAGGCCGTGTCGGAGGGAGCAGTGCGACCGAACGCGAGCGATGCGAGCGCGGCCGAAGGGGCGAGGACCGGAGCCGCCTTCTTCGACCTCGACAAGACGTTGATGGAGGGCTCCAGCGCCCTCCACTTCGCGCGGGCCGCCTACAAGGCCGGCATGCTGTCGCGACGGAAGCTGATCGGGGACGCCTGGGCGAACGTCCGCTTCCGGCTCAGCGGCACGACGGACGAGCAGACGGACGAGCTCCGGCGCCGCGTGCTCGACTCGATCGCGGGCCAGCGGGTGGTGGACCTGGCGCGCCTCGGTCCCGACGTGCTCGCCGGTGTGCTCCCGCTGATGTACGAAGAGATGCTGCACGAGGCGTGGGAGCACCAGGACGCCGGTCGCCCCGCCTACATCGTCACGGCCGCCTCGCAGGAGCTCGCCGACGTGCTGGCCCGCGTTCTCGTCTTCGAGGGCGGCATCGGGATGCTCTCCGAGGTGCGAGATGGCGTCTACACCGGAAGGGCGGCCGGACCCTTCACCTACCGGGAGGGCAAGGGCGAGGCGATCCGCCAGCTGGCTGAGCGCGAGGGCATCGAGCTGTCGCAGTCGTACGCCTACTCCGACTCGGAGTCCGACCTTCCGATGCTGCGCGCGGTGGGACACCCGGTGGCGGTCAACCCCGATGCGAAGCTGGAGCGGGTGGCGCGCGAGGAGGGCTGGCGAATCATGCGCTTCGACACCCTCCGCCGCCGGCTCCGCCTGGGCGTCGCGATCGGCGCCGGAGCGATCGCGGCAGGTGCCGGGGGCTATGCGGCGGCGCGACTGCGGCGCCCGCCGCGCTGGCGGCAATTGCTCGCGCGCTGACCCGTCCGAGCGAGAACGGCCGAGGTTCGAAAGTGACGCACGGTTCGCGCCCACTTCTCTGGACGCGGCGTCGCCGGGCCCCAGGCCGCATAGCGGGCCGAGGCGCATAGCCGGGGCGTAACCGGGTAGGCGCAGTGCATGCTGACCGGCATCCTGATCGTGCTCGGGATCGCGATCGTCGCGGCCCTGCTCGGCCTCGCGGCACACTTCCTCCTGCACCGCTTCGGGCGTACCCGCCCCGAGATGCAGGAGCGCCGTCCGCACCGGCCCGGCCGGGTGGGGCGGATCTCGAAGCAGCAAGGACCGTAACCAGGCTGCCTTAACCTTTCGGCATGGCCGTCGAGCCGAGGCCGATGACCGACGCCGAGCGCTGGTTCCGCGAGAAGTACGCGCAGACCCCGGAGCGCGATTCGCTCTTCACCACGATCTCCGGGGAGCCGGTCGCCCCGCTCTACACGGCCGAGGACCTTCCGGACCCCAAGCGGATCGGCTTCCCCGGCGAGTACCCGTTCACGCGCGGGGTGTACGGGTCGATGTACCGCGGCCGGCTCTGGACGATGCGCCAGTTCGCGGGGTTCGGAACGGCCGAGGAGACGAACGAGCGCTTCCGCTACCTGCTCGACCACGGGCAGACGGGCCTGTCCACAGCCTTCGACATGCCGTCGCTGATGGGTCACGACTCCGACCACCCCCGCTCGCAGGGGGAGGTCGGACGCGAAGGGGTGGCAATCGACACCCTCGACGACATGGAGACCCTGTTCGGGGGGATCCCGATGGGCGAGGTCTCCACTTCCATGACGATCAACGCCCCCGCCGCGGTGATGCTGGCCTTCTACGTGGTCGCGGCCGAGCGCCAGGGAGTCCCGCCGGAGCGGCTGAGCGGCACGATCCAGACGGACATCCTCAAGGAGTACATCGCACAGAAGGAGTGGTGCTTCCCGATCGACCCGGCGATGCGCCTGGTCACCGACATGATCGAGTTCTGCGCCGAGCGGATGCCGCGCTGGCATCCGATCTCGATCTCCGGCTATCACATCCGCGAGGCGGGCTCGACCGCTCAGCAGGAGCTTGCCTTCACGCTCAAGGACGGCTTCACCTACGTGGAGGAGGCGATCGGGCGCGGCCTCGACGTCGACAGCTTCGCGCCGCGCCTGTCCTTCTTCTTCAACGCGCACATCGACTTTTTCGAGGAGATCGCGAAGTACCGGGCCGCGCGGCGGATCTGGGCCCGGGAGATGAAGGAGACCTATGGCGCGCGTGACGAGCGATCGCTGCTGCTGCGCTTCCACAGCCAGACGGCCGGAGTCTCCCTGACGGCGCAGCAGCCGCTGAACAACGTCGTGCGCACCGCCACGGAGGCGCTGTCGGCGGTGCTGGGCGGCACCCAGTCGCTGCACACCAACTCGTTCGACGAGGCGCTGGCGCTGCCCACCGAGGAGGCCGTGCGGGTGGCGCTGCGAACCCAGCAGATCCTCGCCCACGAGACCGGGGTCGCCAACACGATCGACCCCTTGGGGGGCTCCTACTTCATCGAGGCGCTGACGGACCGCATGGAGGAGTCCGCCTATGCGTATTTCCGCAAGATCGACGAGCTGGGAGGGATGGTGGAGGCGATCAAGCAGAACTTCCCCCAGCGCGAGATCGCGGAGGCTTCGTTTCGCCTGCAGGAGGAGATCGAGCGCCGCCAGCGGATCGTGGTCGGGGTCAACCGCTACCAGTCGGAGGGCGACGAGCAGCTGACGATCCTGCGAATCCCGCCCGAGCTGGAGCGGAAGCAGATCGGGCGTACGCGGGCCGTCCGCGGCGGCCGCGACTCGGAGGAGGCCGAGCGGGCCCTCGCCACGCTTCGCGAGGCGGCCGCGGGCGATCGCAACCTCATGGAGCATCTGCTCGACTGTGCCCGAGCGCACTGCACGGAGGGCGAGATCGTAGAGTCGCTGCAGAGGGTCTTCGGGACCTATAGGGAAACGCCCGTGTTCTAATCGCATGGCGAGATACCTGGGCCCCCTCATAACCGTCTACGTCATCGTCTCCGCGCTCGTGCTCGTGGGAGGGTCGCCGGCCGCCGAGCAGGCTTCGCCCAACCCGCCGGCGTCCGGGGAGGGGGCACCGTCCGCCGGTAGCGGCATGGCTCCGCAGTCCGCCCAGCCTGCGACGCCTGCGCCGGCGAACGACGAGCAGCCGGCCGCCGACCCGGCCTCGTCCCCGTCGTCGCAGTCGTCCCCGCCGGTGGCCGTGGCCGCCGGCCCGGGCTCGGTGTCGATCGTCGACTTCAGCTTCCGCCCCGGGACGATCACCGTGAACGTGGGCGACCGGGTCACGTGGACCAACACGGGAAGGCAGGGCCACACGGCGACAGGCAGCGGCTTCGACACCGGGATCCTGTCGAGGGGGCAGAGCGGGTCGCACACCTTCACGAGCGCGGGCACCTTCCGCTACCAGTGCACCCCTCACCCGTTCATGAAGGGGACTGTGGTCGTTCGTGCCGCCGGCTCCGGCGGCTCGGGGGGCGGCAGCTCCGCGGGCGGCAGCTCGACCGGAGGCTCCGCTGGTGGCGGCTCTTCGGCGGGCGGCTCGGCGGCGGGCGGCTCGGCCGCGGGCGGCTCCCCGGCGGGCGGCTCCCAAAGCTCGGGCGCGTCCGGCTCGTCTTCCGGCAGCTCGAGCGGCTCCAGCCTGCCGGCCACGGGCGCGGACGCCGCAGTGCTCGGGGGCCTCGGGCTCGCGCTGCTGGCACTGGGGCTGGCGATTCGCCGCCGCGCAGGCGATCCCGCCTAGCCGGCGCCCCCCGTCTCGCTTCTCCATGGGCGGATATGCAGCTGGGTATAGAGAGGAGCCCGAATCTCGCCGGTCCCCTGCCCCGCTGGTCGGGCTTCGTCGGCCGCTCGACCGCAACAATGCCAGTTGGCCGGGCTGTGGGCCCGGTTACTGGCACAGTAGGCCCGAAGCTCGTGGCCGCTGAGCGTTCGAGTCGCCGCCCGCCCCATCGAAGCCGGCCTTTCGCACAACGAGATGCGACGGGGGACCCCGCGCTAATCCGGCGTTCCCGCAAAACATCTCCGGCATCCGCGGCAGACGACGATTGGGAGCCAGACAACATCGGGCGCCCTAGGAGCCGGAGGGTAAGCTCCGGCCCGATGCCAGAAGGCCGCAAGATCCGCGTCGTGGTCGCCAAGCCGGGGCTCGACGGGCACGACCGCGGCGCCAAGATCATCGCCCGCGCCCTGCGCGACGCGGGCATGGAGGTCATATACACGGGCCTGCACCAGACCCCGGAGCAGATCGTGGAGACCGTGCTCCAGGAGGATGCGGACGCCGTCGGCCTCTCAATTCTCTCCGGCGCCCACATGACCCTCGTTCCCCGCATCGTCCAGCTGCTCGAGGGACAGGGAGCCGGCGACGTCGTGGTGGTGGTCGGAGGGACGATCCCGAACGAGGACATAGCCGAGCTGAAGCAGCTCGGCGTGGCCGAGATCTTCACCCCGGGCGCGTCGGTCCAGGGCATCGTGGACTACATCCAGCAGGCCGTCCCGGCCTGAGTCGAGCAGAACCTAGGCCGGGACCGCTCCGCGCTCGGCGGCGAGCAGGAGCTCCACCGTCTCGCGCAGCTGGGCGATCCTCTCGTCCCCGAACTGCTCTGCCCAGCGGCGCTCGATCTCGCTGAAGATCCGCGCCGCCGCTGCCTGGGCGTAGCGGCCGTGCTCGGTGAGCCTGATCGTCTTTGCCCGGCCGTCCAGGGGATCGGGGATGCGCTCCACGTAACCCAGGGCCTCGAGGTCGGCGGTCACCTCACCCACCGCCTGCTTCGAGTACCCGGAGCGCTCGGCCAGGTCCGTGAGCCGGGAGCCCTCGGTGTCGATGAAGCGGAAGACGCAGCCGTGCCCGGGCCGGACTTCGGAATAGCCCTCCTCGTGCAGGCGCCGGTGGAGCTCCGCAATAGCGAGCTCTTTCAACTCACCGAGAAGGGGGGGAAGTGGGATATCGGTCACAGTTTCGTCAGGTCGCTTGACAATCTGGTAAGGTGGCCTGATCAAGCAACCTGACCAATTGTACCCCGACCGACGGAGAATTCCCAATGGCTCGTAAGTGGTGGACCCTCATGGCGGTCTCGGTGGCGACGTTCATGTTGCTGCTGGACATAACGGTCGTGAACACGGCGTTGCCGTCGATCG
>DATFQM010000109.1:0-26661 GCA_035264265.1 Thermoleophilaceae bacterium
GCCCGCCTGCTGGGGCCGCCGAACGCGCTCCCCCAGCACCAGGCGTGCGAGCAGGACCGTGACGACCGGATAGAGCGAGGCCAGCACGGACACCAGGCTGACCAGGCCCTCGGTGAAGGCGGCGGCGAACAGCGCGTTGGCGGAGATGTCCATCACCCCGATCAAGACCAGGACTCGAGCCTCGCGGACTCCGATCGTCAGTCTCGGCCGCAGCGCGAGCGCCGCCGCGACCAGAATGCTCAAGCTGGTCGCGCGGTTGAAGAAGCTTGCCCAGAAGACGTCCGTCTCGCTGGCGGCGTCCATCGCCACGAAGAAGCCACCGAAGCCCAGCGCGGAGAGCAGCGCGAGCCCCGCCCCGGCGGCCACGCGTGAGGGTCCTCCCTCCGCGGGCCGCTCGCGCGAGGCGAGCGCCACGCCGGCGATTGCCAGCACGATGCCGGCGGCCTGTAGGCCCGCTGGACGCTCGCCCGAGATCAGCCCCACCGCGACCGGCAGTGCGGCCGCCATTCCCGCGATAGGCGCCACGACCGTCATCGCCCCCACCGCGAGCCCGCGGTAGAAGGCGGCGAGGGCGACTATCCCTGACACGCCCGACACGCAGGCATAGAGGACGTGGGTGCCGTCCGGAGCCGGTTCCCCCTGCACCGACACGATCAGCATGATCAAAAGGAACCCCACCCCCTGCGAGAAGAGCAGCACCGTGAGCAGCTCGAGCGTGCGGCTCTTGAGCCCGCCCAGGAAGTCGGCGATGCCCCAGGAGACGCTCGCGGCCAGGCCGAGGGCGACGGCGAGCACCGAGCTAGGCGGTGCTCAGGCGCGAGGCGTCCACTTGATGCTGCAGCCCACCGGCTCGGTCTCCGCCGGGTCGGGCTCCCCGCCCCCGAGCAGCGCGTCGAGGGCGTCCCGAAGCCAGACCGCGTGCTGCGAAGGGTCGCGATGGTTCGAGTCGGGCGCACCGCGGTAGCGGAGCCGCCCCTCGGCGTCGAAGACGAAGACGTCGGGCGTCGTCTTCGCGTCGAGGGCGCGCGCCGCCTCCTGGCGCTCGTCGCGCAGGTACGGGAGCGGCCACCCGCCGTCCGCCGCCACCCGGTCCTTCATCGCCTCGTAGGAGTCGGCCGGGTAGCGGTCCGCGTCGTTTGGGTTGACCGCGAGCAGGCGCACGCCCCGGTCCGCGTAGTCGCGCGCGACGGCAAGGATCCTGTCGTGCCAGGCGAGCGCGTACGGGCAGTGGTTGCAGGTGAACACCACGGCGGTCACGCCGTCGCCTCGGAGGCTGTGCTCCTGGCCGTCGGTGTCGGGCAGCCTGAGATCGGGAGCGCTGTCAGCCGGCTGCATAGGCCCTCCTTCGCACGGCGTCCCGCACGTCCTCGACGTCGGGGTTGGGCGACGGACGCCCGTCGCGCAGCCTGTAGACCCGGCAGCTGAGGCCCACGGGGTCGGCCTCGCCGGGGGGCACCACGTCCTCACCATCGAGTCGGATGGTCGGGGAGCCGAAGAAGCGCTCGCGCTCCGCCTGCTCGTCACTCACGATCTCCACCCGCTCGACGGACTCGGGATCGAGCCCCTCCTCGCGGAGCACCTGCTCCAGCTGCTGGAGCGCCTCTGGATGCGAGGGGCAGCCCTCCCACCAGAGGAACTCAATCCTCATGGAGCTCCACCCTCTCGATGACGACGGGCTCCGCGGGCCGGTCCTGCGGACCCGTCTCCACCGCCTCGATGGAATCGACGGCCTCCATGCCCTCGGCCACGCGGCCGAAGACGGTGTGCTTGCCGTCGAGCCACGGCGCCGCCTCCGTGGTGACTATGAAGAACTGGCTCCCGTTGGTGTCGGGCCCCCGATTGGCCATGGCCAGCGCGCCGCGCACGAGCTTGTGCCGGTTGATCTCGTCCTCGAACTCGTAGCCCGGGCCGCCGGTGCCCGTTCCCTCCAGGCAGCCGCCCTGGATCATGAAGTCCCGGATCACGCGGTGGAAGGTCAGGCCGTCGTAGTAGCCCTCTCGCGAGAGCTTGAGGAAGTTGTCCACGGTCTTGGGAGCGTCCTCGTCGAACAGCTCCACCATCACCGAACCATGATTGGTGTGCAGGGTCGCCTGGCTCATCTGCGCTTCGCCACCTCCACACGGAGCTCCATACCCCGGACTTGCCTGCCGTCCACCTTGCGCGCCACCTCCGGGGCCCGTTCCTCCGGCACCTCCACGAAGCTGAAGCGCTCCAGCACCCGTACGTGGCGGACGTCGTCGTTCTCGAGGTGCGAGTTGTCGACCACCGCTCCCACCACGTCGGCCGGCTCGAACCCGTCACGCCGGCCCGCCCCCAGCACGAGCTTCGCGTAGGGAACCCCGTCGCGGCTGTGCGGCTTCGTGTGCCGGGGCCGACGCGTCTCGTGCTCGGGCCGGCGGGGCGTCCGGGGACGGCCCCCGTTGGCGGTCCATTCGTCGATGGCGATCTTAGCGTGACGCTCGATCGCCTCGAGCTCACGGCGCTGGCGGGGGGTGACCAGGGTGATCGCCCGCCCCGCCTCGCCCGCTCGCCCAGTGCGGCCGATCCGGTGCACGTAGCCGTCCGGCGAATTCGGGATGTCGTAGTTCACGACGTGGCTCACCCCGGTGATGTCCAGCCCCCGCGCCGCCACGTCGGTGGCCACGAGCAGCCGCTCCCGGCCGTCCTTGAACGCGATCATCACCCCGTCGCGCTGGCCCTGGGACATGTCGCCGTGGAGAGCCTTCACGCGCACGCCCGCGTCGTTCAGCTTGCGGGCGAGCCTGTCGACGCCGATCCTCGTCCGCACGAACACGATCGCCTGCTCCGGATCCTCGTCCCTGAGCACACGCGTGAGCGCATCCGGCTTCTCGCCGTCGGGCACCTCTACGTAGAACTGATCGACGGTGTCGATGGTCAGGGTGGAGGCCCGAACCCTGATCTCCACCGGCTCGTGCATGAACTTGTCCGCCAGGCGCCGGATCTCGTCGGGGATCGTGGCCGAGAAGAGCGCGGTCTGGCGGCCGGCCGGGCACCGGCCGAGGATCGTCTCGACGTCCTCGAGGAAGCCAAGGTCGAGCATCTCGTCGGCCTCGTCGAGCACGACGTAGCGGGCGTCGTCGAGCAGCAGGTGGTGGCGCTCGATCATGTCGAGCACTCGCCCGACGGTGCCCACGACGACCTGCGCGCCGCGGCTCAGGCGGGCGGCCTGGTCCCGGATCGGAGCGCCGCCGAACACCGCCACCACCTCCACTCCGCGGCGATCGCCGTAGGCGCGCAGCGCCTGGGTCACCTGGATGCACAGCTCCCGCGTGGGCGTGAGCACGATGGCCTGCACGTCCGGATCCTCGGGATCGACGTGCTCGAGCATGGGAAGCCCGAATGCGGCGGTCTTGCCGGTACCTGTCTGGGCCTGGCCGATCACGTCGCCGCCCTCGCGCAGGGCCGGGATCGCCTGCTCCTGGATGGGGGTGGGGCGCTCGTAGCCAAGGTGGGCGAGCGCCTCCAGAAGGGGCTCCATAAGCCCCAGCTCGCGGAAGGTCGTCATCAGCCGATTGAGGGTACTCACCCGCTCACGCCCGCTCGCCCGCCCGCCAAGCGGCTCGACGGCCTGGCGGGCCCGCCCCCCTGGAGCGGCGACCGCGCTAGGCGGAGGGGTCCAGCAGCAGCTTGCCGGTCGTACCCCGGCCCTGAAGGTCTTCGTGGGCGCGGCGCACCGCCGACATCGGATAGGTCTCGCCCACTTGCGGACGTAGCTCGCCCCTGACGGCCCGCCCGAACAGGTCGGCCAACGGCTCCTCCATCAGGTCCCGGCGGCCGAGGCAGTGCATCAGCCAGAAGCCGACCACCGCTCGGCTCTTGCGCATCAGCCGCCCGCTGCTGACCTCGTTCTGCTCATTGCTCGCGATCCCATAGGTCACGAGCCGCCCGAACGGGGCGAGGGCCTCGAAGCTCTGATCGAACACCCTGCCGCCGGCCATCTCCAGCACCACGTCGACGCGCTCACCGCCGTTGGCCTCGATCAGCGCCGCCGTCAAGTCCTCGGCGTTCGTGTCAACGGCGGCGTCGGCTCCCAGCTCGCGTGTCTTGTCGCGCTTCTCGTCGGAGCTTGCCGTCGCGATCACCTGGCCCGCTCCGAACGGCTTCGCCAGCTGCACGGCGATGCTGCCCACGCCGCCCGCCCCGGAGATCACCACCACGCTCTCGCCCTCGGCGAGCTTCGCCGAGGTGCGGTACAGGTGCCAGGCGGTCAGGCCCTGAACGAGCAGGGCGAGCGCTGCCTCGTCGCCGAGGCCCTCCGGGAGCGGGAAGGTCGTGGCCGCCGGAGCCGCCGCGTACTCCGCGTAGCCGCCGCTTGGCAGCATCGCCACCACCCGCTGACCCGGCTCGAAGCCGTCCCCCCGCGCCACCCGCCCGGCCACCTCGCCGCCGAGCACGAGGGGAACCTCGAACTTCGCGAGGTAGCTGTTCTCGCGCTGGTGAGTATCGCCGAAGTTCAGGCCCGCGCGGGCGACCTCGATCAGCACCTCGCCCTCGCCGGGCTCGGGTGCGGGAACGTCCACGACCTCCAATACCTCGGGGCCTCCGAAGCGCTCGATCTGGACGGCGCGCATGGGACTCGTAGCCTAGTCTCCCCCGGCCATGAGCCTGGTCGTGGTCGGCTCGATCGCCTTCGACGCGGTCAAGACCCCCTTCGGGGAGCGCGAGCGCATGCTCGGGGGCTCCGCCGTGCACTTCTCGCTGGCCGCCAGCTTCTTCGGCGAGGTTCGGGTCGTGGGCCCGGTAGGGGACGACTTCGGCGACGACGAGTACGCCGTGCTCCACGACCGGGGCGTGATCACGGACGACATCGAGCGGGTCGAGGGCGGGCGCACCTTCTTCTGGCGCGGGCATTACGAGTACGACCTGAACACCGCCCACACCGACGACACCCAGCTCAACGTGTTCGGCGACTTCGCCCCGAAGCTCTCGGAGGAGTCGAAGCAGGCCGACGTGCTCTTCCTCGCCAACATCCAGCCGGATCTCCAGCGGGAGGTGCGTGAGCAGTGCGCGCGCGCCCGCCTCGCCGGCCTCGACTCGATGAACCTCTGGATCGAGACCGCCCGCGACTCCCTGGTACGCACGATCAGCGGGGTGGACATGGTGCTGATGAACGACGCCGAGCTGCGCATGCTCACGGCGCAGCCCAATCTCCTGCGGGCCGCGCGCGAGGTGATGGCGATGGGTCCGCGCACCGTTGTCGCCAAGCAAGGGGAGTACGGCGCCGCCCTCTACACGGAAGAGGGGTTCTTCGCCCTGCCGGCCTTCCCGCTCGAGACCGTGGTGGATCCCACCGGGGCCGGCGATTCGTTCGCCGGCGGCTTCCTCGGCTTCCTTTCCTCCCAGGAGGGCGAGCCGGACGAGCTCACCCTGCGCCGCGCGATGACTTACGGCTCGGTGCTCGCCTCGTTCAACGTAGAGGAGTTCGGCACCGGGCGGGTGCGGCGCCTGGCCCGCGATGAGATCGACGAGCGCTTCGGCCAGTTCCGGGAGATAACCGCCATCGAACAGGTCCCCGCACGGTAGGTCGTTTGCTTCCGCGATGCCCGCGTGGCACGCCCGCGCGGGCCCGGGATCCCGGCTACCGTCGTGGCTTGCTATTGCACAGCAATGCTTGGACAAGACGGTGGGCTGGTGAGAGGCGCGTGAACAAGCGTGCGTCCCGGTTAGAGTCGGGGACGAATGCCGACGGACGCTCTCACCGACGACCAACTGGTGGAGCTCCTTCAGCGCTATCTGACGATTCTGCAAGGCCACCCGAGCGCCGAGGCCATGATCGACGAGGTCCTGACGGAGGATTTCGAGACAGGCTTCACCGGCGGACATGTCTGGAGCGGCCTCGACGGGCTGCGCGACTTTCTCTCCCAGCGCGGGGGGTTCTTCGACGAGAAGCACGTGATCGACGAGCTGCTCGAGCGCCGAGATCTCGACGGCGACACCGAGGCGCACACCCGGCTTCACTTCTTCCTGCGTCGATGGGAATCCCCATCCCCCGTCAGCGAGGAGTTCACCGGATCGTGCTTTCACGCCTGGCGGGTACGCCGGGTCGACGGTGGGTGGCGCGTCGCCGCCCAGATGGTCGAGCGCTTCGCGGACCTGAACGAGAACCCGGAGCGGCTGTTCGCGACTCCTGAAGAGGGCCTCAACCGCTGAGGACAATCGGCACGTGGGCTCCGTCCTGTCCGTGAACCTGGCCGACCTGCGCACGATCGAGCGCGGCGGCGAGCCGGCCCGCCGGCTGCTGGAGGCGCCAGCGCTGCCAGCCAACTGGGCCGACTGGGCGACCGACCGTGCCGCCTGAGCCGGGGGCCCGGACGGCCCTCGTCACCGGCGCGAACCGGGGCATCGGCTTCGAAGCGGCGCGCCAGCTCGCGGCCACCGGCCTGAATGTCGTATTGACAAGCCGTGACCCGGGGGCCGGCGAGGCTGCCGCCACGCGGCTGCGATCGGACGGGCACCAGGTCGATTACCTGCAGCTCGACGTGGCCGACGCGGCGAGCGTCGAGCGCTGGATGGGCGAGCTGACCAGGCGCGGGATTCATGTCGACGTGCTCGTGAACAACGCCGGGGTGCTCCTGGACGAGGGAAGCGGCGTGCTCGACCTCGACGAGCGGACCCTGCGCACGACCTTTGAGATCAACTTCTACGGCCCACTCCGGACCTCCCGGCTGCTGCTGCCGCCAATGATGGAGAGGGGCTACGGCCGGGTGGTCAACGTCTCGAGCGGAGCGGGCTCGATCACCGAGGCGACCTCCTACAGCCCGGCCTACAGCGTCTCCAAGGCGGCGCTGAACGCGATGTCGCGGCAGTTCGCGCTCGCTACGAGAGGCGACGTGAAGGTCAACGTCATGTGCCCGGGCTGGACTCGCACCGACATGGGTGGCGCTGCGGCGCCCCGATCCCCCGAGCAGGCCGCCGAGACCATCGTCTGGCTTGCGACGCTTCGGGCCGACGGGCCCACCAACGGGTTTTTCCGCGACCGCCGGCCGGTCGCCTGGTAGGCGGGTCCCAACCCGGGTACCATGCGGCTGTGGAGGGGTTTTGGGCCATCTTCTGGTTGGGCGTCGTGCTGAAGATCCCGGTCCTGTTCGCGCTCTGGCTCGTCTGGTACGCGATCAGGGAGGAGCCCTCGCCCGAGCACGACGCCTCGTCGGAAGGCGGCGGCTCGGACCGTCATCCGCCTTCCCGTCCTCGCCACCCGCGCCCGCCCCGCCGCGGGCCTCACGCGGAGCCGGCACCGAGGCCGCCCTCGCGCGTGCGCGTAACTTCAGAGTTCGTGACGCATGGATGCCGAGCGGATCGCCTCACCCGTACCGGCGAGCGCTGATCAGGCAGCCGCGCGCTCCGGGAGGAGGCTCGCGGGCAGCGATGCGCCGTGCCTGCGCGCCGCCGCCACCAGGGAACGCTCCTCGACGAGCTCGACGCCGAGGCGGCCGGCGATCCCAAGCATGGTGCGCCGGTGCCGTTCCCCAAGCTGCGGGGAGAAGCCAAGTGCCCTGATCGCGGCGTGCTCGGCGCGCATGCCGTCCTCATGGACCTCGATCCTCCCCCAGAGCGCCACGACGCCGTAGGCCCGGTCCGGGTCCGGCATCGTGCCGGCGCGGGGCAGGCGGTGCCAAGCGTAGACGCCGCACTTGCAGCGCGGATGCGGCGCGGAGTGGGTCTCGTCGAGCCAGCCCTCGCCGAACAGCAGGCTGCGATTGGCCGGGAAGCACCGGGCCCGCACGAGGGGCTCGTCCCAGCGCAGCGGGATGTAAGGCGAGGTGAGGTGGTCGCGCACCACGCGCCACTTGCGGAAGCCGACCACTGGCTCGATCAGGTCCGGTGCCACGGCGCCGCTCACGCCGGCGCTTTCTTGGGGGGTGGTTGGGTGGAGGGCTCGCGCCGCGGCTCGGGCCACGGGGGCGACGGCTCGGGCGCCGGGGCCTCCGCGGGCCGCTTCAGCGGCTCGACCACGATCGTCTTCGAGGGTCCCTGGAGGCTCACGCCTCCAGGGTAACGGCGCCGGCTAGGGCTTCACCTGCGCGGGTATCCGAGACGACGCGGCCCGGACCGGCGGCGGCGCATGTTGTAGGTGGCGCAGGCGCGGTGGACGACCACGCCGCCGCGCAGCCGCATCCGATCGTCGCGCGGCGCCACCGCTCGTCCGCACACGAGGCAGACCGGGCGCTCGTCGGCATGGGGCGCCAGGACGTGACGGACCTTGTCCAAGAGGGTCGGCATCTGCTCACGCAAGGCTGACGCCCGAGACGAGCCTCCTTGTGATTCCTCGGTGAAGCTTCGGTAGCTTTTCCGGCGTGAACCCCTGGTACGTCTTCGGCCCGATACTCGCGGCCTGGGCGCTGATCCTCGCCTTCCTCGGTATTACCCGCGAGGCGTTTCCGGCCTCCCGGGGGGCGGCGTTGGTCGTGGGCGCGATCTCGATCGTCCTCGTGATCCTCGCCATCGGCGCTGCGATCTACGGCGGCGCGACGGAGGACGAGGGGGGAGAGAGCGCGGCCGTCGTCCTGACATCCTGAGGGCATGAGCCCGATCGACGACGGGCACGCGATCCACCACTCGGAGCTGAAGCGCGGCACACCCGTGTACGACGCCGACGAGGTCGTCGTCGGCAAGGTCGTCGAGTCGCTCGACAACTACCGTGAGAACATCTGGGACGGCCTGGTGATCGAGACGGAGAGCGGAGAGCGCCGGTTCGTGGACGCCCCCGAGGTAGCCCGCACCGCCGAGCGCGCCGTGACGCTCACGATCACCGCCGCCCAGGTGGCGCAGCTGCCGCCGCCGCCGCGGACCTCGCGGCTCTCACGTTTCCTGCGGCGAGGGTAGTTTCGTCACAATCGGGGTAGACGCGAACTCGAGGAGAGTGCCGATGGCAGAGGAGCAACCCCAGCGACAGGACGACGGTGGCGTCGCCACCGCGCAGGACAGCCTCAGCGTCACGGACAACCGCACCGGCGAGACCTATGAGATAGAGGTCAGCGACGGCACCGTCCGGGCGATGGACCTCCGCGACGTCAAGGTCTCCGGTGACGACTTCGGCCTGATGTCGTACGACCCAGCGTTCACCAACACCGCCTCCTGCCGGAGCGCGATCACCTTCATCGACGGGGAGGCCGGGGTCCTCGAGTACCGCGGCTACCCGATCGAGCAGTTGTGTGAGCAGTCGACCTATCTGGAGGTCGCCTACCTCCTGATTTACGGCGAGCTCCCCACCCGCGACCAGCTCGACGCGTGGGTGTTCGAGATCACCCACCACACCTACGTCCACGAGAACATCAAGAAGTTCGTCGAGGGCTTCCGCTACGACGCCCACCCCATGGGCATGCTCCTCGCAACGGTCGGAGCGCTCTCGACGTTCTACCCGGACGCCAAGAAGATCGACGACGAGACCGAGCGTCACATGGCGGCCGTCCGGCTGATCGCCAAGGTGCCAACGCTCGCCGCCTTCGCCTACCGCCACAACCTCGGCCTGCCCTATGTCTATCCGGACAACGACCTCAGCTACCCCGGCGACTTCCTCTCGATGATGTTCAAGATGACCGAGGTCAAGTACGAGCCGGACCCTCGGCTCGAGCGCGCCCTCGACGTGCTCTGGATCCTCCACGCCGACCACGAGCAGAACTGCTCGACCAACGCGGTCCGCGGCGTGGGCTCATCGCAGGTCGACCCCTACTCGGCGGTGGCCGCGGGCGTGGCGGCGCTCTACGGCCCGCTGCACGGCGGCGCCAACGAGGCCGTCCTGCGGATGCTCGATCGGATCGAGTCGGTCGAAAACATCCCCGACTTCCTCCAGAGGGTGAAGGACCGCAAGGAGCGCCTGATGGGCTTCGGCCACCGCGTCTACAAGAACTACGACCCGCGCGCGCAGATCATCAAGGAGCACGTGGACGAGGTGTTCGCGGTCACCGGGAAGAACCCCAAGCTCGACATCGCCACCGAGCTGGAGAAGCGCGCTCTCGACGACGACTACTTCACCGATCGGAAGCTCTACCCGAACGTCGACTACTACTCGGGCCTGATCTACGAGGCGCTCGGCCTGCCCACCGACATGTTCACGGTGATGTTCGCCATCCCGCGGACGTCGGGTTGGGTGGCGCAGTGGCGCGAGATGCTCGACGACGAGGAGACCAAGATCGCGAGGCCGCGTCAGGTCTACACCGGCGAGCGCGAGCGTGACTACAAGCCGGTCGACCAACGCGAGCAGCGCATCGAGACGCCCAGCGGCCGGGCCGAGACCAACACCATCAATCCGGCGGCCTGAGGCAGGCGCGGTCGGCGTCGGCAGGCTGCGCGGGGTGCTCAGATCCGGAAGACCGGCACCAGGCGCTTTTCGTGCTCGGCTTCGATACGCGCCACCACTTCGATGTGCTGCTCGAGTCCGGAGCCGCGGAGCTTGGTGGCCAGGAGCTCGTCGACCTGGAAGACGCCGGAGGAGTTGTTCATCGCGATCTCGATCTGCACCGCGCGGTCGGTGCCGGGCTCGATCGTGACCTCGTCGATCGCGGCCGCAGACAGCGAGTGGATGTTGGGCCGACGCGTCTCGAACGGCACCCGGGAGCGCCCCTTTGCGAGGTCGAGAGCGTCCGCAACACGCACGACTCCAGCCTCGATCGTGACCGGGTCACCCCTGCGCCGGTGGCCGATGATGGTGTGCAGAACCTCGCTGGCCACGATCGTCAGCTCCGGCTCGTCGTAGATGTCCCCCAGCAGCAACGGCAGCCGGTCGGCGGCGAGGAATAGCGAGTACTCCTCGTGGTCGGTGCGATGGATGGACATGCCCGCGTCGTGAAGCAGGCAGCCGGCGGCGATCACTACCTCGGCGTCGCGCCGTCCAAGTCCGTGGTCGGCGACCGTGGCCGGCTCGACTCCCGCCCGGGTCAGCAGGCGAAAGATGCGCAGCGCGATGTTGACCACCACGCGCACGTGAACCCAGGAGTGGTCGGACATTCCCAGCCGGTCGGCGGTGACCTGCTGCATGTGCCACCAGGCCTTGAGCCTCGGGTCCGCGTTCGCCGCGTCGAACAGGGCCTCGAGCTTGCGGTTGCCGCGCGTCGGGGCGGCGATCTCCATCTCAGACAGCTCCACTCCGGGCAAAGTACCCTTCAGGCGTGACGCGATCGCCTCTCTACGACGGGCACGGCAGGCAGATCTCCGACCTCCGCGTCTCGGTCACGGATCGCTGCAACTTCCGCTGCCAGTACTGCATGCCGGCCGACGGCCTGCCGTGGCTCGACCGCGAGGAGGTCCTGCGCTTCGAGGAGATCGAGCGCGTGGTGCGCCTCCTGGCCGCGATGGGGGTCGGCGACGTGCGCCTGACCGGCGGCGAGCCGCTCGTGCGTCGCGAGTTCCCCCAGCTCGTGCGGATGCTCGCGCGGATTCCTGGCGTGGCCGATCTTTCGCTCACCACCAACGGCTACCTGCTGGAGCGCGACGCCGACGCCCTCGTGGAGGCGGGAATTGGCCGCGTAAACGTCTCCATCGACTCGCTGCAGCGGGACCGCTTCTTCCACATGACGCGCCGCGACTCCCTCCCACGGGTCCTGCGCGGGCTCGAGGCGATCGCCCGCCACGAGAGCGTACGGCCGATCAAGGTCAACGCGGTCGCCATGCGGGGCTTCACCGAGGAGGAGGCGATCCCCTTCGCGGAGTTCGCCCGCTCTACGGCCTTCCAGGTCCGCTTCATAGAGTTCATGCCCCTCGACGCCGATCACGCCTGGGAGCCCGACGCGGTGCTGACCGGCGAGGAGCTGCGGCGGATCATCGACCGGGCCCACCCGTTGGAGGAGGCGCCACGCGAGCCGCATGCGACCGCGCGGGTATTCCGCTTCAAGGACGGCAGGGGAGAGATCGGCTTCGTCAACCCCGTCTCGGAGCCCTTCTGCGCCGACTGCAACCGGATCCGTCTGACCGCGGACGGCAAGCTGCGCACCTGCCTGTTCTCGCTGCACGAGACCGACCTGCGCGACCCGCTGCGGTCGGACGCCTCCGACGACGAGCTCGAGCAGGTCGTCCGCGATGCGGTCTGGCGCAAGGAGCTCAAGCACCACGTCGGTGAGCCAGGCTTCAGGCAGCCGCCCCGCACGATGAGCTCGATCGGCGGGTAACGACGCGCCTACTGGCGAGCGAGGGACGGCTGCTTCTACCCTCCGGCGGTGCCCTACATGCTGAAGCTGCGCGCCGGCCCGCGGGTCACGCGGGAGCGGTACGAGGACCTCCCTCGAACGCTCGCGGCAGTCGAACGGCTGGGGCGGGAGCTCGAACGCAACGCCGACGCACGCCCTGTTGGCGGGAGCCTGATTCGTCGCTACGAAGCCGTCCAGCGCGTCGTCGCGCGCATAGAGGTCGCCGGCCCCGGCCGGCTGCGCGCCGGGGTAGACGTCCGGGGGGACGGCTCGAGTGAGGCCTTCACGGGCAGGCTGCGCAGACGGCTGGTCGAGCAGCGCCGCGGCGAGTCGGCCTACGACGCGCTGCGCCGTGCCATCGAGGAGGACCGCTGACCAAGCGCCGCTGGCGGGTGCGTCTGCCCCGTGGGGCCGAGCCGCCCTACCGGGTCTTCGTCAACGGCGTGCCCCAGACCGAGGGCGAGGATTACGAGCTCCGCGGCCACGAGCTGCACTTCTTCCGCCCGCTCGAGAAGGAACGTCTCAGCGCCGGTCGTTGGACGGCCATGTTCTTCGGCCTGTTCGGGAGCTACGGGAAGAACGACTCGGTGGACGTGCAGTACAGGCTTGGGGACCGGGAAACCGTCGCCACCGGGCTGGACATCGTCCCTCCCGACTGAGGCCAAACGCGACCTGGGCTCTTTTGAGCCCGTATTTCGTGCTTCAAAGAGCCCAGGTCCGGAATGGCCCTCAGTACCCTGTGCCGCCATGCGAATCGACCTGATCCTCGAGGAGCGGCGCCCGGTCTTCTCGTTCGAGTTCTTCCCGCCGAAGACCGACGAAGGGCAGGCGACGCTCGAGAACTCGCTAGCCGTCCTGAAGGACGACCGGCCGGACTACGTCTCCGTCACCTATGGAGCGGGTGGCTCGACTCGCGAGCGCACCGTGGAGATCACGAAGTGGATCAAGCAGGACCTCGGGATCGAGGCGATGGCCCATCTCTCCTGCGTCGGTGAGCCGACCGAGCGACTCCTGGAGATCCTCGGCGAGGTCCGCGACGCCGGCATCGACAACGTCCTGGCGCTGCGTGGCGACCCGCCTCGCGGCGAGAGCGAGTGGAGGCCGCACCCCGGGGGGCTGGAGTACTCGGTCGAGCTGATCGAGCTGATCCGCGATCGCTTCGACTTCTGCATCGGGGGGGCCTGCTTCCCCGAGGTGCACCCGGAGGCGGCAAGTCTCGAGGACGACCTCCGGTACGCCAGGCGCAAGGTGGACGCCGGAGCGGGCTTCCTCATCACCCAGCTCTTCTTCGACAACGACCTCTATTTCGACTTCGTCGAGGAGGCCCGCGCCGCCGGGATCGCGGTCCCGATCGTGCCGGGGATCATGCCGATCACCAACTACAAGCAGATCAAGACGATCACCGGGATGTGCGGCGCCTCGATCCCGGCGGAGCTGGAGCGCGAATTGAACGAGCGCGCCGACGACCCGGAAGCGGTTGCCGAGCTTGGAGTCGCTTACGCGGCTCTCCAGTGCTCCGATCTCCTGGCGCGCGGCGCGCCCGGAGTCCACTTTTACACGCTCAACCGCTCGCCCGCAACGCGGGCGATCCTCGCCGCGCTGCGCGCAGCGCACCCCTGGACCCGCGCGACCGCGACCGTCTAGCCGGCGTTCGTCCCCATGAGGGGGGCGTCCCTTGCGAGCAGCTCCTCCATGCGATCCGGCGGCAGCGGTGGCGAGTAGTAGGCGCCCTGCCCGAGGTCGCAGTCGAGCTCGCGCAGGCGGGAGACCTGCTCCTCGGTCTCGATCCCCTCTCCGATGACCCCGGCGTGGAGGCGTGACAGACGTCGATCAGCGCTCGCTTCGTCAGCTCGTCATGGAGGGGCTGGTGCTCGAAGCGCTGGTCGAGCTGCTTCCGTCCAGCGGGCGGCCGGCGGCGGGCGATCAACGTCCAGGCGACAAGCCAGAAGGCGCCCACGACGAGGGGCGTCCAACAGCACTATGAACGGCCAGGACATCGCGTCCCTCTGAAGCTTCGGGTTGCGGTCACGGTACCCCCCGGTCCAGGTGTGTCAAGCAGTCACGCCGCCAAGGCCCAGCGGCCCGGCTCCTCGCCCTCGACGCGGGAGGCCTCGCCCGACAGCTCCAGGTGGCGCAGATAGCAGAGAACCTCGGACAGGCCCCAGCTCACCATCATCTGGCTGGATGCCTCCACGCCCACCAGCTTGGGAACGATGTCGAAGGGCGTCATCGGCCCCGACGCGATCGCGTCGCGCACCCGGCCGATTCTCTCGTGCACCTCGCGGCGGTTGGCCTCGATCAGGCCGTGTGCATCGCGCACGGGACGGCCGTGTCCAGGGAGGACGAGGTCGATATCGAGCTCGTCGACCACGTCGAGGCTACCCAGGAACTCGCCGACCGGGTCGGGCGTGTAGCCGTAGTCGTAGTAGAGCGAGACCCTCCCCAGCAGGTGATCGCCCGAGAGGAGGAGCCGCCGCTCCGGCTGGTGGAGCACGACGTGGGAGGGGGCGTGGCCGGGAGTCTCGTAGGCCTGCCATCCGCCCAGGTCCGTGTCCAGCTCCACACCTTGCACGAGATCGCGGTCCGGGAGGACCACGTCGGCCACCCCGACGCCCTGATCGCGGCGCTGCGACTCGTAGCGCGCCAGGGCGTCGGCGGGCACGCCGCTCTGCCTGGCTACCTCGATGCGCCGCTCGAGCATGCGCTCGGGATCGGCGGCCGCCTTCGTCATATGGCCGTGGTTCGGGTGCATCCACAGCTCGCAGCCCGCCTCGCGGAGGATCGGCCCCGCTTCGCCGTAATGGTCAGAGTGCGCATGGGTGCAGGCGAGCAGCCGCACGTGCTCGAGGCGTAGCCTGGCCTCGTCGAGTGCGTGCTCCAGCCGGCGCAGAGCGCCGGGCTCGTCGAGCCCCGTGTCCACCAGCACGACGCCGCTGCCGGCGGCGATCGCCCACGCGTTCACGTGCGGAATGCCAGGCCACGGGAGGGGCAGGCGAAGGCGCCAGAGGCCTGGCAGGACGCGGTCGGCCCGGGACAGCTCTCGCCGCCGCCTGCCGTCGCTCATCGCCCGCCGCTGCCGGGGTCGAATAGCGCTCCCGGGTTGAGGATCGCGTCCGGGTCGAGCGCGGCCTTGCCCGCGCGCAGCGCTAGCGCGAAGGGCTCGGGTCGCTGCCGGTCGTACCAGTGACGGTGGTCGCGCCCGATGGCGTGGTGGTGGGTGATCGTCCCGCCCGCCACGAGAACGGCCTCGGAAGCGGCCCCCTTTATCTCCGCCCACTGCTCCAGCTCGGCGCCCCGGCGGACCGGGGCCAGCAGCGTGAAGTACGGCGCGGCGCCGTCCGGATAGACGTGCGTGAGCCGGCAGGTCAGGCGGCCCGCCCCGCACACGTCTCGCAGCGCGGTCTCCGCTCGCTCGCGCACTCCGGCCACGAACCCCTCGAAGCGGTCCCAGGTGATCGCGGTCTCGAAGGTCTCGCTCAGGATCCCCGTGGCGAGGAGGGTGTCGCGCAGAAAGGGCGCCTGCAGGAAGGCGTCGCGCCAGGCGCCCTCCGAGCTGCCGCGATCACCGGTCCGGGGCGCATCGGGCAGCTCGCCCCCGTGGTCTCGGCAGAGCTCCGCCGCACGTCCCATCCAGGCGTCGAGCGGATGATCGGCGGATTCGAAGCCGAGCACGAGGAGCGCGCGGCCGTCCGGCGCCGCGCCGGTCAGTGCGGCCTCCTCGCCGTCCAGGAGACGGCAGTTGGATGGATGCAGCCCCGACTGGGAGAGCGCCCGCACCGCCTCGGCGCCACGCTCGAAGGAGTCGAACCGCACCCCCGCCGACGCTCTCGAGCGGGGACGCTCCTGCACTCGCATCCAAGCCTCTGTGATCACGCCCAGGGTCCCCTCGGAGCCGATCAGCAGGCGGTCCGGGCTGGGACCCGCGCCCGAGCCAGGGAGGCGGCGGCTCTCCCACGTCCCGCGCGGTGTGATCGCGCGGACCGACTCCACCAGGTCGTCGATGTGGGTGTAGAGGGTGGAGAAGTGTCCCCCCGACCTGGTGGCGATCCAGCCGCCCAGCGTCGAGTACTCGAACGACTGCGGGAAGTGCCGCAGCGTGAGGCCGTGCTCGCGCAGTTGCTCCTCCAGCCGCGGCCCGGTCGCGCCCGCCTGGATCCGCGCTGCGCGCGAGACCGGATCGACCTCCAGCACGCGGTCGAGCGCCTTCAGATCCACACTGACGGCACCCGCGTAGCCGTCGGGCAGTAGCGGCTCGACACCGCCGACGACGCTGGTGCCACCGCCGTACGGGATTGCCGCGGCGCCGGCCTCGGCGCACCAGTCGAGAACGGCCGAGACCTCCGCCTCGTCGCGCGGCCGGGCGACCACGTCCGGCGGGTGGTCGAACTGGCCCCGGAAGGCGCGCACCAGGTCGCGGAAGGACTTCCCGTACGTGTGCGCGGCCCGCTCGTACACAAGCCTGCTGCAGATCTCCTCGAGCGAGGGAGGCGGCTCGAGGCGGGGCGGAGGAAGCTCGACCTCCTCGAGCCGTACCGGCCGCTCCACCTCCTCGGCGCCGAAGCGCAGCCGCGCGCGAATGCCGGCCGCGGCTTGCTCCACCTGCTCGTGTGGGGGCTGCTGATCCTCGTATCCCCAGCCCCAGAACTTCAGCCTTCTTGCGGCCGCCGTCGCCACGGGCGCGAACCTTCTCACATCGCTTTCGTCTGCCGATGGAGAGGATCCGGCGGCGTCCTCGAGCGGTCCTGGCCGCCGGTCGGCGCGGGCTGCCAGGGGTAGAGTTGAACCTGGGATGGCGACGCGGACCACTACCGTGCAGATCACGATGCCCCAGATGGGGGAATCGGTTACCGAGGGCACGGTCCTCGAGTGGCACAAGCAGGTCGGAGACCGTGTCGAGGCCGACGAGCCGCTCGTCGAGGTGTCGACCGACAAGGTCGACGCGGACGTTCCGGCCCCCGCGGCGGGCACTCTGACCAGGATTCTGGCCGAACCCGACCAGATGGTGGAGGTCGGCCAGGTGCTCGGCGAGATCGAGACCGGCGACGCGCGGGCCCCTGAGGCAATCGAGGACGCCCCGGCCCCTGAGGCAGCCGAGGCCGCGCCCGACGCCGAGCTGGTCGACGTCGTCTTTCCTCAGATGGGCGACTCCGTCGCCGAGGGCACGGTGCTTGAGTGGCACAAGCAGGTCGGGGACCGGGTCGAGGCCGACGAGCCGCTCGTCGAGATCTCCACCGACAAGGTCGACGCCGACGTACCCGCCCCCGCCGAGGGGACGCTCGCGGAGATCCTTGTAGAGCCGGACGAGACGGTCGCGGTAGGCGCGGTGCTGTGCCGGATCGCGGCCGGGGCCCCGGCAACCGCTGAGCGGCAACCGGCAACCCCAACCCCCAGCGACCAGCCGCCGGCGACCAGCGTCCCGACCGGCAACGGCGACGGCCACGCCACCCCCGTTGCAGCACGAATCGCAACCGCCCACGGCATCGACGTGACGGCGCTTCGGGGCAGCGGCCCCCGCGGCAGGGTCACCAAGGCGGACGTGCTCGCTGCCGTGGAGGGCGACGGCGCGCCGGCCCCGGCCGAAGCGGCGACGCCGCTGCGCGGCCCCGCCGCGACGCTTGCCCGGTTCATGAACGAGAGCCGCTCGATCCCCACCGCCACGAGCTTCAGGACGGTGCCCGTAGACGTGCTCGACAGGCGGCGGAAGGCGCTCAAGGAGGCGGGCAGGAAGCTCTCCTTCACGCACCTAATCGCCTGGGCGATCGTGCGCGCGGCGACCGAGGACTGGCCCGTGATGGGGAACTCGTACAAGGAGATCGCCGGGACGCCGCACCGCGTCGCGCCCGATGGCATCAGCCTCGGCCTCGCGGTGGACGTGGAGCGCAAGGACGGAACGCGCTCCCTCATGGTGCCGGTGATCCAGAATGCGGGTGAGCTCGGGTTCGCCGACTTCGCCCAGCGCTACGACGAGCTCGTGGCGGGTGCCCGCGACAACACCCTGCCGGCTGAGGCCTACCAGGGCGCGAACATCACGCTCACGAATCCGGGCGGCCTGGGCACGGTGGCCTCGGTGCCGCGGCTCATGCCCGGCCAAGGCACGATCCTGGCCACCGGCGCGATTGGCTATCCGCCCGGGCTGGGCGGGGTCGACCCGGGGCGGCTGCGCGAGCTCGGCGTCTCGAAGGTGATGACGATGACGAGCACCTACGACCACCGCGTGATCCAGGGCGCGGAGTCCGGCTCGTTCCTCCGTCGCATCGACCAGCTGCTCCAGGGCGAGGACCGCCTCTACGAGGGCATCTTCGCGGCTCTCGGGGTAGCCGAGGGGGCCGAAACCACGCCGATCACCGCGGCCGAGCCCGCGCCGGCGCCCGTGTCGCCGGCGGCCGAGCCACTTGCGGACGACGCGCTGCTGCAGGCCGTGCAGGCCGCAACGTCCGTGGTCAAGGCTCACCGCATGCACGGCCACCTGGCGGCGGACCTCGACCCGCTCGGGGCGGATCCGGTTGGAGACCCCGCGCTCGACCCGGAGACCGTGAACCTCACGCCCGAGCTGATGGCGACGATCCCCTCCTCGGTGCTCCGGGTGGCGGTGCCGGGCGAGACGTTCGCGGAGGCGCTCCCTCACCTACGCGAGACGTACACGGGCACGATCGCCTACGAGATCGAGCACATCTCCGATCACGAGCAACGCGTCTGGCTGCGGCAGGCGATCGAGTCCGGCGCCTATCGCATGGAGCCCGAGCCGGAGACGAAGCGGATCCTGCTGCAGCGCCTCTCGCAGGTGGAGGCACTGGAGAGCTATCTCCACAAGGCCTTCCTCGGCAAGAAGCAGTTCTCGATCGAGGGCCTCGAGGCTCTCGTGCCAATGCTGGACGAGGCGATCGAGCTTGCCGCGGCCGGCGGGGCGCGCGAGGTGATAGTCGGGATGGCGCACCGCGGACGGCTGAACGTGCTCGCGCACACCGTCGGGCGCCCCTACGGGTCGATCCTGGTCGAGTTCGAGGGCGAACGGATCCTCGCCGCCGACACGGCCGCCCCGGAGGGCGGCACCGGCGACGTGAAGTACCACTACGGGGCCTCGGGAACTCGCCGCACGCGGAGCGGCAGGCCCGTCACCGTGAGCCTCTCCCACAACCCGAGCCACCTCGAGCACGTGAACCCCGTCATCGAGGGGCGCGCCAGGGCGGACCAGACGCGCCGCAAGGCCGCCGAGATCCGCCATGACCCGACCACGGTGTTGCCGGTCCTGATCCACGGGGACGCTGCCTTTCCTGCGCAGGGGATCGTGGCCGAGACCCTCAACCTCCAGGCGCTCGAGGGTTACAGCACCGGGGGCACGTTGCACGTGATCGCGAACAACCAGCTCGGGTTCACCACCGACCCGGAGGAGGGGCGCTCCACTCGCTACGCCTCCGACCTCGCCAAGGGCTTTGACATCCCGATCATCCATGTGAACGCCGACGACGTGGAGGCGTGCATCTCCGCGATCCGGCTGGCTATGGCGTTCCGTCAGACCTTCGACCGCGACGCGGTCATCGACCTGATCGGCTACCGGCGCTTCGGCCACAACGAGACCGACGAGCCCGCCTACACCCAGCCTCTCATGTACGAGCGGATCAAGCAGCACCCACCCGCGCGGACGGTCTACGCGGACAAGCTGGCCGCGGAGGGCGCGGTGCCGGAGGAGGAGGCGGAGCGGATGGCCACCGAGGCCTACCAGCGAGTCGCGGACGCGCACGCCGAGCTGAAGGAGTCCCTCGACGCGCCGCCCGACACCGGCGAGCACGAGCTCGACCGCACGATGAGCCCCGAGCCACGTTCGAGTGTGGAGGAGGACCTGCTGCACGGCCTGGGCGACCAGCTACTGCGGCTGCCCGAGGGCTTCACGGTGCACCGAAAGCTCGTGCCCTTCCTGGAGCGCCGGCGCAAGGCCCTCGAGCCCGACGGAGCCATCGACTGGGCCCACGCCGAGTCGCTGGCTTTCGCCTCCCTGCTGGCGCTGGGCGTGCCGGTGCGCCTGACCGGCCAGGACACCGAGCGAGGGACCTTCAGCCAGCGCCACATGGTGCTGCACGACGCCAAGACCGGTGCGCGGCATTGCTCCATGGAGCACCTGCGGAGCGCCGTGGCTCCCTTCGAGCTGCACAATAGCCCCCTCTCGGAGCAGGCCTGCCTCGGCTTCGAGTACGGCTACAGCGTCCAAGCCGCCGACGCGCTGGTGCTCTGGGAGGCGCAGTTCGGCGACTTCGTCAACTCGGCGCAGGTGATCGTGGATCAATTCCTCGTCTCCGGCCTCGCCAAGTGGGGGCAGACCTCGCGACTGACGCTGCTCCTTCCGCATGGCTATGAGGGCTCCGGGCCCGAGCACTCGAGCGCCCGCCTGGAACGCTTCCTCCAGCTGGCGGCGGAGGGGAACATCAGGGTCGCCAACTGCACGACGGCCGCCCAGTACTTCCATCTGCTGCGCCGCCAGGCACTCGTACAGAAGGCACGGCCGCTGATCGTGATGACCCCCAAGAGCCTGCTGCGCCTGCCGGCCGCCGCATCGCAGCTCAGCGAGCTGACCAGCGGCGGCTTCCAGCGGGTGATCGACGACGTGGAGCTACCGGGGCCTCGCGAGAAGGTCACAAAGCTCGTGCTTTGCTCCGGCAAGGTGTACTACGACATCGTCGGAAACGAGGAGCGTCGAGCCGCCGATCACATCGCGGTGGCGCGCGTGGAGCTCCTCTACCCGTTTCCCGAGACCGAGCTCGTCGAGCTGATGGCCAGCTACCCCTCGCTCGAGCGGGTCGTCTGGGTGCAGGAGGAGCCGCGCAACATGGGACCCCGCGCGTTCATGCGGCGGCGGATGGCCAAGATCCTGCCCGACGGCGTGTCGTACGACTACGTCGGGCGCCAGCTCCGAGCTGCTCCGGGCGAGGGCTACTCGGCGGCCCACAAGAAGGAGCAGTCGCGAATCGTGCGCGTGGCGCTGGACCTGGAGGAGGATCGGCTCGAGCCCGACGTCAGCGCCCAGCGGCCCGTGATGTAGCGGCTCTCAGCGCTTGTCGGACTGTCCCTCGACGATCGCGTCGGCCAGCTGCTCGGACCCGAGACGGCGCTGGAGCGGGGCCGTCAGGTTGGGGGCCAGCGTCGACACGAACGCACCGGCACGGAGCGCCAGCGGCGCCACGTCGATCTCCGGCTTGCCGCGCTCGATCCCGCGCACCACGGCCTCCGCGACCTCCTCCGGCTTGCGGGTCCCCACGCCCCCCGGGAGCTTCGCGCGGGAGTCGGCGAACATCCCGGCATCGCTGACGAAGCCGGGGAACACCGTGGTCACCCTCACGCCGGTGCCATGCAGGTCCTCACGCATCCCCGCCGCGAACGCGCGCACACCGAACTTCGTCGCCGAATAGAGGGCAGACCGCGCCGTCACCACCTTCCCCGCAAGGGACGAGAGGAACACCAGGTGCCCGCTGCCGCGCTCGACCATTCCGGGCGCGAGGGCCCGCGTCAGTTGGATGGGCGCGCGCAGGTTGACGTCCAGGGCGCGGTCGATCTGCTCTGGCGTAAAGTCGCCGATCCTCCCGCTCGCCGGTAGCGCGGCGTTCGCCACCAGCACGTCAATGGAGGAGCAGCGCTCCGCCAGGCGCTCGACGTCGTCGCAGTCGGTGAGCTCCGCGACCACCGACTCCACGCGCTCGCCGGCGAGTGCCGAGCGCAGGTCCTCTAGCACTTCGCCGCGACGCGCCGTTATAACGAGGGACGCGCCGCGCGCGTGCAGGGCGTGGGCGATGGCCTGGCCGATGCCGCCGGACGCGCCGGTGAGGAGCGCCGTGCGTCCCGCAAGCTCCATGGGGGGCATTATCGCCGCTATCCTCGGAGCCTCTCACGCGGGCGTAGCTCAGTCGGTTCAGAGCGCCGGCCTGTCACGCCGGAGGTCGCGGGTTCGAGTCCCGTCGCTCGCGCTCCTTTCTAGAGCCAAATCCGCCCGCCCGGTCATCCAACCGCTCCCCTTGTGGGCCGCCTATGCCGCCGAACCTTCGCGAGCGCGGCGGATTGCGGCCTCGATGTCCAGTCTCTGGCCGCTGAGCTCCCGAGCAGCCGCACGGGGCGGAAGCGCGCACCCGGCTTCGTGACGTCGAAGAGGAGAGTCTGCTCGCCGACGTCTTGCCAGAGCAGCCGAAGGCCCTCGCTGGGCCGCGGCCCGGCAAGGCGAGCACGCCGACGTAGCTGGCGCTCACCTGGTCAAGCTCACCGCGGAGCGCCTCGACCTGCTGGCGCTGCCGACGCACGGTCGGCTTGCGCACGTCCGCACTGGGTTGGTGGGGAGGCGACCCCACTCGACGGCGGTCCTCAGGACGCCAGACAGGAAGGTGAGCGCCTTGTGTCGGGTGTTCGCACCGACACCGGCCCTCTGCAGCTCGGCGCCGAAGCGGCTGACGACCTCGGGCGTCAGCTCGGCGAGCCGATAGTGGCCGAGTCGCGGAAGCACGTGGGCGTTCCCTCTCCGAGGCACTGCGCCGCCCTGGGGTGCGGGGCCAATGGGCATGCTGACGCTGCGGAACGTGGTCGAGGCCGCGGAATGTCCGAGCACTGCGACTTCTGCTCGCAGGAGCACCTGGCGGACCGAGACGGCGCGATCAGGCCCGACATGGTGGTCCGCCTCCCCGGCCGCGGCCGGCTGGCGGTCGACGCCAAGGTGCCGCTCGGCGCCTGCCTCGACGCGCTCGAGGCTCAGAGCGCCGAGGAGCAGGCACGCCTGCTCGACGCACACGCCCGCAGCGTGCGCCAGAAGGTCAAGCAGCTCGCGGAGAAGGGCTACGCCCGCCGCGTACGCCGCAGCCCCGAGCTGGTCGTCATGCTCGTGGCCTCGGAAGCGGCCTTCTCCGCCGCCGCGCTGGCCGACCCGAAGCTGCTCGAGGATGCCGCGCGGGATCGCGTCGTGATCGCCACCCCGGCCACCATGGTCGCCCTGCTTCAGGCCGTCGGGCTTGGCTGGCGGGAGGCGACGCTGTCCGAGCGCGCCGAGCGGGTGCGCGAGCTGGCGGTCGTGCTCTGCCGGCGGATCGCCAAGTTCGCCGAGCAGCTTAGTAACAGCGGCAAGGGGATCGAGCGGGCAGCGAGGGCCCATAACGACGCCGTGGGCTCGTTCGAGGGCCGCATCCTGCCGACGGTGCGCCGGATGGCGGAACTAGGCGTCGCTGACGGTGCCACGATCGAGACGCCGGCTGCCGTCGAGACACAACTACGTCAGGTCGTAAACGGAAACGGCTCGCAGGTCGAGCTCAGCTAGGCGACGCCCCCCCGTCGCATCTCACGGGGCGTTCTGAGGAGGTCAACGGAGCGAGGAATAACCGGCGGGGTCGGTGACGGCCCTGCGCGGAACCCGGGGCCGGCCCCCGTTGGCCTCAACCGCGGGGCGAGGACGTGGCGACGCTGAACACCTACGTTCTGATTGCACGCGACAGGCTTTCTCCGCGCAAGTTGCGGCTCATCGCGGAAGTGCCTGACGCCAAGCGGCAGGCCGTCTACAAGGGTTTCGAGATCAGGGAGAAGAGCCTCTGGCGTCAGATCACCCGCGGAGACCGCTTTCTGTACACAATCGAGGCGCTTGGCAACGGCGACGTCGGCTATGGGTGCCAGGGCTACCCGCAGGTCCAGGCGTACATCGACGGTATTAGGAGGAACCCAGAGGCTCTGACCAATGACGTCTGCACCAAGCGGAGCCAGAGGCTGTCCGACTACTACCGCGTTACGAACACGAGCTCTCATACGGAAACCCTGCTTCCTCCAGCGCCCCGGGCTTCCACCCATGGGGCGAGGAACCGGGATCCCATGCCCTGAGCGGGTGTAGCGCTTCTCTGGCGGCGGCGTCAGCTTGAGCACGCGGGTCTCGGCCGCCTCGTGGCCCGGCAGGGTCACAGCCAAGCCGCCGTCGCTCTTCCCCACGGTGAGACCGCCTTGCGGCCGGGCTCGGCGTCCACCTTGTCGAAGCGGGTCTCGATCAGCCTGTCTCCGCGCTGAGCGCGCACGAGGATCTCCGCGCCAGCTCCAGCGTGCATTCGCCGCCGCCGGCCAGACCAGCTTCCGCACTTACCTGTGGCATGTGCGGATGGAGCGCGAGGGGTCGCTGAGGATCTGGGAGGTGGCGGAGGCGGCTGGCTACCGCCAGCCGGCGCAGTTCGCGAAGCCGTTCCGGTCGCCACGGCCACGCGCCCTCGGAGCTGCGCGCTGTGGTGCGCACGAGCCAGGCAGCCTGAGGTCCATCCCGGAGCGGGAGCGACTGCGCCGCTCCGGGGGCCGGAGCCCGGTCATGAGGGCTGGTGTCAGGGATTGCATCCTTGGGTGCGCGACCCGTTTGTGGCCGAACGAGTCGCGTTTCCGGCCCGAGTCAAAGCGCGCTCCTGTGGTCAGCGCGGTGCGGCTCTCGTGGCGGCTCACGCGTCGAGCCCGCGTACACGGAACCGGCGCCAGCGGGCGCTCAGGCCCTGCCCGTCGAGCGAGTGGCTGCGCCCGTCCCGGATCGGCAGCATCGTCCAGATCCCGATCCCGATGCGAGCGTGCTCGGGGATCAGGGTGCCGTGGGCCTGGTACACAGTCTGGCCGTCGACGCGCCAGGTCGCGGTCGATCTGCTCCGGTCGAGCGTGACCTCGCACTCGCGAAGCCGGGTGAAGTCGTCATTGAAGTCCTCGTATGGCGACTCGACCACGTGGTAGAACGGCTCGCCCGCTCCGCCGGCGCCGAGGCCCAGCTGCTCGTGCAGCGCGAGGACGCGGCTGGAGGTGCCGCAGACGGCGAACACGCGCTGGCTCACCTCCAGGTCGAAGACGTGGAAGGCGGCCATTCCCCGGCGGTAATCCGCCGGTTCCCCGCCGATGTTCTCGACCGCGAGGTCGACGGCGAACGTCGCAGGCCGATCCGGCGGCAGCTCGAACTGACCAGTCGAGAAGACGAGGTACTTGGGGCTGTCGGCGGCCTGAAACTCGTTGTGTGAAAGCGAGAAGCGCGGAATCGACACTCGCACCTCGCCCTCGCCGACGGCCAGCTCCGCGTTGGGGTCGAGCGGGATGTGCTCGCCCGTCGGCAGCGGCAGGCGCGCCGGGACCCAGCGCGCTGCGTCGAGGTCCGGCCCCCTGAGCTCGTCGTACGGGACGAAGCCCTCGCCGGCGGGCGCCTGCGTCTCAGGCGTCACGGCTTCCGCCCCCAGAGCAGATAGACGCGTCGCCATTCGAACGTCTCGAGGTCGGTTCAGCTGGGCGCCGCGCGGCGCGCCGCGGCTCGGTTTGGCGATGGGACATCGAGTGCTCGTCTTGGGCTATCAAGGGATGGAGGCGGAGGGATTAGGCCTCCTTGACGGCCTCGACGTCGGTGACGATCTTCACCTTGTCGGCGACGAGCGCCCTTCCGAGCGCGGTGTCGAACTTCATCGCGAACGCCTTGCGAGAGACCTCGCCGCTCAGCTCGAGGCCGAGCCGCTCCTCGCCCTCGGGACCGGTCTCGATCGCGCCGCGCTCGGCGGTGAGTTCGACCTCGTTCGTCACGCCGTTGATCGACAGGTCGCCGATGACCCGGAAGGTGTCGTCGCCGACCGGCTCGATCGCCTTCGAGCGCAGGGTCAGCTCAGGATGGCGCTCGGCGGAGAGGAAGTCCGTCGAGCGCAGGTGCTTGTCGCGCTTGGGCTGGTTCGTGTCGACGGAGCTGGCGTCGACCCGGCCCCAGGCGCGGGTGTCGGCGAGGTCCTCGCCGATCTCGAGGGCTCCGTCGAATTTGCGGAACTCGCCGCGCACGGTGGAGACACCCAAAGTCTTGACCGCGAACCCGACGCGGGTGTGGGCCTTGTCGATCTTCCAGGTGCCGGTGGGGATGCCGATACGGCTGAGGGTGCCGGTGGTGGTGGTCATGTCCGTCCGCCTTTCCTCTTCCTCTCTAGTGGTCTTCGTTTCGCCCTGGGAAACACGAGATTCACGGGCTCGAGCCGCGTCGTTTACGACTCGCATGACGTCTCCTTTCGGTCACAACTCGATTTCGGGCGTTTGGTGCTATGACGTAACGCACCGGAGGAATGTGACCGGTGGATGAGCGGGACTGGCTGGCTGAGCGATTCGAGCAGCATCGAACCCGGCTGCGATCGGTCGCATATCGGATGCTCGGCTCGCTGAGCGAGGCAGACGACGCAGTCCAGGAAACCTGGCTGCGACTCAGCCGAAGTGACGCGAGCGCGGTCGAGGACCTGGGGGGATGGCTGACCACCGTCGTCGGACGCGTGTCCCTGGACATGTTGCGCTCGCGCCGATCACGGCGCGAGCAGCCGATCGACGTGCACGTGCCCGAGCCGATCGTCGATCGCGCCGACGGGACCGACCCCGAGCACGAGGCGCTGCTGGCCGACTCCGTCGGCCTAGCGCTGCTCGTGGTGCTCGAGACGCTGAGCCCCGCCGAGCGGCTCGCGTTCGTGCTCCACGACATCTTCGCCGTGCCCTTCGACGAGATCGCGCCGATCGTCGACCGCTCCCCCGAGGCGGCGCGCCAGCTGGC
>DATFQM010000110.1:0-29878 GCA_035264265.1 Thermoleophilaceae bacterium
CAACACCGACGAGCTCGTGCGCGATCCCGATACGGGTGAGACCCTCCGTGACGTCGCCAAGAACGAGTCCAACCACGAGATCGATCTGATCCAGATCTACGGGCTCAACGACGAGGTCACCAGGGAGCTGCGCGCGGGCGAGGGTGGGCTCCTCCAGTACCAGGTCATCGACGGAGAGGAGTATCCCCCTTACCTCTACGAGGGCGGGCACAAGAAGTTCGACAAGGTCAGCGTCGTACGCGATGACCAGATCACCGGCGATCAGCGCCGTCAGCTCTTCGCCGTGGGCAGCCGACTCGCGGTCATCGATCCAGGCGCCCTCTGAGAGCGCGGCGATCGTGGCCTGGGGGACCTTCGGGTTGTCCTCGAAGCGGAAGTCCTCGAGCGCCCCGGGCTTGAACCGCAGCAGCTCCAGGTAATGGTCGAGCTGCGCCGAGACCCCGAAGCGCCCGTCGAGGCGGGGATGGCGAGCGACCTCGCGGCCGCCGTGGAGGAGCCGGACCTCGCGGGCCGCGCGCCTGGGCCGAGCCCTGCTTCGAGTCCCCCCGTGGCGCGCCGCCCGCTCGCGGACCGGCGCAGCTTGGGGTCGAGCCCGACCTAGCCGACCAGCGGCCGCCCCGACCTTGCGATGACACCTGGCGCATAGCCGCAGACCTTCGTCCGCGTCCACGTGGTGCGCCTCGACCTGCTCGGTGCTGCCGCAGGTGATGCAGGCGCTTCCCCACTGGCGCAGCACCTTCTTGCGGAAACGGGCTTGCGGGCCGCTGGAGCGCTGGCTCGCCGGGTAGCGGGGCTGGTGGGCGCGGCAGTAGGAGCCACTCGGGATCAGGCGTCCGCAGCGGAGGCAGGGCCTACGCGGCATGACTCCCTTTACTTGCGTGTCCCGGGCACTCCGTGGGTGACGGGGAGAGGGGTCCCCCACCCCAGTTGAAATCGCGGGAAACGTGCAGCACCAATGCACTCTTCTACGCTCGCGTGGCCCCGCCGACGGGCGCAGACTTAAGGATCTAGCGCCGCTGTCGCTCCGTCCGAGCGACCGGGTCAAGGGGGAGACATGAAGCGGGTCGCGAATCGGGTCTTCAAGGTCATCGCGGTTCTGCTCTCGCTCTATCTCGCAGTCGTGATCGCCGTCTTCGTCGTTGCGGCTGTGACAGGTGTGATAGATGCAGTCTCTGGATCGAACGACGACTCTGGACAGCCTGCCATTCATACGACGACGCCTCCCTCGAAGCCAAAACGGGAGTGCGACCCGAACTACGAGGGTGCGTGTCTCAAGCCGGATGTCCTGGATTACGACTGCGGAACGGGCGAGGGAGATGGGCCGTACTACGTCGATCCGGGTACGGTCGTCACGGTCGTGGGCGAGGACATCTATGGGCTGGACCCCGTGATGGCGACGGCTACGGCTGCGAGTACTAGGTTTGTCCACAATTCTGGGAAGCCGGACCCGCTCGGCACCAGCCGCCCGCAGCGGAGGCAGGGCCGGGACGGACTCACGATTGGTACCCGCTTGGTACCCGCTCTGCCCCGTGGCCCCGGAGCCTGAACGACGGAACCTCCGCGTTAGCAGGGGTTCTGTGAGCGCGCCCGGCAGGATTCGAACCTGCGACCTTCGGTTCCGTAGACCGACGCTCTTGGCTAACCGGCTTCCTGCGACGGTATTCGCGCGACCTTGACTGCTGCCGAGCGACACGCGGCGGGGTGGGCGCATGGGGTTCTACGAGACGGTCGTCCGCACTGGTGCTCGTACAAGGAGAACTCAGGCCATTGACGCCGGCGTTGGTGAGGGCGCGAGGTAAGGCCGCAGCCGCGGGATGGTTGCCGCATCGAGCCTCTAGCCGCCGTCAGCGCGGTAGCGAGGGGGCGATGATCCGGTAGGCCTTCAGCCCAAGGCCCAGCCGCTCGCGGTCCTCATTCCTCAGGGGATCGAGCCCGGTGAGGTCCTTCACGCGCTCCAGGCGGCAGGCGACGGTGTGGCGGTGCGCGTGGATCGCCTGGGCGCTGGCGTTCATGTTGCAGTCATTGCCCAGGCAGTTGGAGAGGGTTCCGATCAGGTCGGTCGAGTACTGCTCGTCGTAGCGGACGAGCGGGGCGATGGTGTCGTCGTAGAAGCTGCGCACCTCCTCGGGGTGGGAGGCGAGGACGCGAAAGAGGAGGCGGTAGGTGCCGTCACCGATCTCCTCGCCCGGCGGACCACCACCGGCGGCGCGGACGCCCAGGACGAGCTCGGCCTCCTCCAACGCGCGCCGGGCGTCTGAGGGATCCGCGTAGAACGATGAGACGCCGACCGCGGCGGTACGGCCCAGCCGGGCGCCGACCCCCCGGGCGTCCACAACGCTCCCGGGCACGAGTGCGTAGACGCGGCCATCGACGAACTGGGCGAGCGCCCCGGGGCGCTCGGCGGCTATCGCTGCGATGAGCCGTCCCGGGGCCCGGTCGCCGGGGTCGGCGCAGAGCGCGGCGCATCCCCGGGAGAGGTCGCAACCCAACCGCGAGGCGCGGCGCACCATATCGTCGGCCTCCAGACCCTCCCGGGTGAGCAGCTCCTCGAGGAACGAGCCACGCAGGCTCTGCTCGGTCTCGTCGCGGGCTTCTGCCACCGCCACCTCGGTCAGCGCTGCGATGGAGGCGACGTGCAGGTACTCCCCGGCCTCGGGCTTGCCGGGGCCGAGCAGGAGCACGGCGCCAAGCTCGTCGTCGCCCGAGACGATCGGAACCTCGGCCGTGACCTCGGGCGGCCGCCTGGGACTGCCGCCCGCCAACCGCGTGGCGACGTAGCGCTCGTACGCCGCCCAGGCCTCCACCGGGGCGCCAAGGCGCGGAACGACCACAGCGACCGGCGCTCCGGCGTGGGGGGCGGCGATCTCCGCCACCCGCTCGAGGCCGTCGCCTGCCACCACCGCGCCCACCATCTCGAGATGCACCCGGCGAGGCGTGGAGGGCAGGGCGTCGCGCTCTACGTCACGGAGAGGTACTGGTCGATCTCCCACGGCGTCACCTGAACCCGGTAGTCCAGCCACTCCTCCCGCTTCAGCTCCACGTAGCGCGAGAAGATGTGCGTGCCAAGCGCTCGCTCCACGAGCCCGGAGCCGGCCATCTCGTCGATGGCCTCACCGAGCGACTCCGGCAGGTGGTGCACACCCATGCCCTGGCGTTCCTCCTCCGTGAGGCCGCAGAGGTTGCGCTCGATCGGCTCGGGCAGCTCGTAGCCCCGCTCAATTCCCTCGAGTCCCGCCTGGAGCAGCGCCGCGAACGTGAGATACGGGTTGCACGACGGATCGGGGCAGCGGAGCTCCATTCGCGTCGACTTCTCCTTGCCGGGGTGGTAGACGGGCACTCGCACGAGCGCCGAGCGGTTGCGCCGCGACCAGCCGATGCATACGGGCGCCTCGTAGCCCGGCACCAGCCGCTTGTACGAGTTCACCGACGGGGCGAACAGTGCGGACAGCTCGCGGGCATGCGCGAGCTGCCCGGCGATGAACCCCTTCGCCATGTCCGACAGGAAGTACTCGTCGTCGGGATCGAAGAAGGCGTTCTCCTCGCCCCGGAACAGCGACTGGTGGGTGTGCATGCCCGAGCCGTTCTCGCCGAACAGTGGCTTGGGCATGAAGGTTGCGTAGAACCCGTGCTGCAGGGCCACCTCCTTGACGGCGATCCGGTAGGTCATGGCGGCGTCCGCCATGTCCAAGCCGTCCGCGAAGCGCATGTCGATCTCGTGTTGCGAGGGACCCACCTCGTGGTGGGTGTACTCCACCGGGATTCCGAGCTCCCGCAGCGTGAAGACGACGTCGCGGCGGAAGTCCGAGGCCACGTCGAGAGTGGTCAGATCGAAGTACCCGCCCCTGTCCAGCACCTCGGTGTCCCGTCCGACTTGAACGGGAAGAACTCGAGCTCCGGCCCCAGGTAGTAGTGGTCGAAGCCCATCTCCTTCGCCCGGGCGAGCGCCCTGCGCATCTGGAAGCGGGGGTCGCCCTCGTAGGGCTCGCCGCCGGGCTTCAGCACGTCACAGAACAGCCGCCCGACCTTGTGGGTCTCACCGGTCCGCCAGGGAAGGATCCGGAACGTGCCCGAATCGGGCATGGCGACCATGTCCGACTCCTCGATCCGGTTGAAGCCGGTGATCGACGAGCCGTCGAAGCCCACGCCCTCGTCGAGCGCGTGCGGCAGCTCCTCACGCCCGATCGCGAACGATTTCAGCTGCCCGAATATGTCCGTGAACCAGAGCCGAACGAACTCGACGTTCTGCTCCTCGACCACAGCCAGCACGTCGCCCGCCCGGCTCGCCTTCTCCTCGACTGTTGCCATGTGCCGCGCTTCTCCTTGAGGTTGCGGTCCGGCGGGGGGCGATTCCGTCCCCCGCCGGAACATTTGTTTCGATGCCCTGGCGACCTCGGCGACCTCGGCGACTAAGCCCTCGCCGGGATCTCCTCGGTCTCATGGGCCTGGAGCACGTCCTCGCCCTCCTCGCTGGTGCGGAGGCGGACCGCCTCCTCCACCGGGAGGACGAACAGCTTCCCGTCCCCCACCGAGCCGGTGCGAGCGTGCCGGAGGATCGTCTCCTTGATCAGCCCGACGTCCTTCGACTCCACCACGCACTCGAGCTTCAGCTTGGGTCGCAGGTGGACGGCGAGCTCCGAGCCCCTGTAGTGCTCGGTGATCGCCTTCTGCCTGCCCGAGCCCTTCACCTCGGTGATCGAGAGACTCGGGAAGCCGGCCTCGAGCAGTTCCTGCCGGATCGGCTCGAAGGCCTCGTGCCGGATATAGGCGACGACCATCTTCATGCCGTCGCCTCCCCGGGACGAACGCTCGCCGCAGCGGGCGCCGCGGAGGGGCCGGGGCCCCGGGCAGCCCGCCCATCTCAGGCGCGGGAATGAACTGCTCCGGATAGCCGTACATCCCGGTCTCGGATATGTCGAGCCCGGCCTCTTCCTCCTCCTCGGTGACCCGCAGCCCGATGGTGGCCTTGATGGCCCAGAACGTCGCGTACGAGACCACGAACACACAGCCGAACGCAGTGGCCACTCCCAACGCCTGCGCGCCGGGCTGGTGGAGGCTGCCGCTGTACCACACGCCGGGATCGCCGATGGCGTTGAGGTCCGCCAGCCGCGGCGACGTGAAGATGCCGCAGGAGAGCGTCCCCCAGATACCGGCGAGGCCGTGTGCCGACAGCGCGCCGACCGGGTCGTCGAGCTTCTTCTCGATCAGCACGACGCCGTAGACCACGATCACACCGGCCACCGCGCCGATGATCGGCGCCGCCCAGAACTCGACGTAGCCCGACGGCGCGGTGATCGCCACCAGTGCCGCGATGGCGCCGTTGCCCGCCATGCCAACGTCGTACGTCTTCGTCCGGAGCCACATCACCGCGAGCGCCGAGATCACCCCCGCCGCAGCCGCGAGGTTGGTCACGAGGGCCACCTCGGCGAAGCGGTTGCCGATCGCGCCGCCGGTCGATCCGGGATTGAATCCGAACCAGCCGAGCCACAGGATCAGCACGCCCAGGCCGACCAGCGGCATCGAGTGCCCCGGGATGGCGCGCGGTTTGCCGTCGGGGCCGTACTTGCCCCTCCGCGGGCCGAGCAGCAGGAGGGCCGCCAAGCCGCCGGTGGCGCCGATCAGGTGGACCACCGTCGAACCGGCGAAGTCCTGCATGCCGATGTTCGAGGCGAGCCAACCGCCGCCGAAGATCCAGTGCGAGAGGACTGGATAGATCAGCGCCGAGAAGATCACCGCGTAGATCACGTAGGCGCTGAAATTGATTCGCTCCAGCGTCGTTCCCCAGACGATCGCCAGCGAGACGGCGCAGAACACGAACTGGAAGAACAGATACGACGCCGGGCTGATCCCGAGCGTCTCGACGAGCGGTATCCCGGACCCTGACGGATCGGAGCCGACGTTCAGGAACCATCCGTGCGTGCCCGCGATCGCTCCCGCGCCGCCGAACGCAAGCGCGAACCCGACCGCCCAGTACGCGAGCGCACATATGGAGTAGTTGGTCAGGATCTTCGCGACCCCGAGGCCAGCGTTCTTGGAACGCGAGAAGCCAATCTCGAGGAAGGCGAAGCCCGCCTGCATGAACATCACGAGGACGCCGGCGACCAACACCCACATCGTGTTGATGCTGGAGACCGAGTCGTCGAGCGTCGGCCCGTCGGCTGCGAACGCGGCGGCGGGAAGGGCCAAGAGCATCACGAGCGCTACCGGCCCGGCTCTCAGGAGCCTGGATCCCATGGTTGCGAGTTCCCCTTTCTTCCCGGCGGTGGGCCACCGCCGGGTCGCG
The DNA here is from genome assembly GCA_035264265.1 of Thermoleophilaceae bacterium. Lineage (GTDB taxonomy): Bacteria > Actinomycetota > Thermoleophilia > Solirubrobacterales > Thermoleophilaceae > DASXBA01. The sequence continues at coordinate 6,281 of DATFQM010000110.1, forward strand.
GAGTTCGAGTCCTCCCGCACGGTAGGACCGGGGGTTCAGCGGGTCTCTATCCACGTGTCGGAGATTCCGGAGGCGCGTTTCGCCACCCGGTCGAGCCGCTAGGGATGGTGGAGGTTGCTACATCAGCTTCCACACGACCGCTTTCCTGCGCTTCGCGGGCGTCGATCCCGCAAGCGGCGGCCAGTGACGCCGAGCCATCTCCCGTCGTTGGCGGGCACCGGCCATGCTCACTGCGCCGGCGTCCTACGAGCGTCCGCTCGTCCGCGATCCGTCTCGCGCCGCGAGCGCGTCCGCGAGTCGGCGCAGCGACTTGGCATTCGCGCGGCGCACCACTGCTCGCGTCAGCGGCGCGGCGAGCCGCTCCACCAACGGCACCTTCAGCCAGGCGAACTCGAAGCTGACCTTGGTCCCGCCCGCCGGCAGCTCATCGAGGCGATAGGTGCCCCGCGTGCGCCGGCGCCCTCGCGCGCCAATCGACTCCTCGGCCGTCGTCCGAGGGGGGTCCGCCGCGACTACCTCCATCTCGATCCAATCCTCGCGCCCCGGGTTCTTCGCGCGCATTCGCGCCCGCGCGCCGACCCCGGCTCGAGGCCCGGAGAGCCTCCAGTCCAAGAGGAAATGGTCCGTAAAGAACTCGTGGTTTCCGAGCACGTTGAGAAAGTCGAAGACCTCCTCGCGTCCCTGCGGGACCGTGACCGAGACGGTGACCGGCTTCATCTCGTTGCTCCTTCCGCCGCGCTGTAGCGAGCGGGACGCGAGTTCTCCTCCCGTGCGGGGGCCACCGCGCTCGGCGCCCGCCACCAGACGAACGCGGCCACGGCGGCGATGCTGGCGGCGGCGATCATCATCGCCAGCCCGAGTCCGTCGACGAAGGCCGCTTGGGCCTGGGCGGCGAGTCCCCTGCCCTGCGGACCGAGGCGCTCGGCCAGCGCCAGCGCGGCCGGAAGGGCCTCGTGGGCACGGTCCGCCAGCTCCGGAGGGGCATTCGCGACGACGTCCGGCACACCCGCCTGATATCGGTCGGTGAGCGCGCTCCCCAGCACGGCGATGCCGAGCGCCCCGCCGACCTCGCGCGCCAGATCGTTGACCGCGGAGGCGACCCCCTGCTTGGACGCTGGCAGCGAGGAGACGATCGCCGTTGTCGCCGGAGTGGTCGCCAGGGCCGCGCCCACCCCCAGGAGCACGAGGCCCGCGAGCAACAGCAGATACCCGGAGTCGAGGCCGGCGGTCGAGAAGACCGCAAAGCCGCCGGCCATCGACAGCAGCCCCACGGGCGCGATTCGCCCCGGTCCGAACCGCTCGAGCAGCCGCGGCACGCGCGGTGAGAGCCCCATCATCAGCACCGCCATGGGAGCCAGCGCCAACCCGGCCTCCAGGGGCGAATAACCGAGAACGAACTGGACGTACTGCAGGACCACGAAGACGAATCCGAAAAAGGCGAAGAACTGCACGGTGATCGAGGCCGTGCCGGCGCCGAATCCGTGCAGCCGAAACAGGCGGGGGTCGAGCAGCGGCGCCTCGCGACGCAGCTCCCAGGCGACGAACACGACGATGAGGACGAGCGCGACACCGAAGGCGCTCACGGTGCGCGGGTCGACCCAGCCGCGCTCCGGTCCTTCGATGATCCCGTAGACGAGTGCCGAGAGCCCGAGCGCCGAAATCGCCCCGCCGGTCAGGTCGAGACCGGCGCGGTCAAGCGTCGAGTTGGGCGCGAGGCGAGCCGCTGTCAGCAAGGCGAGGAGGCCGAGAGCGCTGCTGAAGGCAAAGATCGAATCCCACGCGAAGAGCTCGAGCAAGACCCCGGAGACGAGCAGGCCGAGAAGGGCGCTCGCTCCGGCAACGCCCGCCCAAATCGATACCGCGCGATCGCGCTCGCCCTCGGGAAAGACATCTGTGATGATCGAGAGCGTCGCGGGCATGATCGCGGCGGCGCCGAGACCCATCGCCGCCCGAACGGCGATCAGCGCTCCCGGGGAATCGACCAGCAGGCCGCACCCTGCCGCAGCCGCGAAGATCGCCAAGCCGGCCAGCAGCAGGTGGCGCCGCCCCAGCCGGTCGCCGAGCGCTCCAGCCAGAAGGAGCAGCCCGGCGAAGACGACCGCATATGCATCGATGATCCATTGCAGCTGCGTCTGCGTGGCGTGAAGCTCGCGGGCAATGTCGGGCAGCGCCACGTTGAGCGACGAGACGGCGCTTACCACCGTCGCGAGGGCCACGCACATCGTCGCCAGGACGAGATATCGCTGCCGTCCGTTCGCTTTAGCTGTCTGATTTGCCTTCATCGGTTGTCCTTTCTCGGCTTCGCCAGAACCGGAGAACCGCAGGCGCGAGATGCGGCCCGGGTGTTGTTGACGACGCCGCCGTCGATCGGACGTGGCTTCCCCAGGCTGCCGGCGGTGGTTTGGGCGTTCATCGTCTCCGTCGATGGCGGGTCGTTCAGGCCGCTTCCCGAAGTCTGGGCTCGTAATGGCCCGGCTCTACGCGGGCCGTGATCATGAGTCGGTTCCAGGCGTTGATCGCCCGCCAGCCGTCGAGGGAGTAGAGCCGCCCCTCCCTCTCGCCCGCGGCGCGTGCGTCCTTCCAATGCGTGTCGATCCAAAAGGCGCAGCCATTCACTTGCGAGGCACGCAGCTTGACCAGGTCGCACAGGGTCTGATCGAGCTCGATCGATGCCTCGAGCCTGTACAGGGCCGCCGATGGCTTTGGCGCGTGCTCGAGAAGCTGCATCCTTCCGGCGGGGATGGCCTTGCTCATCGCGATCTCCCTTCTCTCGTCCATCCCTGTGGTAGCTGGGCTGCTTGGGCTTGCCCACAGTCTTTTTTTCTGTGCTCGTTGAATTAGTGTAGCAAGGAATTCTACGGCGAATGAATTCGGGGACGGGTGTTCAGCCGCGTGCCGCCGATCGTGGCCGCGTTCAAGCTCGATCGTTCCGGCGCCGGCAAGCCAGCGCTGAGCGGACGAGCTGACTAGCGAGTCGTTCCGAGCGAACCTGTTAGGTACCGCTGCAGGTTTGGCGCGATCGCCCCAACCACCTCCTGGGCCGGCAGCGATGCGAGCGGCTCGAGCGCGACTATGTAGCGGGCCATGATCAGACCCACCATCTGCGAGTTGATCAGGCTGGCGCGAAGCGCGGGCCGATCGGCCTCGATCCGCTCGGCGATGGGAACCACGACACGGGCGGTGACCAGTTCGCGGGCGGCCTGCACCGCTTCCGGTTCAGAAGCCGCCGCCCGGACAATGCTCGTGATCGCCTTGCGGCTCTCCGGATCCTCGAGCACGTCGAGTAGGAATTCAGCGAGGCGTTGGCCAAGCCGCGATCGTGGGCCCTCGACGATCTGCGGCATCGCCTGCTCGAGCTCGAACGGAAGCGTTGTGACGGAAGCAAACAGCTCTCGCTTGGAGCCGAAGAAGTGGCTGACGAGAGCCGGGTCCACGTCCGCCTCGGCGGCGATCCCGCGAATCGTCGCACGGTCATAACCCAGCTCTGAGAACTGGCGGCGGGCGGCGGCCAAGATCGCCTCGCGGGTGCCGCTCTGTCCGGGCCGTCGTCCTGCTCTTCGCGTGGAACGTGCCACATCGTCAGCTTAACTCAACGTGCGTAGATTTTTCTCGGGCTGACTCGGACGAAGCCGGGTAGGCGTCGCCCGCGGGGTAGCCTCAATGAACGGCTCGACCTCGATGCGGGATCGCGCGTAACGGTCGGGTGTTGACGACGTGAGCGGCCGTCGCCCAGCCGCGACGCGCGGTCGCGACCGAGAGCGTCATGTTCCCGAGTCCGCGCACTGAGTGTGCGTCCGTCGAGCAGACGATCTGGACGCCCGCTCGCAGCGCGTCGCGGACGTGCTCGCCACGAAGATCGAGGCGGTCGGGGAGGCCGTTGACCTCGAGCGCCACTCCTTCCTCGAGCGCGACGTCAAACACGCGCTCCAGGTCGAGGGCGTTCTCCGCGCGCCGGTTGATGTAGCGGCCCTTCGGGTGACTGAGGCAACGCACGTACGGGTTGCGCAGCGCCTCCTCGACGCGCTCGGTCTGCTCCCGCCGCGGCATCCGCTGCCCGCCGTGCACGCTTGCCTGTACCCACTCGAGCTCCGCGAGCACGTCGTCGGGAAGATCGAGCCGCCCGTCGGCGAGGATGTCGCACTCGATCCCGCGCAGGACGCGAAACGGCGCGAGCAGCTCGTTCGCGGCAGCGATCTCCTCGGCCTGGCGGCGGACGTCGTCGGGGGTGAGCCCGGGGACGGCGCCCACGGCGGGCGTGTGATCGCAGATCGCGAGGTAGTCGTAGCCGCGCTCCCGGGCGGCGCGGGCCATCTCCTCGACGCTCGCCTTTCCGTCCGACCAGGTCGTGTGACAGTGCAGGTCGCCGCGGATGTCTTCCGGCTCGACGAGCGCCGGCGGCTCGCCGCGGAACGGTTCCTCGCGCAGCTCCGGCGGACACCATGGGAGGTCGAGCGCGCGGTAGACCGCCTCCTCGTCGGCCGCGTCCGGTAGCGGCTCGAGCGCCGCGACGTGCGCGGGCGAGCCCGTCGCCCGGACGAGGGCGGTCCCGAACCGCTCGGGCTCGGCGATGACGAGCTCGACCGGCACACCCTCGACTGTCACCCCAACCGCGCGCCGCTCGCCCTGCTCGACCAGCGCGACGATCTGAGGCAGCGCGGCGAAGCGCGCCAGCAGGGGGCGCGGATCCGGCGCGGCGCAGACGACCGCCAGAAGCTCGCAGGAATCGCGCCACCGGCGCACATCGCCTGCCGGCTCGCCGCCGAGGGCGGCCGCGACGCCTCCGACCAACTCCAGGGCGCGGTTGAGCAGAAGTCCCTGCCGCGGTCGCGGCTCGGCCTCACGGGCGAGCGCTTCGAGGAGCCGCGCCTCGGTCTTCGGCCCGATTCCCGGCACGGTGCGGAGCCGGCCCGCGGCCGCGGCCTCGCGAAGCTCGTCGGCGGTGCGGATTCCGAGCGCCCGCGCGAGCTCGACCGAGCGCTTCGCCCCGAGCCCGAGATAGCGGCCGAGCCCGACGAGATCGGGGGCTAGCTCGCGCTCGAGCTCCGCCAGTTCGGCGATCTCGCCCGTCTCCACGAGCTCGCGCAGCCGCGCCTCGATCCCCGGGCCGATCCCGCGCAGCTCGCGCACCCGCCCAGACCGCGCGAGCTCGCCGACGGGGAGGGCCGCGCCGCGGATGGTCTCGGCGGCGCGGCGATAGGCGCGGGCCGTGTAGGGATTCGCGTCGGCGAGCTCGAGCAACGACGCGAACGCCTCCAGGCGGTCGGCGATCTGCGCATTGTCCACGGCGGTAGTGTCCCTGCAACGGTCATCGCCGAGGGCGGATCGGGGGTCCGCTCCTGCCGAAGCGGTGGGCGACCGCGCGTCCCCAGGTCTCCAGGTAGGCCTCGGCCGAGCGGAACAGCGGCCGGAGGGCCCTCTTGCCGCCCCTGCGCCGCTCCATCGCGGCTAGGAGGTCCGGGAACAGGCCGTAATGCGCGACGCCGTCCGCGTTCAGGTCGTAGCGGCGCTCGCCCGTTCTCTGGCGCACGAACCTCACCTTCCGGTCGTGAGACCTGAACGGGTAGCGAAGGGGACTTGCGCCGGGGTTGGGGCCTGGCATGGCGGCCAGGCCGCCCGTGTCGCTTCCGAGTCCCACCCCGAAGTAGCGCCGGCGGTTCCGGTAGCGCCGTAGCCGCAGGATCGCGCCGGCCAGCGCGGCCGGGTCGTCCGGCCGGGCAGCGGCGAAGCCGCCGAGGCGATAGAGCCGCCTCAAGTCCGACGGAGTCCAGTGTCCGCCGGTGCCCGTGTGGCTCGAGACGAGCGGATAGTGGTGCCGCTCCGCGATCGCGAGCACCTGCAGCCTGGCCTCCTCGCTCAGGTGGTCTGCCTCGATCAGCATGTGGTTGGCGATCAACCGCCTGATCAGGTATGCGCCAAGGCGCGTGAGCCCCTTGGCGTTGCACTGACGGCCGGGTGGATACAGCGGGACAGCTCCCTGGGTGAGCAGCGGGGCGAGCGCCGGGAAGAATCGGGTGAGCACCGCCACTACCGGCAGGTTGAAAGTCACCTCCTCGCCCTGACCGGCCTCCGGGCAAGGACCGGTCCGGAAGTAGCGTCCCGTATGCAGCGCGTTCAGCCCGTTTATGAAGAACCCCTGGGCCCCGCCCTCCAGGGCGGCGCCGGCGAAGGCGTTGTTCAGCAAGTGGGCCACGAACAGCGAGCGCACTCCCCAGCGGCGGAACCGCCGTATGCCGCGATCTACGTCGGCTCGTGTGCACCGCGGCTTGCCCATGTACTCGCTGCAGCCGAAGAGGTTCGAGGACTCCACCCCGATCAGCACCGCCAGCTTGCCCCGCTTGATCGCTCGGCGCGCCTGCTTGGGGCCGTAGACGATGCGAAACCAGCCCCGGCGGGGGCCGCCGCTCTGCGCATCGACGTAGGCCTGCAGAGCGCGAAGGCGGCGGATCTCGAGCCTGATCGTCTCGGTCTCGTCGCAGGAATGGGACCTCAGCGGCTCCACGCGGCACAGCGGCTCGTCCTCGACCGTCTGCGCCACCACGAGGCGCTCGCCGGCCGCCCGGGCGCGCCTGAGCCACATGTAATAGGCCTGCTGATGGGTGTAGGTGTCGTGCACCGGCCAGCCGGCGAAGGTCGGCCAGCCGTGCGTGTCGTGGGTGCCGACTGGTGAGCCGGCGCGGAGCAGGTTGCCGGTCACGTCGAGCGCGCCCTCCGGCCCGTGGTCCTCCTCGTCCCGGCCGAGCGCCCTGGTGATGCCGAAGCGGTCGAAGGCCTTGCCGTGGATCACCCGCCCACCGGCTCGCATGTCGGCGGTGATGTGCAGATGCGGGTCGGCGAACCCGAAGAGCCTGCCACGCCGGCTCGGTCCCTTGAACGGCCGCCCGGATGCCCCCACTGTGGCTTCCGGATAGCGCCTGCAGCCGCGATCTCTCAGAAAGGCAAAGGCTCGCGCCCGTCCGCGCGTCCGCGCGCCTGTCAAGACCAGGTCGCCGCCAGCCGCCACGGCAAGCTGCCGGCGGTTCGCGGTGGAACGGATCGAGAAGGCTCGCCGGGAGATCCGCCTCGGCGCCCACTCGGTGAGCTCTCCGGGCTCGTCTGCCCGGCCGACTCGGCCGCGATCCGTCACGCTCACAAGCTTGCGACGGCGGTCGTAGAGAAGGTACTTCCCGAGTCCGGTTGGTTTCGCATAGAACGCCATCGCCCGTCGCTTCGGCCGCCGATCGGCGCGATAGCCATCGGCCGTGCCCGCCGCGACGAACCTGCGGCGCGGGACGGATTCGATCGCCAGGCAATGGTTCGCGAGACCGAACCTGGACCGGATCGCGCCGGTCGGGCTCGAACCCCTTGCATCCCCGGCGAGCGCGCACGCCGCTATCCCCAGTCCCACTGCCAGGGCAGCGCCAGCCGGCGTGTAGCGGCTGGGTGCAGGCCTTGGGCGCCTCCGCTGCCGCGTGTGACGCCGCTCCGCCGCGCTTGTGATCGGCGCTGCGATGCGTGGAGCTTAGATCCCGGCTGGAGAGGGTCGCCCGGGATGCCCTCGCGCCTGGGTGCTTGGCCGCCTGGTCCAGGGGTGGCCCGTGAGCCCTGACCCAGGGGCCAATGCCAGCGCACCGCAAGGGGAGCGGCTCAGGCTTCCGCGATCTCTCAGACGTCCCCGAAGCCGCGGTGGATGAATGTCGCGTCCATCCCAACAGCGAGGAGCGCCGCAAGCCCGATGTACACCCCTGCCACGATTGCCCGGGTCGTCGGCGTCACCCGGTGGAACTCGCGCGAAGCGGGCGAGCCACGCTCCTTCCAGCGCCGATAGGTCTCCAGGCCCCCCAGCAGCAGAATTAGCAACATGATCGGGTTGGGGAACGCGATCGTCGCGGCGACCAGCAGCCCGTAGCCGACCAGCCACATCCAGGGACTCAACGCCGCCATCGCGCGGCCCCCGTCGAGCGGCAAGACGGGCAGGAGGTTGAAGAGGTTGAGGAAAAACCCCACGAACGCGAGGGCCCTGAAAAGCTCGTCGCTCGTCGCTGCGTAGAGTCCCAGCGGGACCAGCGCGCCAAGCGAGCCGAGGACCGGCCCTGCGAGGCCCACCCGTGCTTCCGCCGCGGCGTTCCTTGGCAGTTCCTTCATCGCCACGAGGGCCCCCATGAAGGGGATGAACATCGGCGCGCTCGCCCTGATGCCCTCGCGCCTCAGCTGGATCACGTGGCCCAGCTCGTGAATCAGCAGCAGCAGCACGAAGCCGAGCCCGAACCTCCAGCCCCAGACGAGCGCATAGGCGCCCACCGACACGAGCATCGACGCCGATGTCGTGAACAGCTTCAGCTTCGGAAGAAGGATGAGAAGCGCCTTCAGCTTCGTCCCGAGCTTGACGAGCAGCACGCCGAGCGCCGCGAGCAGGCTGCCCAGGCGCCTCCAAGGCGACCGGCGATCAGTGCGCTCGGGCGAGTAGGTCGATGGGTAGTAGACCGGCGTCTCGGCGGGGGTTCCCATGACTCAATTGTGGCAGCGGACCTCTCCGATCCGGCCTCGACCAGCAGCGCCCTCCTGCTCAGTCGTGGTCTGAACCAGCTTCAGGTCGCGGAGCGGTCCTTCGAGCGCTGACGGCCATTCCAGGGGCTCGCGGAGTTCCCGTGACGAGCTGGGGTGAAGCGGTGCGGCTGCGACTCTCAGGCTTGGCCGTAGTCGCCGCGCCTCACTCGGCGGAAGCGCCCCTCTGCCACGCCCGCCCTGAGTGCGCGTCTGGCCCGACTCCGGATAGTCGTAGCCCGCCTCTGCATAGGGCAGAGGACGAACGTCGTAGAACCCGTTGAGGTAGGTTCCCGGCCGGCCGGCTCCCCATCCTCGAGGTTGCCGAGCCCGATGTGCCCGTTGGAGAGCGCGAAGATCGACTCGCTCTGTGGGAGCAGGTCGGGATGCAGCTTGCGCTCGGGCACGGCCCATGGCTCGACGGCGAAGACGTCCTGGCTGATCACCTGGGCTCCAGCAGCTCGGCGAGGTCCTGCACGACCACGTCGGCGCCGCGGCGGCGCAGCGCCTCGGCCTGGCCCGTGCGGTGGACCCCCACGACCCAGCCGAAGCCTCCCGCGCGCCCCGCCTCCACGCCGGCCAGCGCGTCTTCGAAGACCGCCGCGTCGGACGGCTCGGAGCCGAGCTTCCTGGCGCCGGCCAGGAAGGTATCGGGCGCAGGTTTTCCCGTGAGGCTCTCGCGCTCGGCGACGACGCCGTCGACTATCACTTCGAAGAGGTGATCGATGCCGGCGGCGACGAGCACGTCGCGGCAGTTCGTGCTCGACGAGACCACCCCGCGGTGCAGCCCTTGGTCTTGCGCCGCCTCCACGAAGCGGACGGAGCCCTCGTAGGGCTCCACTCCCTGGTGGCGAATGAGCTCGAGCACCAGGTCGTTCTTGCGAGTGCCCAGCGCATGTATGGTCTCCGCCTCCGGCGGGTCGCGGGGCGAGCCCATGGGCAATTGGATCCCTCGCGATTCGAGGAATGAGCGCACGCCGTCCAGGCGAGGCTTGCCGTCCACGTACTCGTCATAGTCCGTGGGACGGTCGAACTCATGGAATGGCTCGCCCGTCCGCTCGGCCCAATCGCGCAGGAAGTCGTCGAACATCCCCTTCCACGCCTGGGCGTGGATCTTCGCGGTCTGGGTGAGAACGCCGTCCAGGTCGAAGAGGCAGGTCGAGATGCCGTCTGGCAGGTTGAGCGTCACCGCATCTTCCATCGAGTCGCACTCCGCTCACTGGTTCGAATCCAGCCCGGAGCCATCGCCGCCGGCGACGCCCGCTTAGGACCTAGTTCTCGACGAAGTAGGGCCCGCTGCCCTGCTCGGTCGAGAAGTAGCGGCTCGTGACCGTCTTCTTCCGGGTAAAGAATTCCACGGCGTCGGGGCCATGCGCGTGCAGGTCGCCGAGGAAGGAGTCCTTCCAGCCCGAGAAGGGGAAGAACGCCACGGGCGCGGCCACGCCGATGTTCACGCCGACCATGCCGGCCTGAACGTCGTGACGGTAGCGCCGTACCTCGGCCCCCGACTCGGTGAAGATCGAGGCGCCGTTGCCGAACCGGCTGCGATTGACCACCTCGATCGCCTGGTCGAGCGTGTCCACCCGCACGATCGAGAGCACCGGGCCAAACACCTCCTCGCGCCCCACCTCCATCTCCGGAGTCACGTCGTCGAGGATCGTCGGTCCCAGCCAAGCTCCGTCGCCGCCCGCGAGGACGTCGCGCCCGTCCACCACGAGCGTGGCGCCCTCGTCGACACCGCGCTCGATCGCGTCGCGGATGCGGTCGCGGGCGGCGTACGACACCAAGGGACCGACGTCCACGTTCTCGTCGCGGCCGTCGCCCACGCGCAGCGCCTCGGCGGCCTCCCGTAGCGGTGGGAGCAGCCGCTCATGGGCCTCGCCGACGGTCACCGCGACGGAGCCGGCCATGCAGCGCTGGCCGGCCGCCCCGAAGGCGGAACCGATGATGCCCGCCACGGCCTTGTCCATGACCGCGTCGGGCATGACGACCATGTGGTTCTTGGCGCCGCCGAGCGCCTGTACGCGTTTCCCGGCCTTTGCCGCGCGTTCGTAGACGATCCTCGCCACCGGGGCCGAGCCCACGAACGAGACCGCATCGATGCCTGGATGCTCCAGGATCCCCTCCACCACCTCCCGCCCCCCGTTTACGAGGTTGACCACCCCCGGAGGAAGCTCGAGAGAGTCGAGCACCTCGAACGCGATCTGCTGGGTCAGCGGAACCTGCTCCGAGGGCTTGAGGACGAACGTATTCCCGCAGGCGATCGCGAACGGTAGGAACCAGAAGGGCACCATCGCCGGGAAGTTGAACGGCACGATCGCCGCGCAGACCCCGACGGGCTGGCGCACCGTCTCGCAATCGACGTCGCGCGAGACGTCCTCGAGGATCCGCCCCTGCATGGTGGTGGGCACCCCACACGCGCACTCGACCATCTCGATCATCCGTGCCACCTCGGCCCGGGCATCCACGAGCGTCTTGCCCATCTCTGTCGTCACCGAGCGGGCGAGCTCCTCGCGGCGGGCGACGAGCCGCTCGCGCAAAGCGAACAGGCGGCGCCCGCGCTCGATCACGCTCACCGCCCGCCAGGCGGGAAGCGCCTGGCGGGCGGCTCGCACCGCTGCGTCGAGGTCTTCCGCGGACGAGAGGGGAACGCGCGCAAGGACCTCGCCCGTGGCGGGGTTCGTCACGTCGAGCGCCTCCGAGGAGGCGGAGGGCGTCCAGCGGCCGCCGACGTAGTTGTCCAGCAGGCGGGTTGTGGTCGTGGTCGTGGTCATGGCGCGATGTGGGCCCGCGCCAGGCCTAGGCGGACTAGGGCTTGCCGGGCGCTCCATTGAAATGGTCGCACCTCGGCGGTCTCGGCTCTCGCCGACTACCCCACGCGCAGTTCCGGCGAAAGTCGGAGCGTCAGTGGCAGGCCCCGGTGCCCGAGTCGACCACTCCACCGGCGAGCGCGGAGCGGGCGGTCCAGTCGTAGGCGCCCTCCCGCAGCGTCAGCTCGAGGATTCCGGCGAAGGCTCGGCGGACCTCGCTGTTCGGCTGGATATCCGGGAACCCGAACCGGCTCTTGCCGCCCATTCCGGCGACGAACTGGCGGATCCCGCGTCCCGGGTCGAAAGCCCCGGTGGGGGTCTGCGGGGCGAACCGCTCGTAGGTGTGATCGTGTCCGCTGAGGATCAGGTCGGCGTTCGATTGGTAGAGCAGGTTCCAGGCCGGCCGCATGTCTCCGCTGTCGCTGTGCCCGCCGGAGGTGAAGGTGGGGCGGTGCCAGAGCGCAACCGTGCAGGCGGCAGCCGGGTGGGCGGCCAGGTCCGTCGCCAGCCAGCGAATTTGCCGCGAGCGCACCCCACAGCCGCCGATGTGGCGACATTCCGAGTTGAGGGCGATCACGTGCCAGGTGCCGATGTCGAAGCTGTAATAGCCGGCGCTGCGGTCGGCCGCGGGGCCGGTCTGACGGCCACGGCCGTTGAAGTAGTCGAAGTAGCCGGCGGCGTCCGCGTCACCGTACTCGTGGTTACCCGGGATTGGCCGAATCAGCGGCTTGAGCCTTCCCCATGAGCGATCGAAGGATCGTTGGAACTTCCACAGCTGCCCGTCCTCGTACTGGAGGTCCCCCAGGGCGAGGATGTCTGAGAAGTCCGCCCGCAGGAGCAGGTCCGAGGTCAGCTTCTGCCGGCAGGCGCCGGGCACCCCGAGACCGCCGTTGAAGTAGACGTGCTCGGGGTCGCAGGCGATGTCGCCCGCGGCTGCGACCAGGGGGTCGAGCCCCGCGGGCTGCCAGCTTGGGAAGCCGGCCCGGGAGCCGCTCGTCGTCAGCCGGCGCACCCGACTGCTGCGAGAAGGAAGGCGCGGGATCGCCCCGCCCCTGATCTTCATCACGTAGACGCGCCTCTTTCCGCCTCGACGGTAGGTGAAGACGATCCGCGTCGCGTCCGGGGACCAGGCGGCCTCGGTCTCGTCGCCCGGCACGCTGGTCAGGCGCCGGGCACCGGAGCCGTCTGCTCGCACCCGGTACAGATTGCGCTCACCCGGCCTGCCGCGCGAGAGGACCAAGGTCCTTCCGGTGGGAGACCACGCCGGAGCCACCTCGTCGGCCTTGCCGCGGGTGAGCCGCCGCGGCCTCCCCCCGCTGGCCGGAAGCACGTAGACGTGGCTGCCCTTGCGCGTGGCACGCACGAAGGCGATCCGGTTCTTTGCCGACCAGCTCGGAGAGTGGTCGTCGCGGGGGCTGAAGGTGAGCCTGCGCGGCCCCGTCCCGTCCGCGAGGACGACGTAGACGTCGCGCCTGCCGCGCCGGCCGCGCGCGAATACGACGGCGTCGCCGCTGGGCGACCACTGTGCCATTCCATCCGCCGGTCCGCGAGTGAGCGCCCGCATCCCGGTCCCGTCCAAATATGTGATCCACAGCTGGGCGCCCAGGCTCCCGTAGCGGGTGAACAGCAGCCGCTTGCCCCGGGCGGAGAAGGCGGGGTGGTCGGAGCGCCCCCCGGTGCGAACCAAGCGCAACCCCGAGCCGTTGCGCTCGCGCGTGTAGATGACACGGGTGCCCGCGCGTTGCGCCGAGAAGGCAATCGAGCCGTTCTTGGGCCGCTCCTGCGCCCAGGCGTCCGCCGCCGGCAGCGCTGCCAGCAGGCACGCTACCGCCAGGGCACGGGACGCTTTCCGCCGACGCGGCACCGAACGGTCCAAACCCGGCCGAAGGCCAGACGTTGCGGTTCTACTTCATAAAGTAAAGTAACGGGTCGATGAGGACGTTCTGGCGGCTGCTCGGATTTCTCCGTCCATACCGGGGCGGGGTGCTGGCGTCGTTCGCCCTCGCGGCCGCCGCAATGGGGACGGGCGTGCTCATCCCGTACCTCGTCGGCCGCACAGTCGACGAGATTCGTCAGGGGGGCGCGAACCTCTGGCCCCTGGCCCTCGCGGTCGTGGCCGCCGCGCTCCTGCGGCTCGCCTTCAGCGTCGTGCGCAGACTCGTCGCCGGAAGGGTGTCACTCGGGGTCGAGTACGACCTCCGGAACCGGATCTATGGACACCTGCACTCGCTCGAGCTCGCCTTCTTCGACGCGCAGCAGACCGGCCAGCTCATGTCCCGGTCGACCGTCGACCTCCAGTCCGTCCGCTTCTTCCTCGGCTACGGACTCATCTTCATGCTCCAGTCGGCTCTCACGATCCTGATCGCCGCGGGAGTGATGGTCGCCGTGAACGCCCAGCTGGCCGCGGTCGCGCTCGCGCCGATGCCGTTCGTGATCTGGATCGCGGCGCGCTATGGACGGCGCAACCGGCCGGCGTCCCAGGAGGTACAGCAGAGAATTGCCGAGCTCACCGCCGAGGCAGAAGAGAACGTCTCGGGCGTCCGGGTGGTCAAGGCGTTCGCCCAGGAGCGACGACAGCTGCGGCTATTCGAGGACGCGGTCAGACGCCTCTTCAGCCAATCGATGGTCTCCGCGCGGTTGCGCGCCTTCTACAGCCCGCTGATTGGCTTCCTCCCGCAGCTCGGTCTCGCGGGCCTGCTGCTCGTGGGCGGTCGTCAGGCCATCGACGGCTCGATCAGCATCGGCGACTTCGTTGCCTTCTACGGCTACGTCCTGATACTCACCTCGCCGATGCGGATGCTTGGCATCGCGCTCGGGATGGCACAACGCGCTGTGGCGTCCGGGGCCAGAGTCTTCGAGATCCTCGACCGCGAGCCTCGGCTCGTGGCCCCGCCCGACGCCGCCCCGCTGCCGGCCGGCGCAGGGCGCGTGGAGCTACGCGACGTGACATTCGCATACGACGGCGGCGAGCCGGTCCTGCGGGACGTGAGCCTCGACGTGGAGGCCGGTCAGACGGTGGCCCTCGTCGGCCCGACCGGATCCGGCAAGAGCACGCTCGTGCTGCTGATCCCTCGCCTCTACGACGTTCCTGAGGGAAGCGTGCGGGTGGAGGGCGTGGACGTGCGCTCACTGGATCCGGCGTCGCTGCGGAAGCAGGTCGCGGTGGTGTCGGAGGACGCCTTCCTGTTCTCGGCCTCGCTCCGGGAGAACATCGCCTACGCGCGCCCGGAGGCCGCAGACGAGGAGGTGCTCGATGCCGCGGAGCGCGCCGGCCTCAGCGAGCTGCTCGAATCGCTGCCCGACGGGCTCGAGACGCTCGTCGGCGAGCGAGGACTGACGCTCTCGGGCGGTCAGCGCCAGCGGGTTGCGATCGCCCGGGCGCTCCTCTCCCAGCCGCGAATACTGATTCTCGACGACGCCACCTCGAGCGTCGACGCCACCACCGAGAGCCGCATCAAGGGGGCGCTGCGAGAGGTGATGCATGGCCGCACCACGTTCGTGATCGCCCACCGACTGTCCACGATCGCGCTTGCCGACGAGATCGTGGTCCTGGAGAGCGGCCGCATCGTCGCGCGCGGCAGCCACGAGGAGCTACTCGAGGGCTCGGCCCTCTATCGCGAGATCGCGGAGAAGGGACTGCCCGATCAGGTCTTCCTGAACCGCAAGCCAGCCGAGCAGGAGGCGGCCCGAGTGTGACCGCCCGCCTGCACGGCTTCTGGCTGCTGCTTCGCGGCGAGGACCGCCGCGGCCGCAAGCTGCGCAAGCTCCTGGCGCTGCTTCGGCCCTATCGGCGCCGGGTGGTGCTTGGGCTGATCTCCCTCGTCCTGGCAACCGGCGCCTCCCTCGTCCCCCCCTACCTGGCCGGGCGCGCCATCGACGACGGCATCCGTCGCGGCGACAAGGGCGCGCTCACGGTGATCCTCCTCCTGTTCGTTGCAGCCGCGCTCGTGAACTGGGGCGCCACCTACGCCCAGACCTACCTGGTCAGCTGGGTGGGGCAACGGGCGCTGCAGGACCTCCGCTCGACGCTGTTCGAACACCTGCAGCGCCTGTCGGTGGGCTTTTACGAGCGAAACAAGGCGGGGGTCGTGATCTCGCGGATCACGAACGACGTTCAGGCGCTCGACCAGCTCGTAACAGACGGCGTTGTCACGCTTTTCTCCTCTTCGCTCACGCTGATCGGCACGGCGGCGATCCTGGTCGCGCTGGACCCAGCACTGGCGCTGGTGACCTTCCTCAGCTTCCCCATCCTGCTCGCGGGCAGCGTGGCCTTCCGGATCGCGTCGGCCAGCGCCTATCGGCTGACGCGGGAGAAGATCGCGCTCGTCACCGCATACCTGCAGGAGACGCTGTCCGGCGTGCGCGTGGTGCGGGCCTTCGGGCAGGAGCATCGCCACGAGGAGCGCTTCGCGGACTTGAACGACGAGAACCGCGACGCCAACATGCGCACGGTCTACCTGAACGCCGCCTACTTCCCGGCGGTGGAGCTGCTGTCTGCGGTCGCGACCGCGGCGATCCTGATCTACGGCGGCAACCAGGTCGTGGACGGCAACGTGACGATCGGCGTGCTCGCGTCGTTCGTCTTCTATCTGACGACCTTCTTCGACCCGATCCAGCAGCTCTCGCAGCTGTACACCACCTACCAGGCGGGGATGGCGGCGCTGGACAAGATCTTCGACCTGCTGGACGAGGAGCCCCAGATCACGGACCGCCCCGATGCTCGCGAGCCGGGCACGATCCGAGGCGAGCTGCGCTTCGAGGACGTCTCGTTCTCCTATGACGAAGGCAAGTCGTTCGCCCTGCGGAACCTGTCGCTGACCGTCCCGCCCGGACAGACGGTGGCGCTCGTGGGCGCCACCGGCGCGGGCAAGTCGACCTTCGCCAAGCTGGTCGCCCGCTTCTACGACCCGACCTCGGGCCGGGTGCTCCTGGACGGGAACGACTTGCGCGACCTGCCGCAGCGCTCGCTCCGCTCGCAGCTGGGGATCGTCCCCCAGGAGGGCTTCCTCTTCTCCGGGACGATCCGCGACAACATCGCCTTCGGCCGCCCCGACGCGAGCGAGGAGGACGTTCTCGCGGCCGCCCGCGCCGTGAGCGCCCACGACTTCATCGAGCGGCTGCCCGACGGCTACGACACCGAGGTTGGCGAGCGGGGCGGCCACCTCTCGGCCGGCCAGCGCCAGCTGGTCGCCTTCGCCCGCGCCGCGGCAGCGGACCCGCGGATCCTGATCCTGGACGAGGCGACGTCGAACGTCGACGTGCGCACGGAGTCACAGATCGAGCACGGTCTGCGCCGACTGCTCGCGGGGCGCACGGCGATCGTGATCGCCCACCGTCTCTCGACGATCCGCGGCGCCGGCCGCATCGTCGTCCTCGAGCACGGCCGGATCGCGGAGCAGGGCACTCACGAGGAGCTGCTCGAGGCGGGGGGCGCGTACGCCCGGCTCTACCGCGATTGGGCGGAGCAGGCGGCGGCGTAGCTCTCGCCGCGAACCACCTTCGTAGCTCCGGCCGCGAACCACTCGTTCTCGACCGCCGACCCGCTCGCTGCTCGCCGCAGCCGGAGCTCGGACCGGAGAAGCTCGGCTCTGGCTGTGGCAATTTGGGCTGGAAGAGACTGAGCTGCGGGGCAGGGACTCGAACCCCGATCTCACGGTCCAGAGCCGTGCGAATTTCCATTATTCGACCCCGCAGGGAGGCCCGAGGATAGCGTTGGACAAATCGGCGTCCCGTCTGCTTGGGGCCCTGATCCGGGTTGAGGAACTGAGCGATGACGGGCCTGCTCGCCCGCCCCAGCGGGGGAACCTCAGGCCGAGTCGATCGCTCAGCCGCGGACCGGCGGAAGCTACAGAGACCCGAGATCGGTGCCCTCGTCCGCGAGGGCGGCCCGGTCGGGCGTCGAGCGCTCCTTGATGAATCGAGTTGCGTGCTCGAGGTCGTCAGAGCGGCCGACCGTCAGGGAGGCGGTCACGCGATCGTCGTCGACGTAGAAGGCGGTGAAGTTGCCGTCCTCGAGCGAGCCTCGAATCACGGGCTCGCCTGAGCCCGGACCCACGTACTCCATCGAGGACCAGTCCGCGAGGTCGGAGAAGAAGTAGGGGATGACGTCGTGCTCGGTCTCCCGGCCCAGCAGGTTGAGCGCGGCCGTCTTGCCCTGGTTGAAGGCCACGTCCCAGTGCTCTATCCGCATCGGGCGGCCGTGGATCGGACTGTCGTACTCACAGACGTCGCCCGCCGCGTAGATGCCCGGGACCGAGCTCTCGAGCCTCGATGAGCACTTGACACCACCCGCCTCGCCGAGCTCGAGCCCCGCGGAGCGGGCAAGCGTCACTTCGGGCAGCACGCCGGCCCCGATCACGACGCAGTCGCCCTCCAGCTCCAGGCCGCCCTTGGTGACGACCTTCCGCACGGCGTCCGAGCCCTCGAAGCGCTCGAGCTCCTGGCCGCCGTGGATCTCCACGCCGTGGTCCTCGAGCACCCCCTGGAAGAAGCCCCCGACCTCCTTGCCGAACTGCCGCTCCAGTGTCACGTCCTCGAGCATCACGATCGCGCAGGCCTTTCCCTGAGAGGAGGCGAGCGACGCTGCGACTTCGGTCCCGATGTAGCTGCCCCCGATCAGGATGACCCGTTCCGCCTGGGCGGCGTCCTCCCGGATCGTCTTGGAGTTGGCGAAGACGCGCAGATAGTGGATCCCGTCCAGGTCGCAGCCGTCGACGCGCAGCCGGCGCGCGTTCGCGCCGGTCGCAAGGAGGGCCTTGTCGAAGCGGACCTCGTCCTTGTTCGACAGGGTCGCCACGCGCTCCGACAGGTCGACGTTCATCACGCTGGTGCGGACGGCGAGCTCGATGCGCTGCTCCTCCCACCACTCGTCCGGGCGGAACAACACCTCATCGCGCGACTCCCGGCCCTGCATGTAGCCCTTCGAGAGAGGCGGCCGGTTGTAGGGTGGATCCGGCTCGCGGCCCACCAGCAGGATCGAGCCGTCGGCCCCCTCCTCCCGCAGCCATCGCGCGCAGTTCGCGGCCGCCAGGCCGCCGCCTATCAAGAGGAAGTCCACGAAACGGGCGGCCACCTCTACGCGGCTTCCGAGTGGCCCGTGAAGCGCTCGGTCACGCGGGCCTCGAGGCCGACGTCGAGCACCACCAGGACCTCGTCGCCGGCTTGAACCACGGACTCGCCGGCGGGAACGAAGCCGGCGCCGTCGCGCAGGATCGAGATCACGAGCGAGCCGTCCGGCAACCCGAGCTCTCTCACCTTCTTCCCGGCTCCCGGGGCACCCTGGGAGACCTCGAGCTCGATGATCTCGAGCCGCTCCTGCGGCAGGTCGAGCAGGTGCACCAGGCCGTACTTGGGGACCTCATGCTCGATGAGCCGCAAGATCAAGTCGGTGGCCGAGACGGCCGGCTTGATCCCGAGGAGCTCGAAGTGCTGGAGGTTGCGCGGGTTGTTGCAGCGCGCCACGATCCGGTCGACCCCGTACTTCTCCCGCGCGACCTGTGAGATGAGGATGTTGTCCTCGTCGTCCCCCGTGACCGCGATCACCAGGTCTGCACGCTCGATTCCGGCGCGCTCCAGAACCCAGAGCTCCGTGCCGTCGCCGTACTGGACCCTGTGCTCGAGCTCCTCCTCGACCACGGCGTAGCGCTGGGAATCCGACTCGACGAGCGTGACTTCGTGGTTCTTCTGGATCAGCTCGCGCGCGAGGTTCCAGCCGACCTTGCCGGCGCCGACGATGACGACGTACATAGTGCTACCCGGCCACTCCCTCGAACTTGATCTGGCCGCGGACCGCGGCCTCGAGGAGCTCGATCGCGGTCTGTGTGGGGCAAACCGTCTGCAGCCCCTGCTCCGCATACCACTTCGCGCGATAGGGATCCAGGACCCGGACTACGACGCGCTCGACGTTGAAGCGCCGCCGGGCGATCTGGGCGATCACGAGGTTGGTGTTGTCGCCGTCCGTGGAGGCCACGAAGGCGTCGGCCTGCTCGATGCCCGCCTCGAGGAGGGCATCGATCTCCAGGGCGGTGCCGACGGTGAAGCGGCCCCCGATCTCCTCCCAGGTCTCGGTCTGGTCGCGGTTCAGGAGCGCGATCGCCTCGGGGTCCTCATCCAGAACCGAGACCTCGTGCCCCTCGGCGAGCATCTGCTTGGCGATCGCTGACCCGACCCGGCCGCTCCCAACGATCAGCACGAACATACTTCGCCCACAATACAACCGAAAATAGCTGGCAGCTGACAGTTGACAGCCGGGAGAGGGTGGGCGCCTCAGCACTGCCGGCCGCCAGCTGCCAGCGCCGGACTAAGGAGCGACCCCCTCCCTGACGCGGCTGCCGTCCTCGCTTGCCGGGGGAGCCGTGAGGATCACACTGCAGGGAGCCTTCTCGACGACATAGCGGGTGGTCTCGCCGACGAAGCGATCGCGCGCCCGCCCGCGCCCGCCAAGGAGCGCTCCGCCGCGGATGCGGGTGGGCTGCTCGGCCGCGAGAACGATCGCCTCGACGCCGCGCCGCTTGGCCTCAGACACGATCGCCGCGCCGGCCGTCCGCCCCCGCACCATCGCGGTGGCCACCTCCACGCCCTCGTACTCCTCCCCAACCTCCTTGGCTCGCGCCAAGACGCGCTTGGCCTCCTCTACCCGCTCCTCGGGCACCCGGGCGTCAATGGGCAGCGACATCGGGATCTCGAACACGTAGAGCGCCTCCAGCACGGCTCCTCCCTCCCCCTCCTCCGCATGCTCGGCGGCGAGCCGACCGGCGGTGCCGACGATGTCGTCGTCCAGCTCCTCGCCGAAGACCGGCACGAGAATGCTGCCGTACTCGATCTCGGGCTCCTCCTTCAGCGCCGCTTCGGGCACGGTGAAGCGCTTGCGCAGCGGCTTGTCCTGGCTGCGGCGGTAGACCACATAGAGGGTGATCCCGACCACCATCCAGATGCCGCCGGCCAGCCGGGCTCCTTGGTGCAGCACGATCACGCTCACCCATCCCACGGCGCTCAGCAGCGCGCCGACCGCCGCGGGCACGGGAATGGACCCACCGCGCACGCGGATCGAGAAGGGCACCCGGAAGGCCCGGGGGCGGTCGGCCTCCGTGAAGCGGAGCACGATGACCGACAGGTGGGCAAGCGTGAAGGACAGCATCGCCCCGAAGGCGAACAGCCCGGCCAGGAAGTCCACGTCCGCGGGCAGGGTCAGCGCGAACGCGAGCAGCGCGGCGATCCCGATCGCCACGTACGGCGTCCCGCGGCGCTCGTGCAGCCGACCGGCGACGCTCGGTATCTGGCGGTTCCGGGCGAGCGAGTAGGACAGTCGCGCCACGCCGAGCATCTGGCCGTTCGCCGCCTGGATCAGAACCACGGCGCCGACGGCGCCCACGGCGTAGCGGAACGTGTCCATCACCCAGCCCGGGTCGAAGGCGGACACGATGCCCAGCACGGGGGCCTCGGCGTAGCGGTCCCCGAGGGCGGTGGTACCTCCCTCGACCGGGACCGCCATCAGGGCGAGCACGGACATGCCCCCGAACAGCACGAACACGCCCGCCGCGCCCACGATCACCACGCGCCTCAGGCCCCCCTTGCCCACTCGGACCTCTCCGGCCAGCCCGGAAGCGGCCTCGATCCCGGTGGTCGCGACGGTGGCCACCGCGGCCGCGAACACGAGGTCGTCCCAAGCCGGCGTCGAGCCGAGGTGGATCGAGTCGAGGATCAGGCTCGGGTGGAAGAGAGTCGCGAAGCCGAACGCCAGGATCGCGACGAAGAGGAGAAGGTTCAGGAGTGACACGCGGAGGACGCCACGCACGCGCTCGGCGCTGATCCCGCGGACGTTGAACGCGACCACCGTGACCAGGGTTGCCGCCGCGAAGGCCGACTCGACTCCCGAATCGCCGGTCTCGCCCCAGAACGCCTCGAGGTAGTGCGGGACCGCGAAGGCGAGGAATGCCAGCACGATCAGGTAGTCCAGGATGATCGCCCAGCCGGCGATGAAGCTCCAGAGCTCGTCGAACGCGTAGCGGGCGAACGTGGAGGCGCCCCCCCGCTCCGGGTGCAGCGAGTTGCCCTCCACGTAGGTGAGCATGGTCACCACGAAGAAGACGCCGGCCAGGACGAACACGAGCGGGGTGAGGCCCAATGCGTCGCCGGCCACCACGCCGAGCGCGAAGTAAATCGAAGAGCCCACCGCGCTGAGCGCGATCGCGAACAGCGCCGGCTCGCCGAGCCCGCGGGCGATCCGCGCGCCGGCCTCCTCGGAGCCCCGTCTCAGCTGCGCGCGGACGCGCACCGCCGCCGGGGGCGCGCGTCCGTCCCCGCCCCTCACCGCGGTCCGCCGCGCGCGAGCCACAGGCGCGCCGCGCCCAGCAGGGCGAAGAGCACCCCCACCACCACGCCGATGGCCAGCGCCCCTCCGCCGCGGGCGAGCGCCGTCACCACCATGGCCACGCCGAGGATCAGCAGCAGCGCGCTGAGCGTGCGGGTCGACGCGATGTAGGCGCGTTGCACGCCCAACATCGTAGTCCCGAGCTCAGGCTGCCTCCGGCACTTCGGGCCGCCCGCGGGAGGCGTCGATGATGACTCTGGTGGGGCGCTCGGAGAGCACGGTCTCGAGCGTCTTGCCGAACAGGCTCGACCCCGTGCGCCGGGGCGGCAGCGTCATCACGATGGCGCGCGCGTTGATCTCCCTTGCTTCCTCGACGATCCGACGTCCCGCCTGCCCGGGCCGGACCTTCTCCGGGTGCCCGGTCACCCGCCGGCCGCCGTGCACGCGGGCGAAGTCGATCGCGGCCTGGGCGCGAGACTCGGCGTCCGGCATCTCCGCGTCGATCGGCGAGTTCGGCGGCACCGTGATCGTCACCAGCACGTGGATTCCCCGCCTGCGCCTTGCCGCCAGCCGGGCGGCCGTGGCGACCGCCCCGGGCGAGTAGCTACCGTCCTCGAACGCCACCAGCACCGACTCGTACTCGACCTCGTGCTCGACCGCCGGCTTGGGCAGCACGATCTTGTGCGTCTCGGTGAGTGGCAGGCCCTGGCGGCGCCGATAGAGGACGTAGGTGGTAACGCCAAGCGTCAGCCAGATCGCTCCCGCCACCAGCGTCTCGAAGTTGAGAATCGTGACCACCACGAAGGCCATCGCGGTCCCCAGCCCGCCGAAGAGCGCGAACAGCGGCAGGTCGTGGCCGCGGAAGCGGAGGTTGCCCGGTCCTCGCCATGGTCGTTCGGCGTCAGGGTGCTTGATCCTCAGCGCGACGACGGCCATGTGCGCGATCGTGAAGGAGAGCATCGCGCCGAAGGCGTAGATGGTGCCCAGGAAGTCGGCCTTCCCCGGGAGGATTGTGATGCACGCCACCAGACCGAACAGGACGATGGCTATGTACGGCGTCCGGAAGCGGGGGTGCAGCCGGCGCAGGCCCTCCGGCAGCTGTCTGTACTGACCCATCGAGTAGGTGAGCCGCGAGACGCCGATCATCCCCGCGTTGGTCGCGATGAACAGGATGGTCGCGGCGAGGATGCCCACGTAGATCTCGGCCGCCCCGCTCAAGGCGCCCAGATCGATGTTCTTCACCACTCCGAGGATTGGATCGTCCGCGAAGCCACCCTCTTCCTTCGACAGCGCGAGCGCGGTCTCGCCGTTGTGAACGGGCATGGCCGAGAGCGCCACCGAGGGCAGGAAGGCGTAGATGGCGAACACGGCGGCGACCACTGCCCCTATCCCTCGCGGAATCGTGCGACTGTAGTCGCGGGCCTCCTCCGCCATGTTGGAAATCGTCTCGATGCCTGTGTAGGCGACCATGCCGACCGGGATCGCGATCAGGAAGTCGTCCACCTGGGGGGCGGTGCCGAAGTCCACGTTGTTCACGAGCGTGTCAGGCGAGAGGACCAGCACCGCTCCGACCACCACGAGAACGAGCTGGGTCAGGAAGTCCGCGATCGCCAGGAAGACGTTCAGGCTCGCCGACTCCTTGACGCCCACCACGTTGAGGGCCACCAGGATCCCCACCACCCCGATGCCGGCGACGATGTCGGCCGGCGACTCCCCCAGCGGAGACCAGAAGACGCCCAGGTAGTGGGGCACGAAGAAGGCCGAGATCGCGACCGTGATGATGTAGTTGAGCATCTGGCCCCAGGCGGCGAAGAAGGACCAGAACTCGTTGAAGGCGCGGCGCGCGAACGACGACGACCCGCCCGCCTCCGGGAACATCGTCGCGCTCTTGCTCATCCCATTCCTGGTGTGACCACCCGGGGGCTCACGCCCCCGGGCCCCCGTGAAGACTGGCCCGCC
>DATFQM010000111.1:0-38554 GCA_035264265.1 Thermoleophilaceae bacterium
ACGGGATGGCCTACCGCTCACACCGCCACCGCAACAGAGCCCTGCCACACTGGCGCCGCCACTACAACGAACGCAGACCCCACAGCTCAATCGGAGGCCGACCCCCGATCAGCCGCGTTCACAACCTCCGTGGGCAGGACATCTAGCTAGGGTCCTGAGCATGGCCGGAGGGATCCGGGCGTGCTCCCGGCGACGCTGATCCGTTCGAAGGACCGTCTGCTCGTACTCACCGTGGCAGCGGATCGCGGCCGGGAGGGCCGTGAGCTCTCGCCGACCGCCTACGCACGGCGCGTCTAGGACGCGCTGCCCAGCTTCGAGGGGTCCGTCCTTTCCCGTAGACGCCACGTACGCGAATCCCCTATCGCTCCGCCCGGGTCGACGGCGCCGGGAGGCTCCGGACGAGCAGGCGGGCCCAGCGGATCGCGGTCGTCGCGTACCAACGGCCCGGGCGGGTCACCTACGCGGCGGTTGTGTTCTTTAATCCCAAGCTCCCGGGCCGCTTCGTCGAGCCGCGGCTCAGGCGGATCCTCCGCTCGTTCCGTGCGCAGCCGCCTCGGTCGAACTGACGCCTGGAACCCTCCGACGCGTGGTCAGCCGGAAGAGCGCTACGGCGACCAGGGTGAAGAGGAAGTTGAGGACCGCGGTGTAGTCGAGCACGGGAACATGGGCTGCGTTATACCATGGGGGGGTATATGGAGACACGAGGCTACAACGCCAGCAGGGAGCAGTTGCTCAAGCGGTTGCGCCGGATCGAGGGGCAGGTTCGCGGAGTGCAGCGGATGGTGGAGGAGGACCGCTACTGCATCGACGTGCTGACCCAGATCACGGCGGCCCAGGCGGCGCTCGACAAGGTCGCGCTCGGCCTGCTCGACGACCACGCCCACCACTGCGTGATGGGCGAGGAGACGGGAAGGCGCGAGCAGCGCACCGACGAGCTGATGGGCGCGGTCGGGCGGTTGCTCAAGCGCGGCTAAGGCCGCTGACGATCGGGCCGCTCAGGGTAGACGTCGTCGATCGTGGAGAAGGCCGTGAAGGGCGCGCCGTCCGCAGCCGCGCGGATCGCGTCCGCTCCGCCGGCCAGGCGGTCCAACACGCAGGCGACCCCGGCCACCTGGAGCCCTTCCTCGCGCAGGCGCTCGATCGCAGCCACGGTCGAGCCGCCGGTGGTCACCACGTCCTCGACCACCAGGCAGCGCTCCCGGGGCTCGAGCTCGGGGCCCTCGATCCAGCGCTGGAGCCCATGGCTCTTGCGCTCCTTTCTCACGAAGAAGGCCTTGACGTCGACACCGGCCGCGAGCGCCGCGCAGGCCACCGGGTCGGCGCCCATCGTCAGGCCCCCCACCGCGGTCGCGCGTACGGCTTCCGCTTCCGCCGCAACGAGCTGACCCAGCGCGCGAAAGCCGTCCGGCCGCATGATCGCGCGCTTGGCGTCCACGTAGTACTGCGCCTTGCGCCCGCTCGTGAGCGTCACCTCCCCGACCACGAGCGCGTGCTCGCGGAGCGCGGCCACCAGCCGTTCCCGGGCCGCGTCGCTCAATCCCGGCCTTCCCGGGCCGGCAGGCCGCGGCGGTAGCCGAGCATCAGCCGGTCCCTGGCCACGCCCGCGCGTCGAGGCTCGGGCGCGAGCCGCGGCATGCGCTTGCCCACTGCGTAGAGCCAGGGCGGATCGATCCGGAACGACACGGCGGCCGATAGTAGGGACCGGGGGGCCTCGAAGCGCTGCGCGGAGGCACCCCCGCGCGGTGCCGCCCCTAGCGGTAGACGAAGATCGTCATCCCGAGCCGGATCCAGTGGTAGACGTAGCGGGCGTTCGGGATCGGGATGCGGATGCAGCCGTGGCTCGCAGCGTAGGGTGGTACCGATGGGTAGCCGTGGACCGCGTACCCGCGGATGAAGTAGATGGAGTCGACCATGCCCTTCGAGTTGGTGCCGGGCGTCTCCCTGTAGAAGCGGAAGGTGCCGAAGACGGTGGGCGTCGACGGCTTGCCGGACGATGCGTGGAACACGCGCCACGCCCGGCCGCGGTTCGCCAGGACCACCACCTGCCGCGACCAGTCGAACTCGACGTGGCGGCCGGCGCGGGGAAAGCGAAGCTTGAAGCGACCCCGGCCGCGGAAGACCTTGCCGTACACGCCGGTGCTGGCGTAGCCGCGGCGACTCATGCGGTTGACCTTGCGGAAGGCGAGCACCGCGCGCGCCGTCCCGTCGTTGTAACGGCCCGTGACCGGGACGGCATAGCCGAGTGAGGTGAGGCCCCGCTGGAGCAGCAGCACCCGGACTCCGTGGCGGCCGCGGCCGGCGCGCCACACCACCGCCTTCAGCCGCTTGGACTCCGCCCTGAAGGCGATCTGGGCGGCGGTCGCCTCGTGCAGGGCCACCACCCGCAGCAGGCCTCGCCGGCGGGCCAGGAAGCGGACCGCAAAGCGACCCTGTCCCTCGCCGCCGCGGCGGATCACGGCGCGCTGGCTGGAGCTCACCTTGCCCTTCCACAGCACGAGCACGTTGGCCACCTGCCCGGGCACGAACGGGCGCACGGTACCCGTGACCTTGACCCGCTGCCCGCGGATCACGTAGCGCAGCTTTCGCGTGGCGAGGCCGCCCGCCAGCCTGATCGACATGCGGCCCGGCTTGGGCTCGGGATTGGGTGTTACCGCTGGAGTGGCCGAGAGGCTACTCGGGCTGGGCACCTGCGCGGCGGCCGGCCCCGCGACCATCCCCGCTGCGGCGAGAGCCAGCAGCAGGACGACCGAGCGGGCCATGGCTGGCACAACTATGCCACGAGCCTCCGTCTGAGCGCGCTGACCGGGATCACGAACAGGACGCTCGTCACGACGACGAGCCACAGCGCGTTGCCCAGCACCGAGAGCGCGTCGGGACCGAGCACCAGGCCGCGGGTGATCTCCACCAGGTGGTAGAGGGGCGTGAACCAGGCCACCACGTGCACCCAGTCCGGGAGCCGGTCGAGCGGATAGAAGATGCCGCTGAACAGGAAGAGCGGCGTGATGAAGAGGGTGTAGTAGAAGCTGTACCAGTCCATCGTCCGGATCAACGAGGTGAAGGTCAGGCCGAGCATCCCGAAGCAGGCTCCGCCCAGCGCGAGGAAGAGCGGAGTGAGCACCGCCCAGGGCGAGTCGACCAGACCGAAGATCGCCACGATCAGGGTGAACGTGGTGCCGTAGATGACGGCCCGGGTGGCCGCCCAGGCCACCTCGGCGAGCACCAAGTCCTGCACCTCGACCGGCGTGGCGAGCACGGAGTCGTAGAGGCGGGTCTCCTCCATCTTGAAGAAGATGTTCCACGTCGTCTCGAACGACGCGGCCCACATCACGGCGGAGCTCATCAGGCCCGCGCCGACGAACTGCTTGTAGGGGATGCCGTTGATCGTGGCGAGGTAGGTGCCGAGGCCGAACCCCAGCGCCAGCAGGTAGAACAGCGGATCGAAGAACTGCGGCAGGAGCGCGCCCTTCCAGACCTTCGAGAAGACCCGCAGGTTGCGGCGCCAGACGCGGCTGGCGGCGGGGACGCTGGGGACGAGCTCCGCCGAGGTCACTCGCGCAGCCCGTGCCCGGTGATCCGCAGGAACACCCCTTCGAGGTTGGGCTCTCCGAAGCGCTCGAGCAGGTCGCGGGGGGCGCCCTCCGTCACGATCCGGCCCTCGTCCATGATCACGAGCCGGTCGCAGATCCGCTCAGCTTCCTCCATGTAGTGCGTGGTGACGAGCAGGGTCACCCCCTCCGAGCGCAGCCGGTCGAGGAGACCCCAGACAGCGAGGCGAGCTTGAGGGTCGAGACCCGTCGTGGGCTCGTCGAGCACCACCAGTTCCGGCCGATTGACGAGCGCCCGGGCGATGAGGAGCCGGCGCTTCATGCCGCCGGAGAGCTCTGCGGGCTTCCCGTCCGCGCGCCCCGCGAGCAGCGTGAAATCGAGCAGCTCGTCGATGCGCCCGTCGGCCGGCAAGCCGTGATAGAGCGCCTGGACGTACAGGTTCTCCCGCACCGTGAGCTCACGGTCGAGGTTCTGCTCCTGTGGCACCACGCCGATGCGGGCTTTCACCTCGCGCCGCTTGCGGCGTACGTCCAAGCCGAGCACGGAGAGCTCGCCGGCGTCGACCTCGGCGAGCCCGTAGATCATCTTCATGGTGGTGGTCTTTCCGGCTCCGTTCGGGCCCAGGAAACCGAAGCACACGCCGGCCGGCACCTCGAAGTCGATCCCGTCCACGGCCAGGATCTCGCCGTAGCGCTTGACGAGGCCGTGCGCACTGACGGCGCTCATCACACCGCGGGGGCCGCGCGCGGGGGCGGTCCGAGCAAGCGCGGAACGAACATGCAGGCCGCGAGCACCAACGGCCCGACCACGAGTGAGACGCCCCAGGCGTCGGCCTGCACGCCGTAGGCGATCGCGTTGTTCAGCGAGTGCAGGGCGATCGTCGGGTAGATCGAGCCGGTCTGCTCATAGACCAGGCAGAACACGAACCCGAGAACCGCGAGCGGCGGCAGGATCAGTAGCAGGTCCGCGCCCGAGAAGTCGTAATGGATCACCCCGAACAGGGTGCCGTCGATCAGCGCGGCCGGGATCACCCGGAAGCGGCTGCGTAGCGCCCGGTAGAAGAAACCGCGGAAGAAGAACTCCTCGGCGGCTGGGGCAACCGCGATCACCATGACCCCGGCCGCGATCAGCCCGACGACGCCCTCGTCGGCGCCGAGGCTCTCCGTGATGCTCTGCTTCGCGTCCGGGTGCAGGACGGCGCTGTAGGCCGCGGCGAAGACGTAGAACGAGAGGATGCCCAGCGCGGCCCAGCCGACCGCCGGCCACAGCCGGGTGCGGCGGAGCCCGAAGTGCCACGGGCGCGGCCTGTCGGTAAAGGAGGCGAACAGCACCGCCGTCCCCGCGAAGATGGCCCCCTGGAGCAGCGTGGCAATGATCGTGAACGCGGGTGACTCGTTCCCGGAGGTCGTCCCGGTCACCGCGGCGACGACGCCGACGGCCATGAAGGTGGCGAAGACTCCCACCAAAAAAGCCGCCGCGGCGTACCAGGCCGGCCAGCGCGGCGCCGCCTCGGCGCCCTCGGGCAGCTCCGGCGGCTCCGGCGGTGCCTGCGTTGCGGCGCTCTCCATGGCCTTCTTAGAGTAGGGAGGGCAGCTCGGCGAGCGAGCGAATCGACTCCACCCCTTCGGGCGGCTCGCCGTGCCGCCGAAGAAGGATGGCGCGCAACCCCGCCGCCCTTGCACCGTGGACGTCGCCCTCGAGCGAGTCGCCCACGTGCACGGCCTCGCCGGCACTCACGCCGACGGTCCGCAGGGCCAGCCTGAAGACGTCGGGCGCCGGCTTCGCGGCGCCCGCCACTGCCGACGAGGCGGCTCCGTCCACGAGGCCGTTCAAGCCGGCTCGCTCCACCCACTGGGGCAGCGACCAGTCCCAGTTGCTCGCTATCACCCGTGCCAGACCTTGCTCCTTGAGCGTCGACAGCGTGGGTCGTACGTCCGGGAACGGAGCGAACTCGAGCGACTTCATCATCGCGGCGCGGACGTCAGCCCGCGCGAGGCCCGGCACTCCGAGAGCCTCCTCCATCCGCTCCGCACAGCGGTCTCGCAGATCCTCCAGTGAGTCGCGGTCGCGGCCCTCCATGTGGTGCTCGAGGTAGTAGCCGATCTCGGCGCCGAAGCCGCGCGCCGCGGCGTCGCGGCCCACGTCGACCCCCGTGCGCCGCTTGAGCTCGGAGCGAAGTCGCGGGACGGGGTCCCGCAGCTCCACGAGCGTCCCGAGCATGTCGAGCAGGACCGCTAGGACCGTCAACTTGCCCGTCCGCTGGCCGTCGCCGTCCGCCTGCGCGGTGGTCGGGGAACAGACACACCTACGCGATCCAGTGCCAGGTGGCGAACTGCACCGTGAAGAGGCCGAGCCCCATCGCCGAGAGGGCGGCGGTCGGCTCGGTCCAGCCGCGCTCGTCGCAAACGAGCGCCAGCCACATGAAGATCGGGAACAGCACCGCGAGGAAGCGCGGGAGCGACATCAGTGGCTGGGGACCGACCGGGAAGCTCAGCGGCACGAGGAGCGCCACCGCCACCCACGTGCCGTACGCCGGCGGCAGCCGCCGGAGCGTGCCCCAGCAGGCGACCACTCCAAACAGGAGGAAGCCGAACAGCATCAGGTTCATCCCCGCGATCCGGAACGGGTCGCCCGCCGCGCGCGTGAAGTAGACGGGGTCGCGCGAGCCCGAGAGCAGCTGACGGGCGCCGTCCACGGCGGCGACGAGGCCGTCCCAGGCGCCGACGAGCGGGCCCGCGAAGTCACGGTGCCAGAAGTCCTGCACCGAGGCGAACGCGAACGCGTCTCCCTGCGCCAGGCCCAGGTACAGCGCGTAGGCGCCGAGCCCGGCGGGGCCCAGGAGGAGCCAGGCGCCGTCCGCCCGGCGGCCGCCCGCACGCACGCCCTGCACAAAGAGCACCGCGATCGGGACGACCAAGAGGACACCCGCGCTGCGTGTGGCGGCCGCGGCGGCGAGGCACGCGCCTGCCCAAGCCCAGCGTCCCGTGCGGGCCGCGTAGAACGCGCCGATGGACGCCAGCAGGAACAGGCTCTCCGAGTAGGGCACGCCGAAGTAGAGTGCGCCCGGGAACAGCGCGAGCAGCAGCAGCGCCGGGTTCGCGAGCCGCCGTCCTAGCTCGAGCGTTACCAGCCGGTGGAACAAGACGAGGGCGCCTAGCAGCGCCGCGAGGGATAGCAGGTACGCGGCCACCAGCGCGGCTCCCCGGGAGCCGCCACCGAGCTCGCCGAGACCCCGTGCGAGCGCCGGATAGAGGGGGAAGAAGGCCGCCTCGGCGCCGCCGTCCGGATAGCCGGCATCCGCCACCCGCAGGTACCAGACCGAGTCCCAGCGGGCGAGCGGGGAAAGCGCGAGCTCGCCAAAACCGCCGATCGGCGCGGTGAGCGCCGGTTCGTCGAACCTCGCCGCGTTGCGCTCCCCGAGTCCGCCCTGGCCAGGAGGCCCGAGCGACAACGCGGCGAAGAAGGCGACCAGGAAGACGGCCAGCCGAGTCGGCCAGAAGACGCCCCATGCGACTCGCAACGCCTTGGAGCCGCGCAGCGCCACCAGGGCGCCGGCGGTCGGCCGGAAGTTAGCCTCATACGCCATGCCTGGAGCCGATTTGTACACGGCCACGTCGTTCGTCGATGACCACCAGCACGAGATAACCGCGATCGCGACCGTGGTGCTCTCGCTGGTGGTCGCCGAGCTCGTCGACCGCGCGCTGGCGCGTCGAGGCCGACGCGTCCAGGAGGCCTTCTCCCTGTCGCCAGTCGCGGACACGCGGCTGCGCCTGGTGCGGCGGCTGATCTTCGCCACGATCGTGGTGCTGGGGATCGGCCTGGCGTTGGCGCAGTTCCCGTCGGTCAAACGCGTGGCCACCGGGATACTCGCCTCCTCGGCCGTGCTGGGCCTGGTCGTGGGCTTCGCGGCCCGGCAGACGCTGGCCAACGCGATCGCCGGCATCCTGCTCGCGATCACCCAACCGATCCGTATAGGCGACCTCGTCACCTTCGAGGACGAGACCGGCGAGGTCGAGGACGTGAGGCTCACGTACACGTACCTTCGGCTCGACGACGGGAGGCGGCTGATCATCCCCAACGAGCGGCTCGCATCCAGCCCGATCACCAACCACACGGTCGTGGACCCACGCGTCCAGGTGGAGGTCTCGGTCTGGCTGCCGCCGGGTGCGGACGTGGAACGCGCCCTCGAGCTGGTCGCCGTTGAGGAGGGCCTCGATGCGAGCGTCGCGGAGTCGGACAAGGACGGTGTCCGCTTGACCGCCAAGGCCTGGGCCGTGAACGCTCGCGACAGCGGCGAGGTGGCGGCGCGGCTGCGGCGGCAATGGCTGCGCCGGCTTAGGGAGGAGGGACTATCCTCTGTCGACGCTTCCTAGCGCCGCCGCCGATCCTCCCCGCGGCGCGGGAGCGCTACCAGGGATGACCCACCGCCAGAGACAGCAAAGACGTCGGCGGCGTGGCGGCCGGCGCAGCGCGGCGGCGCTCGCCCTCGGAGTGGTGGGAATCACCGTCGCGATCGCTCTCTTGTCGGTGGCGGGATACGTCCTTGCGGTCGCCGCCACGGCGCCGGATCTGAGCGAGCTGAAGCCCGAGAACAAGGGGGCGACCTCGGTCATCTACGCGGCGGACGGATCCCGCCTCGGGTACGTCCAGTCGGACGAGATCCGAACGCCGATCCCCTGGAGGGAGATGACCCCGGCGTTACGGCGCGCCACCGTCGCCATCGAGGACGAGCGCTTCTACAGGCACAAGGGCGTGGACTACGGCGCGATCGTCCGCGCAGGCATCAAGAACGTCGAGTCGGGTGAGACCGTCCAGGGCGGCTCGACCATCACCCAGCAGCTCGTGCGTGCGCTCTACATCAAGGATCCGAAGCGCACCGTCGCCCGCAAGATCCGCGAGGCCAAGCTCGCCTCGGAGCTGGAGAGGAAGCACTCCAAGCGCTGGATCCTCAAGAACTACCTCAACGACGTGCCGTACGGGACGCTGGGTGGGCGCACCGCGATCGGCGTAGAGGCCGCGGCCGAGACCTTCTTCAACAAGCACACCAGGGACCTGACGCTCCCGGAGGCGGCGACGCTGGCCGGAATGCCGCAGGCGCCCTCCCGATACAACCCATTCCACAATCCCACGGCGGCCCTCGAGCGTCGTAACGAGGTCCTGGACAAGATGGTGGAGAACCACTTGCTCTCGCGGGCTTCGGCGACAAGGGCATCCCAAGCCAAGCTCGGGCTCAAGCGCGGCACCCGATACACCCGCCGCCGCGAGCCTTACTTCTTCGACTATGTCCAGGACAGGCTTATCGAGCATTACGGAGTCGGCGTCTACCGCCGCGGCGGGCTGAAGATCTACACGACGATCAACCCGAAGCTGCAGAACGAGGCGCGCAACGCAATCGACGGCGTGCTGGCGGGCTACCCAGGCCCGGCCTCTGCGATCGTCTCGATCGATCCCGCGAACGGCTACATCCGGGCCATGGCCTCGAGCGGCGCGTACAAGGACCGGACCTTCAACCTCGCCGCCCAGGGCCACCGCCAGCCCGGCTCGGCCTTCAAGACGTTCGTCCTTACCACCGCCATACGGAAGGGGATTGACCCGACACGCACGAGCTACGTGTCCAAGCCGCTCAACCTGAACCTGCCGCGCTACGGCCCCTGGAAGGTGAAGACCTACAGCAACACCTACGGCGGCACGATGAACTTGGTCCAAGGGACGCTCAAGTCGGACAACACCGTCTACGCGCAGCTCATCATCGACGTCGGCCCCAAGGCGGTGCGAGAGACCGCCAAGATGATGGGCATCAAGACCCACCTCGACGGGCTTCCCGCCGAGGGCTTGGGCGGCCTGCGGCTTGGCGTGTCCCCGCTCGAGATGGCGGACGCCTATGCGACGCTGGCCTCAGGCGGCATCCGGAACGAGCCGATCGCGATCAAGAGAGTGGTGTTCCCGGACGGCAAGTCCGACGACCTGGGCAAGCCGCGCCGCAAGCGTGTGCTCTCCGACGGCGTCGCATACGAGGTCACCAAGATCCTCAAGCAGAACATGAAGTCGGGCACCGCCGTCCGCGGGAACATCGGCTGCCCCGCCGCCGCCAAGACAGGCACCACCGACAACTACAACGACGCCTGGCTCGTGGGCTACACGCCCAAGCTCTCCACGGCCGTCTGGATGGGGTACGCCAACGCGCTGGTCGCGATGCCCGGGGTGCAGGGCGGGTCCTACCCGTCATCCATCTGGCACAACTACATGACCGTCGCCAAGGGCCCTGACTGCAGCGACTTCCCGCAGCCAAAGCACCGCGTCCCGTTCTCGCCCTTCTTCGGCCGCTACGCGAGCACGGGCGGTCGGGGCTCGGGCGGTAACTACCCGAAGTCCAACTACGACTACGGCTACAGGTCGTCGCCCTCGGGTGGCGGAGGCACCGGCTCGACCGGCGGCAGCCAGGGCGGCGGCGGCAGCCAGGGCTACGACCCGCGCCTGTACGAGGCGCCGCCCCAGCCGGCGCCGAAGGTCAGCCCGCCGCCCTCGTCACCTCCGAGCACCGGTGGTGGCCGCGGCGGCGATAAGGGCAAGGGGAAAGGCGGCGGCGGGGCCGTCGAACCGCAGCGTTAGGGCTAGCGACCTAACCGGCCGGTTCGTCCTCCTTGTCGGCGCGCCCCTCTGGGACCAGGCGCGCCGCAGAATCAATCGTGTAGGGCTGGGGTCGACCGGCCCGTCGCCCCAACCCCGCCACCGCCGCCACGAACACGAGCTCGATCGCCGTCTGGAAGATCCGGAAGGCAACCGCGATCGCCGTCGCCACCGTGCCGGTCAGGACGGCGGTCATGGCGGTCGCCAGGGCGGCGTCGCGGGTCCCGAGGCCGCTCGGCACGAGGAACGTGAGGACCGCAACGCAGAACGCCACCGGGTATGCCGCCGCGATGTAGGGGAAGTCGGAGAGGTCCAGCGACTGCAAGGCGGAGGCGAACGCGAACACCCCCAGGCCGATCGCCGCCCAGGAGACCATGTACAGGAACGCCACCTGCACCACGCGCGCGAACGGCAGCGTCTGCGGTAGGCGCTCCCGACCGAGTTTCCGGAGCCCGTAGTTCGCCACGGGGCCGAACACCCGCGGGTGGAGTACCACGAGTACCGCGGGAATCACAGCCAGGATCGCCCAGCGCGCCGCCTGGTCCTGGAGCGACGGAAGCTTGATGACGAAGTACGCGCCCACGATCACGGCCGTGCCGAAGCCCAGTACGAGCTCGTACACGATGCTTGCCAGGCAGACCCGCTTGGAGACGCCATAGCGCTCCGCCATCACCACCCGGCCGACGACCATCAGGGCGTTGGTCGGCACGTAGCGCGCGAGCAGCGACTTGCCCCAAACGGCCCGCCCCGGGCGAGCCGGGATGTCCTCCCCGAGTAGGTGGAGGATCAGCCGCCAGTACTCGCTCTGCAGGAAGTAGAAGGCGGCCACAGCCAGCGCCGACAGCGCTAGCCAGCCGGGCGCGAAGCGCCAGTCGAAGTCCGGCAGCTTGTTCCACTGGCGGACGACGAACCAGATCAGGAAGCCGAAGATGAGGGCGGCGACCCCCCACTGAAGAGCGAACCTGGTGACGGGATGCTTGGGGCTGACCTGGCCGATCGAGGCCACGGTGCTGCCGGCTCGCTCCAGGAGCGTGCGCGGGCCTTCTGCCCTCCCTCCGGTCGCCACGGACGAGACTGTACCCCGGCGGTAGGGTCCGCCCATACGGGAGTTCGACCTGATCCAGGCGATCGAGCGCGCCTCGAAGGTGCGCGGGGAGAGGATCGTGCGCTGGATCGGCGACGACGCGGCCGTCGTGCGCTCGCGGCCGTTCGCGGTGACGTCCATCGACTCGATCGCCGAGGGGGTGCACTTCGAGCTGTCGACTCACAGCCCGGCGGACGTCGGCTGGAAGGCGCTCGCCCAGGCCCTCTCCGACCTCGCGGCCATGGGGGCCGGCCCCGGCGAGGTCTACGTGTCGCTGACGCTGCCCGGGTGGTTCGACAGGGAAGCAGTCCTCGAGCTGGTCGGCGGCATGGACCAGCTCGCCGCCGCCAGCGAGATGACGCTTGCCGGCGGCGACCTCATAGCGGCCTCGGCGCTCGTGGTGACCGTCTCGGTAACCGGCTGGGCCGAGGGCGAGGACCGGCTAGTGGGACGCGACGGCGCCCGCCCCGACCAGCTCGTCGGGGTGACCGGGACGCTCGGCGCGTCCGCGGCGGGCCTGCTCCTCCTGCGCGGCGCGGGTGCCGGGACGCTCCAGGAGGAGGTGCTCGTGCGGCGTCATCGCCGGCCCGAGCCGCGGCTGGCGGCAGGGAGGGCGCTCGCTGCCGCCGGGGCCTCCGCGATGATCGACCTGAGCGACGGGCTGGCCACGGACGCCGGGCACGTAGCCCGGCTGAGCGCGACCGAGCTACGGCTGGAGCTGGCCGAGCTTCCGATTGCGGCGGGGGTAGCGGAGGTGGCGCAAGCGGCGGGAATGGAAGCGTCGGCGCTCGCGGCGACGGGAGGCGACGACTACGAGCTGCTCGTCACGTTCGCAAACGAGCGTCGCGACGCCGCGGAGGAGGCCGCTGCCCGGGCCGGCGCTCCGCTGACCTGGGTGGGTGGGACCCGGGCCGGCAGCGGGGTCGCGCTGCTCGACCCCGGCGGAGCCGTCCGCACGGGCCTGAGCGGCTTCGATCACCTTTGACGAGCGCGGGCCGGGCACGGGTCGCTGCCCGCTGGGTTGGCAGTTGGCGGTTGGCAGTTGGCAGAGCTGGTAGCTGGGCGTCGGGCACAGGCCCTGGCGACTGGAGCCTGGCGCCCACACCTGGCGCCTGGCGACTGGCGACTGCTTCATGAGCGCGGCCCGAGGGCAGACTCGGTCCCCCCGAGCGAGCCGGGTCCCGCGTAGGCGCCCGGTCCGTAGACCTTGGGGCGCTCCTCTAGCTGCTCGGCGGGCTCGCCGGGGCCGGAGCGCGCGATCGACACGACCAGTGGCAGCGTCGCGAGCAGGACGCAGCCGATCAGCACCGTGGGGAGCCCGACCGCCCCGCCGGTCACGAGCAGCAGGAGGTACCAGGCGCCGCTGACGGGATCCACCGACAGCGCCACGAGCCAGTAGATCGCCACGAGCAGGGACGGCAGAAGCCCGAGTCCCACCAACGCGACACGAGCCCGCCGCGGCGGCGCGGGCTCGGAGAGAGTGGCGAGCATCCACAGGTGCGCGGCCGGCAGCATCACAAGGCAGGCGTACGGGTTGAGCACCCAAAGAGCGAGCGTGGCTGCGCAGGTCGTGAGGGAGGCTGCCACCGCCGCCCCGGGTGCCGATCGGTCGGAGAGGCCCGGCGTCGAGCGCAGCGCGAGGAGCCGACCCGCCAAGCTCAGGATCACCACCAGGGCGGCGACTCCGAGAAGCACGGCCACCGCCGAGCCGTCGAGCGGATAGTCCTCCGGTGCGGCGGGTGCCGCGGGCGGCTCGGGCGTGGCGCCGACGAGAGCGAGTAGGCCGGCCAGGGCGAGGCCCGCGAGGAGCGGACCGAGAGAGAGCCCGAGCCAGCGAAACCACCTCCTCACAGGCTCGCGGCGCCGGCGCGCCCGAGCGAACGCGTCCACGACGGCGATGACCGCGGGGACGAGAAAGGCCAGGGCGAGCAGCGCGATGACCCAGCCCGGCAGCACCTGGCTCACCGCGGCCACGTAGCTTCCAGGTCCCCGCTCCGGGGGCCGTCCCTGGTCGAGCGCGGTTACCGTCCGCAGCGCCCCGCGACCGAGGCCGCCGAGGCGGTCCTCGTCGATCTCCTTCACGCCGTCCGGCCCATCGGGCGGGAGCTCGCCGCTGCCGGAGATGCGCACCGCATCGAAGTCGTTCTCGAGCAGCACGCCCTGGGCCCCGATGCCGATCGGGAACGACAGACGGGCGCCCTGCCCGAACACGCCGGTGGCTCCCACTCGCCGATCGAGCTCCTGATGGACCGAATCGGCGACCGTGCGCTGAAGGCCGATGCCCGTGCGGCGCGTGTCGCTCGACCAGGGCACGATCAACGGTCCCCGAGCCCGCTCGGAGGCGAGATCCGACATCACGAGGACCGCGTCCGTCAGCCGTGGGTCGCCCAGCTCGTCGACGAGCTTCTCCGCGCCGGCGTCTCCTAGCGTCGACCCGTCGACGGAGGCGAGAACCAGCGTCTTGCGCGTGGGACGACCCTCGAACACGCGCGCGAACTCGAGCAGCGCGGCGGTGTCCGCTGCGCTCCCGATCGCGTCCGGGATGCCCGAGCCGTCGCGTGCGGCCACGATCGCTATCTGGCGTCGCGAGCGGCCGGCCCGGCTGCCGATGACGTTGACCAGGTCCTTGCCGTCGCGAGCGAAGCGCCGGCGCTCGACGTTGAAGCCGCGGCTCGAGAGCCCGGCGGCCACGTCTTCGGCCATGCGGAGGTCGCCAATGGTGCCCGCTCTCCTGTCTGGACGACGCTCGGCGATCTGCGCGGCGGCCTCGCCGGCGAGATTGCCATCGAAGAGGACGTCCGCGGCCAGGCCCTGAGGGAGCGGCCGGGGCCGGCTTTCCAGGGAGAAGGCCGCGAGCACGAGGATCAGCAGGGCGGGCACGAACGCAGCCCGGTAGACCCGCGGCTCGATCACTGGGCGGTCACTTCGCCAACCTACAATTTTGAAGGTTGCAGGCTTCGGCACCCCGCATATTGCTCGTGGACGACGAGCACTCGGTCCAGAAGCTCCTCGCCTATCCGCTTCGCAAGGAGGGCTACGACGTGGTCTCGGCTCTCGACGGCCGGGAAGCGCTGAACCGGCTTCGCGACGACGAGTTCGACCTCGTCGTCCTCGACGTGATGCTCCCCAAGGTCGACGGCTTCGACGTCTGCCGTCAGATCCGCGCGCGAAGCACCGTGCCGATCATCATGTTGACCGCCAAGACCGAGGAGATCGACAAGGTCCTCGGGCTCGAGCTCGGCGCCGACGACTACATTACGAAGCCCTTCTCGGTGCGCGAGTTCCGCAGCCGGGTGAAGGCCGTCCTTCGCCGCGCCGAGCTGAGCCGCGGCCAGGACCTAGAGGAGGAGCCGATCGAGGAGGGCGATCTGCGGGTCGACTTCGACAAACGCCAGGTCGAGGTGCGCGGGGAGCCGGTGCGCCTGACCTACGTCGAGTTCGAGATCCTGGCGGCGCTTGCACGCAGCCCAGGGCGCGTCTTCAGCCGGACCATGCTGCTCGAGCGAGTCTGGGGTGATTCGTCCTACCGGGACCCGCGCACCGTGGACGTCCACATCCGCCACCTGCGCGAGAAGCTCGAGCGGGATCCCCGTCACCCGGAGCTGATCTTGACGGTGCGCGGCGTGGGATACCGGTTCCGCGACCGATGACGAGGCCGTCGCTCCGCAACAAGCTCCTCCTTCTCTTCTTCGGGATCACCGCGCTCGCCTTCTCGGTCATCTACTTCGTGGTGGTGCCGCAGCTCGAGTCGAACCTCAAGGACCAGAAGCTCGCCGACCTCAAGCGCGCCGCCAAGGGAACGCAGGAGCGCTTTTCGGCGTTGATCGGCCGAGACGTTCCGGCCCCGATCGTCGACCGGCGCGTTCGCGCGGCGGCCGAGGCCACGGACTCCAGGGTGACGCTGTTGAGCATCCAGCAGTCGCTCACCGGGTCGGGCGAACAGGGCTCGCTCCGCTTCTTCGTCCTCTCGGACTCCGGCGAGGAGCGGGAGGTGCCTTCCCAGCCGGCGATCGCGCGTCGGGCGGTCGAGAAGCGGCGGGTGACGACAGGGTTCGGCGAGCTCAACGGCGTGGAGGTGGGCCAAGTCGCCCAGCCGATCGACTATCGGGGGGAACCCGGGTGGGTGGCCCTCTACTCCCGCGACCTCGGCGACGTGGCGGAGACCGTCTCGTTCGTTCGCGAGCGCGTCCTCCTCGCGACCGCGGTCGCGCTCCTCGTAGCGCTCATAGGCGGCTACTTCGTGGCGCATGCGCTCGCCAGGCGCGTGCGGCGGCTGGAGGGAAGCGTCAAGCAGGTCGCTACGGGGTGCTTCATCGACCCTCTGCCGGTCGACTCCGAGGACGAGCTGGGACAGCTGACGCGCGCCT
The DNA here is from genome assembly GCA_035264265.1 of Thermoleophilaceae bacterium. Classification (GTDB taxonomy): domain Bacteria; phylum Actinomycetota; class Thermoleophilia; order Solirubrobacterales; family Thermoleophilaceae; genus DASXBA01. The sequence continues at coordinate 15,625 of DATFQM010000111.1, forward strand.
TCAACGAGATGCAGCAGAAGCTCCGACAGGTCGACGTGGCGCGCAAGGAGTTCGTAGCCACGGCCTCCCACGAGCTCCGCACCCCGATCTTCTCGCTTGCCGGCTTCGTCGAGCTGCTCCAGGATGAGGAGCTCGACGAGGACACGCGGCGGGAGTTCCTCGAGACGATGGGCGAGCAGGTCGCCCGCCTGCAGAAGCTCTCCGTGGACCTGCTCGACCTCTCGCGGCTCGACGCCGGCTCGGTGGAGCTCGAGCGCGAGGCAGTGGATCTCTCGGAGCTCGCGCGCTCAGTAGTCGGCGAGTTCAAGCCGGCGCTGAGCGAGCACGGAACCGAGCTTCAGGTGGAGCTGCCGGAGGACGGAGTCGCGGTTACGTGCGACCCGGAGCGGGTCGCGCAGATCATGCGTATCCTGCTCGACAACGCGCTCCGGCACACACCGGAGGGAACAGAAGTCACCGTGAGCGCCGAACGTCACAACGGGGCCGCCGAGCTCACGGTGGCCGATACCGGCCCGGGCGTCGGGGACGGCGCCGTTTCACACGTGTTCGAGCGCTTCTACACCGGGGACGCGGCCCGCGGAGCCGGGCTGGGCCTGGCGATCGCCCAGGAGCTCGCCGAGCGCATGCAGGGCCGCATCACGCTCTCCTCCCAAGCCGGCGCCACGACCTTCAGGCTGGAGCTGCCAAGCCCCGACGGAGACGCGGCTTGAGGCGGCTGTGCGCCGTCATCGTCGCGGGCCTCGCGCTCGGCCTCGCCGCCTGCGGTGGGGGCGACGGCAGGCAGGCGGAGGGACCGCGCAAGGTCGAGACGACCCGCGTCAACGTGGTCGAGCAGATCGGCAAGAAGGGCGGGTTCGACGCGGGCGAGATATACGACCGGCTCTCACCTGGCGTGGTCACGGTCATCTCCTTGTTCGATGGTGGATCGCTGCTCAGCAGGGGTGACGGCGAGGGCGGCCAGGGATCGGGGTTCGTGCTGGACGGCGATGGCTACGTCGCCACGAACGCGCATGTGGTGACCGAAGGACGGAACCCGGCCGGTGAGGGGCGAGCGGCTCCCACGCGCAAGGCAAAGCAGGTCTTCGTGGAGTTCTCGGACGGCAATCGCGTGAAGACCGACATCGTGGGCGCCGACCCGAACGCGGACGTGGGCCTGCTCAAGGTGGACCCCAGGGGCCTCTCCCTGACGCCGCTCCGCCTCGGCTCCTCGGGGCACTTGAGGGTGGGCGAGCCGGTGGCCGCGATCGGGAGCCCGTTCGGGGAGCAGCAGTCGCTGTCCGTCGGCGTGATCTCGGCGCTCGACCGCAACATCGAGTCACTGACCGCCTTTCAGATCGGCAACGCGATCCAGACCGACGCGGCGATCAACCCCGGCAACTCGGGCGGTCCGCTGCTCGACGCGAGGGGCAGGGTGCTGGGCATCAACGCCCAGATCAGATCGACCTCCGGCGGCGGGGAGGGAGTGGGCTATGCGATCCCGGTCGATGCCGTCCGTCGTTCCGTGCGCGAGCTGCGGACTAGCGGCAAGGTCGACTACGGATTCCTGGGGGTGACCAGCCGCTCTCTGTACCCCCAGCTCGCCGATCGGCTTGGGCTGGACGTTCGCGACGGCGCGCTCATCGTGGACGTGCAGGACGGAAGTCCCGCCGACGACGCCGGCCTGAAGGCGGGTGGCGACAAGATCGACTTCCAGGGCGAGGAGGGAATTCCCAAGGACGGCGACGTGATCGTTGCCGTCGACGGGCACAAGCTCAGCCGCAGCGATGATCTGGCCGACCTGATCAGCGCGAAGAGCGCGGGGGACGAGGTGGAGCTCGACGTGGTGCGCGGACACGACCATCGCACCGTGAACGTGAAGCTGGACAAGCGGCCAAGCGAGTCGCCGCGGTCGCGACCGTGAGGCGGCGCGTCCGCGAGCGGCCGGCACCGAGGGCGCCGCGACCGCCAGAGGGGTAGTGGAAGAGCTCGTCCGCGAGCTCGCGCTGGTGCTGCGCGAGCAGGTCCTGCCCCACCTCGGATCCCACGCCGCCCGGGCGCACGACGACGAGGCCGCAGGTGGGGACGTGACCTTCGCAATCGACGAGGAGGCCGAGCGGACGCTTGAGCGCTTCGTGGCGGAGCGAGCGCCCGCGGTCGGAGGAGCGGGGGCTCGTCACCCCTTCGGATGACGCCTCGGCAGTGCTCGTGGTGGACCCGATCGACGGCACCCGGCCGGCTCTCGCCGGCCTCGAGGCGTGCTGCGTCTCGGTGGCGGCCGCGCCGCTGCGGGACGGCGTGACGATGGGTGACGTCAGTGTCGGCTGCGTGGTGGAGATCCCGTCGGGGGTCGTCTTCCTGGCGGAGCGCGGCGCGGGGCTGGTCGAGTCGCCCCCGGTGCGCCTGTCGGCCAACGACCGGCTCGAGAGGATGTTCTGGACATACGGCTTCCGAGGCCGCCCCGCGCGCCCGACCGCCGAGGTGCTCGCCGACCTGATCGACGCCTCGTCGGTGGGCGGCGCGACCTTCGAGCTCGGCGCGGCCTCATTCGACATGACGCGCATCGTGACCGGCCAGCTCGACGCCTACGTGGAGCCCGGGCCCCGCCTGGTCGCCGACGTCCCCGGCATGCGGGAGGAGTTCGAGCGGGTGGGCGGCGGGGCCGTGCTGAACAACTCTCCGTACGATCTCGCTGCCGCTGTGCTGTTCCTGGAGGAGGCCGGCGCAGAGGTGACCGACGCCTACGGCCGCTCCCTCGCCGATCGGCCGCTTTTGGGTGCCGCGGCCGAGTTTCAGATGTCGGTTGTGGCGGCTTCGAACGCGGCTTTGCACCAGCGCGTCCTGGCGTGTGTTCATGATGGGGTGCGGCGTGTTTCCGGGTAGGCTCCCGGCGTGCGAGCGCAGTCCCCGCAGGTGACCGAAGGACGCGACGTCTCTCTGACAATTCCCGCGAGGCCCGACCATCTGGTTCTCGCCCGCTTGGCGCTCTCGGCCGTTTGTCGCCTGACGCCTCTGTCCGCCGACGAGGTCGCAGACCTCAAGCTCGCGGTCACGGAGGCGGCCAACGACTACGTGGACGACGCCCGCCCCGACGAGCAGGAGGGCCGGCTCAATTTTGCCTTCCGGCTGCTCGAGGACCGGCTGATTCTCGAGTTGGAGGGCCCGCCGACCGAAGTCTCGGCTGTCGAGCAGGAGCTCGGGCGCGCCATCATCGACGCAACGGTCGACGAGTGCGACTTCGGCGAACATCGCACCCAGCTCGTCAAGTACTTGGGCGCAGGCTGACCCAATGCTCCAGCCCGTAGCGGTAGGCCATAAGAGCCTGGCCGATTACACCCACCTGGCCGGCCGGGCGCTGATAGCCGAGATCAGGGAGCTCGCTGACGAGCTAAAGGGCCTGAAGGTGCTGCACCTTTCCGCCACCGCGTTCGGCGGCGGCGTCTCGGAGATCCTCTACACGCTAGTCCCGCTGATGCTCGATGTCGGAATCGACGCCGACTGGCAGGTGATGCTGGGCCGCGAGGAGTTCTATAACGCGACCAAGCGCCTCCACAACGCGCTCCAGGGTGCCCCCACCGCGCTGACGGAAGAGGAGTGGAAGGTGTACGGGCGCTATAACGCGCTCAACGCTACGGAGATCGCCGGGGGCTGGGACGTGATCATCGTCCACGATCCCCAGCCGTGCGCGATCCGCAAGCACGTCCCGGAGAAGGCGCGCACGTGGATCTGGCGCTGCCACATCGACCTCTCGGAGCCGAACCCGGGGGTCGTCCAGCGCTTCGTGCCGCTGGTGCGCGAGTACGACGCCTCCGTCTACCACGTGCAGCAGTACGTGCCCGCGGGGCTCAACGGCGCCGGGAAGGTGCACATCTGCCCGCCGGCGATCGATCCGCTGTCGCCGAAGAACATGCAGCTCTCACCAGAGGACGCCGCCTTCGTCTGCGACCAGTTCGGCATCGACGTCGACCGGCGGATGGTCTGCCAGGTGTCGCGCTTCGACCCCTGGAAGGATCCGGTCGGCGTGATCGACGCCTACCGCCGGATGAAGGAGGAGGTGCCCGACGTCCAGCTCGCCCTGGTCGGCTCGATGGCCACCGACGACCCGGAGGGTTGGGAGTTCTTCAACAGCACGATGGCGTACGCCGACGGCGACCCGGACATCTACATCCTCAACAACCTCAACAACGTGGGAGCGATCGAGGTGAACGCCTTCCAGTCGCAGTCCGACGTCGCGATCCAGAAGTCCACGCGGGAGGGCTTCGGGCTGACGGTGACGGAGGCGCTGTGGAAGGCCCGGCCGTTCATCGGCGGCGCCGTGGGCGGCATCCCGCTCCAGGTGCAGGACGGCGAGACCGGATACCTCGTGTCCTCGCCCGAGCAGTGCGCCGAGCGCGCGGTCGCGATACTGCGCGACCCGGACCTGGGCAGGCAGCTCGGGCGCTCGGGCAAGGAGCACGTGCGCAAGCACTTCCTGACCCCGCGCCTGCTCCGAGACTGGCTGCGTATCTTCAAGGAGCGATCATGAGGTCTCCGCTGATCCTTGTCTCCAACCGGGGGCCGGCCACATTCGAGCGGGGAGACGACGGAGCGCTCGTCCCCAAACGCGGGGGCGGGGGACTCGTGACAGCGCTCACGGGGCTGGTGGAGCACCGTGAGGCGATCTGGGTGGCGTCGGCGATGACCGAGGAGGACGTGGAGGCCAGCCGCGAGCATGGCCGGCAGAGCTTCGAGGTGAAGCTCGACGGGCTCGTCTACCGAGTCCGGCTGGTGGAGAGCGATCCGGAGGCCTACGACGCCTTCTACAACGTCGTGGCCAACCCCCTGCTCTGGTTCATCCAGCACTACCTATGGGACCTCTCGAACGCGCCGGACATCCGGCGCCACGAGGTCAACTCCTACGAAGAGGGCTACTGCGCGATCAACCATGACCTGGCCGAGGCGGTGTTGGAGGAGGCCTCGACCAGCGCCGACGCCGTGGTGATGCTGCACGACTACCACCTCTACGTCGCGCCGAAGTTCATCCGTCAGGAGCGGCCCGACCTCTTCCTGCACCACTTCGTCCACATTCCCTGGACCCAACCGGACGCGTGGCGGGTCCTGCCCAGCGACATACGGGAGGACATCTACGAAGGGATCCTGTCGAACGACATCGTCTCCTTCCACACCCGATCCTACAAGCGCAACTTCCTGCTCTGCTGCCGAGAGCTGTTCGACCTCGACGTGGACGAGGAGCTGGGGATCGTGCACTTCGAGGGCCGCGACGTGTGGGTGCGCGCGTACCCGCTCCCCATCTCCGCCGAGAGCTTCCATCGAAGCGCGCAACAGCCGGCCGTGCTCGAGTACGAGCGGGAGATCCTGCGTCGTCGCCGCGAGCACGTGATCCTGCGTGTCGACCGCGCGGACCTGTCAAAGAACGTCCTGCGCGGGTTCACGGCATTCGACCTCTTCCTCGAGCAGCACACCGAGTTCCACGAGAACGTCACCTTCATTGCCCACCTGATCCCGTCGCGCCAGGACGTCACCGAGTACGCCGAGTACCTGGAGCGGATCGAGGCGCTCGTTGCCGTGGTGAACCACCGTCACGGGACGCCCGACTGGATGCCGATCGAGCTGCGCCTGCGCGAGAACCTCGCGGAGGCGATCGCCGCCTACAAGCACTACGACCTGCTCATGGTCAACGCGATGTTCGACGGTATGAACCTGATCGCCAAGGAGGGGCCGCTGGTGAACGAGCGCAACGGCGTGTCCCTGCTGAGCGAGAACACGGGCGCCCACGAGGAGCTGGCCGACTTCGCGCTCTCGGTCAACCCCTTCGACGTCCAGGAGCAGGCCGACGCCATCCACCGGGCCCTGACCATGGATGCGGACGAACGCGCATGGCGTGCTCAGGGCCTGAAGCGCATAGTCACGTCGCGCGACCCGGGCGACTGGGTCGATGACCAGCTCGCTGACATCGACGCCAAGCGCAAGGGCCGCGCGCCGGTGCCTTCCTAGTCTGGATTGTCGCCGCGTTCCCCCAAGACTTCCCAGTGCAGCTTGGTCCGGCGGACGCCGTATCCCGCCCTCACCTCGCCTAGGGCCCGGGATCGGGCGTGAACTCACCATGTGCCGGCCTGACGGGAACGGGCGCCGGTCGAGGCGGGACTGGCCGTGCCACCTCCGGCAGCTGCGGGGCCGGCGCCGGCAGCCTCTGTCGAGCCGGGGGCGGGGCCGGCAGCCTCTGTCGAGCCGGGGCCGGCCCCGGCGCCCGCGACAAACGCGCGACCCGGGCGGGCGGCAGAACCCCCGCACGCAGGACCGGTCGTGCCGGCGAGCGCCCGCTTTGCTGCAGTCCCGAGCGCGCCCGGTGCGGACGTCGGTGCCTTGGTCCCGGCCGACGCCCCGCAGGACGCCGCCTGACCGTGAGATGAGGCCGCCGCTGCACGAGCGGCGGCTCGGCCGGCAGCGCGACACGAGGCTCGGTCTCCCTCTCCTCGGCGTGCCGCTCGCGGCAGCCGCGCGGCCCCACCGCGATCGCGGCGGCGGCGAGCAGCGCGGCCAGCCGTCCCAGGTTGCCCCATCGCACCCGGCGCAGGAGCGCCGGGCCGCCGCGTGCCCGCCGCCGTGCCACCCCTCGCTAAGCGGCCTGCCGGCGGCTCCTCGCCCCTCGCCTCGGGAACTCTTTGGTCACTTGGGCCTCTTGCCGCGTTGCTATCGTCCCCCGCTCGATGGCCCGCGCCTACGACCTGATGGTGCTGCTCGACGCCGACGCCCCGGAGGAGCGGCGGACGTCCGCGGTCGTCGAGGTCGAGAAGCTAATCGGCTCGCAGGGTGAGATGCTCGACGTCCACGAGTGGGGCGTGCGCAAGCTGGCCTACGAGATCGACCATCACGCGGAGGCCGAGTATCGCCTCTTCCAGTTCGAGGGCGACAATGACCTCCTCGAGCGGCTACGGCACAGCCTGAGGATCATGGACGGCGTCCTGCGCTTCCGGATCATCCGCCTCAAGCCGGGCTCGCCGCCGCCCCCGCCGCCGCGCGACCAGGCGCCCAGGCAGCGCGAGGAGCGCGAGCCGGACGGCAGGGTGGCCGCCCGGGCGGCGGCCGACGCGCCCACGCCCTAACTGCGTAACGTCTCTCTGAAAACTCACGGACGTTGCTGCAACTTCGCGTCACGGCCTGCCCTCGCTGACCGACCCTCTCTGTACCCTCGCCAGACAGCCCACAGAGCCGTCCGCAGACGCCGAAGGAAGGACTTGAATGGCAGCGACGAACATCAACAGGGTCGTCCTCACGGGGAACCTCACCCGCGACCCCGAGCTCCGCAACACGCCCGGCGGGACCTCCGTATGCAGCCTTCGGGTGGCCTGCAACACCCGCCGCAAGGAACCCTCGACCGGCGAGTGGAAGGACAAGCCCAACTACTTCGACGTGACCGTCTGGGGGGCGCAGGGCGAGAACTGCGCCACCTACCTCCAGAAGGGCCGTCCGGTGGCCGTCGACGGCCGCCTCGAGTGGCGCGAGTGGGAGGACAAGCAGGGCAACAAGCGCCAGTCGGTCGATATCATCGCCGACTCCGTCCAGTTCCTCGGGTCCCGGGAGGGCGCCGAGAACGGTGGCCGCTTCACGCCCCAGAGCGACGTGCCGGCGGACACTGGTGACTTTCAGCAGGCGCCTGCAGGTACCGGGGGCTCGGACGACGACATCCCGTTCTAGACCTGGAGGACAGCGGCAGCAGTGGCGAAACAGCGTGGCAGCAGCGGCCGTGATCGGCGGCGGCGAGACAGGAGGGGCGCGCCCGGCGGCGGGCGGCGAAAGCCGTGCCCGTACTGCCGGGACAAGGTCGACTCCGTCGACTACAAGGACGTGACGGGGCTGAGGCGTGCGGTGAGCGACAAGGGCAAGATCCGCTCCTCCCGCGTCACCGGCGCGTGCCGCCGCCACCAGGCGCAGCTCGCGCGGGCGGTCAAGCGTGCCCGGGAGCTCGGCCTACTGCCGTACGTGGGGGAACGATGACCAACCGATCCCGCCGCGCGGCCCAGGCCCGAGTCCTGGCGACTGGCGACTGGCGACTGGGGACTGGCTGATGGCCCAGGCAATCCTGCTCCAGCCGGTCGAGACGCTCGGGGAGCGCGGCGAGATCGTCGATGTCTCCCCGGGCTACCTGCGCAACTTCCTGGTGCCGCGCAAGCTCGCCCAGCCGGCCACGCCGGCCTCGATCGCCGAGGCGGAGCGCCGCCGGGAGGCGGCCGAGCGGGCGGCGGCGGAGGCCGCCGAGCGGGCGGAGGAGACCGCGACGCTGCTCCGGAAGACCGTCCTCACGATCGCCCATCAGGCCGGAGAGGGCGGGCGCCTGTTCGGTTCGGTCACCGGGCAGGAGATCGTCGACGCCGTCAAGCAGGCGCGCGGGCTGAGGCTGGACAAGCGGCGGGTGAAGCTCGACGAGCCGATCAAGACGACCGGGACGCACATGGTCACCGTAGAGGTCGCAGACGGGATCACGGCCGAGGTCAAGACCATCGTCACTCCGGAAGCGTGACGCGGGTGCCCGGTGGCCGTCGCCGTCCCGCCTGACTCCGCCGGAAGCGTCCCCCCGCAGAACAGCGAAGCGGAGAACTCGGTTCTCGGCGCGATCCTGCTCACCGAGCAGGCGCTCGACGGGGTGCTGCTCCAGGTCGGCCTGAGGCCCGAGGACTTCTACCGTCCGCGGCACCAGCTCATCTTCCGCTCGATGATCCGCCTGAAGGAGAAGGCGGAGCCGGAGGCGGTCGACGCCCTCACGGTCTCGGACGACCTGCGGAGGGCGGGCGAGCTGGAGGAGGCCGGCGGCGAGGAGTACCTGCACTCCCTGCCCACCGTAGTCCCGGCGGTCGGCAACGTCCTCCACTACGCGCGCATCGTCAAGGACTACGCGCTGTTGCGGCGGGTGCTGGGCACGAGCCGGGAGATACAGGACGAGGTGATGTCGCACCGCGGCGACCCTCGGGATTTGATCGAGCGCTTCGAGAGCCGCCTGTTCCGCATCGGACACGAGGACGGCCGGGGAGAGATGAGGTCGCTGGAGGAGCTCCTCCACCGGGAGGTCGACAAGCTCGAGGAGCTGTCGAAGCGCGACGTGGGCCTGACCGGGACGCCGTCGGGGTTCATGGACCTGGACAGCCTCACCGGGGGGTTCCAGCGGGGCAACCTCATCGTGCTGGCAGCCAGGCCCTCGATGGGCAAGTCGAGCCTCGCCACCAATATGGCCGAGAACGCGGCGGTCGGCCACGGCAAGCCGGTGGCGCTGTTCTCGCTCGAGATGTCCGAGACCGAGCTCGCCCATCGCTTCATCGCCTCCCAGGCACGGGTTTCGAGCGACGAGCTGCGAAAGGGCCGGGTGAAGGGCGACCGCTGGCCGAAGGTGCTCAAGGCAGTCGAAAAGCTGGCTCGCGCGCCGCTGTACGTGGACGACTCCAGTGACATCGGGATCCTCGAGATACGGGCCAAGGCACGCCGCCTGCACGCGAAGCACGAGCTTGGCCTGATCATCGTCGACTACCTCCAGCTCCTGAGGCCCGAAGGGCGGGCCGAAAGCCGAGTCGAGCAGGTGGGGCAGATGAGCCGCGGGCTGAAGATCCTCGCGCGGGAGCTCGACATCCCCGTGATCGCGGTCTCGCAGCTGTCGCGGGCCGTGGAGTCGCGCCACCCGCCGATCCCAATGCTGTCCGATCTGCGTGAATCGGGGCAGGTCGAGCAGGACGCCGACCTCGTGCTGTTCGTCTACCGCGACGAGTACTACAACAAGGAGTCGGACCGGATCGGCGAGGCCGACATCTTCCTGGCCAAGCACCGCAACGGCCCGATCGGGCAGCTGACGCTGACGTTCCTGCCGAAGTACCCGCGCTTCGCGAACCTCTACCGGGAGCGCACCGCGGAGCTGAGCACGCAGCAGAACGGAAGCGAATGAGCTTGCTCCGACCGTTGTCCCAGCGAGCCGAGCGGGCCGAGAGGCTCGAGGACTGCCCGCTCGGCGTCTGCGACGGCAGCGGCTGGATCCTTGACGAGCAGCACAACGCGCGCGAGTGCGACTGCCGCCAGCGGCGCATCAGCCGGGCGGCCCACGCCCGCCTGGGCACGGGCATCCCAAGGCGCTTCCGCGGCGTCTCCTTCGAGCGCAAGCCGATCTGCGACGTGGATCCGGTGATACTCCGCCACGTACGCCGCTTCGTCGCCGACATCGATGCCAACCTGGATGGCGGTCGCGGCCTCTGGTTCCACGGCGACGTGGGCACCGGGAAGACCTCGCTCGCCATGCTGGTCGCGCACGCCGCCGACGCCGCGGGCCGTTCGGTGGGCGTGTACTCGGTCCCCCACCTGCTGGCCGAAATCAGGGGTACATACGACCGCGACTCGACCGGATCCTACCTCGACCTGTTCAGCCGGCTCTGCACGGTCGACCTGCTGGTGCTCGACGACCTCGGCGCCGAGAAGACCACCGAGTGGGTGCTCGAGCAGCTTTACTCGATCGTCAACGAGCGCTGGCAGAGCTCCGGCTCGGTGCTGGTGACGACGAACGCGCCGGACCCGCGACAGGGCACGGTCATCGACCAGCTGCGGCGAGAGATCGCCGAGATCAAGAGGCTACGCCAGAGCGACACGAGGGCGGAGTACCTCCGGGATGCGGCCCAATCGCTCGAGCGAACAGTCGCCCGCCTCGCGGCGCTCGAGGCGCTGGGCGAGACCGATCCGCTGATTCGGCTTCGCGGCCAGCTCGGCGCGCGTACCGTCTCGCGGCTGGTCGAGATCTGCGACGACCCGATACCGATCATGGGCCCGGACCTGCGCATGGCCGCCGGGGGCGCGTAGCTCGGCTCCGTCCGTACACTCGAAGAGAAATGCCAGGAAACGTCGTGGTCGGCGCCCAGTGGGGCGACGAGGGCAAGGGAAAGGTCACCGACCTGCTCGCCGAGCGAGCGGACCTCGTCATCCGGTTCCAGGGAGGCAACAACGCCGGGCACACGATCGTCAGGGGGAGCGAGACCTTCAAGTTCCACCTGATCCCGTCCGGGATCCTCTACCCCGGCAAGGTCTGCGCCATCGGGAACGGCGTGGTCGTGGACCCGCGGGTGTTGACGAACGAGATCGACGAGCTGCGCCGTCGCGGCATCGACATCGGCGGACTGCGCATCTCCGCCAACGCGCACCTGATCATGCCCTATCACCTCCTGCTGGACCAGGTCGGCGAGGCCAAGCTCGGCAAGCTCCAGATCGGCACGACCCGTCGCGGCATCGGGCCGTGCTACGCGGACAAGGCCGCGAGGCTCGGAATCCGCATGCAGGACCTGCTCGACGAGAAGATCCTCAAGCAGAAGATCTACGCCGCGCTCGAGCCCAAGCGGCTGAGCCTAAGGCCGTTCGCCAAGGATCCGGCGCTCGACCTCCACACGATGACCGAGGAGTACCGGACCTTCGGCCACCGGCTGGAGCCCTACATCGCCGATACCCCTCCCCTCGTCTGGAAGGCGCTCGACCAGGAGGGCCTCGTGGTTTTCGAGGGCGCCCAGGGCACGCTGCTCGACATCGACCACGGGACCTATCCCTTCGTCACCTCGTCGAACCCGGTGGCGGGCTCCGCCTGCGTGGGAGCCGGGGTCGGGCCGAAGGCGATCGACGAGGTTTGGGGCGTGGCCAAGGCCTATTGCACGCGGGTTGGAGCCGGCCCCTTCCCGACCGAGCTCGACGACCAGATCGGGGAGCGGATGCGCGAGTCCGGCCGCGAGTTCGGCACCACCACGGGGCGGCCGCGGCGCACCGGCTGGCTGGACCTGGTGGCGCTCCGCTACGCGGTCAGGGTGAACGGGCTCACCGGGCTCGTGATCACCAAGCTGGACGTGCTCACCGGGATCGACCCGCTGCGAGTGGCGGTGCGGTACCTGGGACCGGAGGGGGCAAGCTTCGAGGAGTTCCCCTACCACCAGTCCGTCCTACACAAGGTCGGCGGCGACCTCCTGGAGCTACCGGGCTGGCACGAGGACGTCTCCGGCGCCCGCTCGCTTGCCGAGCTGCCGGCGGGCGCCCAGGCCTACCTGGAGTTCATCAGCGACTTCCTGGGCATCCCGGTCGTGATGGTGGGGGTGGGCCCCGGCCGCGACGAGGTCATCTGGACCGGGGCGGCTGCCACGCTCCGCCCCGCCGCCGCGTAGAGGGCCGACGAAGCCGGCCTACGCTCGCACCACGTGGGATGACGCGACCATGTCGTGCAGCGCGCGGTTCTCGTCGTCCCAGAGCGGCCAGAGCCAGTCGAGCAGAGTGGGGATGTAGAAGAGGAACGCTCCCACCGTGCCGAACAACAGTCCCTTTATAACGAACTCACGGAGGAAGCCGTAGCCGATCTCCACCGGCTGCCCGGTGTTGCGGACCACCCGGATGCCGACCCGCTGCTTCCCGAGGCTCTGGCCGTTCTGCTCGCCGGGCCGCGCCATGAAGTAGGGCGCATAGAGCAGCGCAGCGACCAGGTAGCCGAGACCGCCGAGCAACACCAGGATCGCCCCCGCGACGTCGGAGCCCGCCACGAAGGCGACGATGGCCGGAACGAAGAGCACGATCCCCACTGCCAACAGCACCAGGCCGTCGAGCAGCGTCGCTCCCACCCGGCTCCCCCAGCTTGCCAGCGGCGGTCCGGCCCACACCGGCCGCGGTGGCAACCCGGGCTGCGTCCAGCCGGCCTGGGGCGCCTGCCCGGCTTGGGCGCCCGGCGGCGTCTCCGGCGCGGGCGGCGGTGGGGGCTGGGGCGTGGGTGGCGGGGCCTGGGGATCCTGCGCGCGCTCGGATTCCACGGCGATCAGCTGCTCGCGGCGCCCACGATCACCGCGACGATTCCCCCGATCACCAAGAGGCCGAGAATCACAGTGCCGACGATGCCCAGGATCTTTCCGGTGGTGGCCATGCCCTTACCGCCCAGGGTGCCTCCCGATGCATCGATGGCCCGCTCCGCGCTCTGGCCCTGCCACCAGGCAAAGGGCGCGGCGATGCCGCAGAGCACCAATCCGACGATGCCGAGGATCAGCGCCGGCACGGCCCCCGGCGCGTTCGGGGGGCTCTGGTAAACGGGGGCCGGCTGCTGGGGGTACTGCGCCGGCGGCTGGTACTGCGGCTGCCCCGGCTGCTGGTAGGGCTGCTGCGGTGGTGGGGGTGGCGGAGGCTGTTGAGGAGGCTGCTGGGGCTGCTGCGGCTCTTGAGAACGCTGCTGGGGCTGTGAGGGCTCGGGAGGCTGCTGGGGCTCCTTTGGATCCCCAGGGCCCTCGGGGCCGCCGGGCGGTCCGGGAGGGGTCGTCATGTCACTCCTTTCGAGAGCTGATAGGTCCAGGAGAGCGCCAGGAGCAGGGTTCCCACGGCAAGCAGGAAGCCGGGTACCCGGGGAGGCCCCGCCCGCGTTCGTGCGGCGAGGATCCAGCCGCCCGCCAGGACCGCCGCAAGCGGCAGCAGGGGACCGATGGGGGAGAAGTCGATGCTCGCGGCCAGACGACCCTGGCCCACGGCGAATAGGCTCCGGGTCATTCCGCAGAACGGGCACGGTAGCCCGGTGGCGAGACGGAACGGGCAGAGGGTCGGACCGCCGAGGTCGCCGTCTCGCGCCAGACAGCCGAGGAGCACGTCACCCAGGCAGGCCACGCTCAAGGCGCCGATGATCGTCTCGCCGGTCAGCCTGGGTGCCGCCGTCCGCCCGGTCACCGGCCTGCCAGCGCCCAGAAGGTGCCGATCGGCCGGCTCCAGCCTCCGGGTGGCTCCTGCGACGGCTGCAGCGCGGCCTCCACGTGTCGACTCTAACCGCCCTCGAGCACCAGCTGCTCGCCGCGCCGGAGGAAGCGCAGCCCGAGTGCCAGCGAGGCCAGGACGGCGATCAGCGAGAGTGTGATCTGGACGCTGAGCAGACCCTCGCGCGTCCAGTAGACATCCTCCAGCTGCAGCAAGAGAGCGGATTCGTCGAGGGTGAGGCCCATGCCTATGCCGAACGGGATCGCGAGCCTGGGCTCGAGCGCCTGGTCGCGGGTCACTATCGCGATGGCCCCGGCGGCGAACCCGAGCACGATGCCCGGGACGAAGTGGTGGATGTGCCGCCTCCGTACAACCAGGTGACGGAAGGGTCCCACTGTCCTCCTGCCGCGTAGCAGATGGGTGGTAACACGGGCGACGAGGAAGGTGCCGGCGAACGAGCTGAGCAGGTTGAACAGCGCGTTCTCTCCCGTCGGGGTCTCCCGGTAGCCGGCCCGCGCCACCTCGGCCGTCTGCACGACGGCCGTCTCGGCGGCGCCGAGCACGTCGTCCGTCTCCTGGGGAAGCGGCGCCGCGCCTCGTCGCCAGACGCGGCCGAGCTCAACCGCCGCCAGCGCGGCCAGGGCGGCCCCGGCCAGCCCTCCCAGCACAACGGTGCGCCGGTCGGCCTCGAGGGCCTGCCGCCTCCTCACGTCCAATGCTCCAGCAGGTCCTCGTCCGGCACCTCGCGCACCCTCCGCGCGGGCACCCCAATTACCACCGCCCGCGGACCCACGTCGCGCGTGACCACCGCGCCCGCGGCGACGAAAGCCTCCTCCCCCACCTCGACACCGGGCAGCAGTACCGCCCCGCCGCCCACCCGGCACGCCCGCCGCAGCCGCGCGCCGCGGACCGGGTAGCCAGGGGGGTGCCGGGCCATGGTGTCGTCGTTGGTGAGCGTGACGCCGGGCGCCACGAAGACGTCGTCCTCGACCGTGGAGAAGGCGGTGATGTAGCAGCCGGTCTGGATTCGGACCCGCGCCCCGATCGTCACGTCGTTGTCCACCGCCGAGCCTCGCCCGACCACCGAGTCCTCTCCTACCGCTACCCGCTCGCGGACGTGCGCCTGGTCGCCGACAACCGCGCCCGGGCCGACTTGCGCGCCCGCCACCACCACCGCGCCCGCGCAGACCGTGGCGCCCTCCCCGATCACCACGGGCGATGGCGGCTCCCGCCTCGCCGACGAATGCTTCCCCAGCGCCAGCGGCTTGCCGATCACGACGCCGTCCTGGAGCCTGGCGTCCTCCGCCACCACCGTTCCCCCGTGGATCACGACGTTGCCGCCGATCTCCACGCTGTCCGGGAGATCGACCTCATCCCCCAGGAGCAGGCCGGGAGCCCGCTCAGACCGGTGCAGCACGTGCGCTCTCCTCGAGCGAGCGCTGGAGGGCCTCCAGCACCCGCACAACGCGCAGACCGCTTTCCCCGCCCGAGCGCGGCTCGCCCCCGTCCTTCACCCGATCGACGAAGTGACGGCATTCGATCCACAGCGGCTCCTCGTTGGACACCCGCGGGCTGTGGATGTCCCCGGAGCGCGCGATGTACTCGCCGTAGGACGAGAAGTCCTGATCGAATCCCTTGTCGTACACCGAGACCTTCCGCTCGATCTCCATGTCGTCAAAAGTCGCCATTCGCTTCGACCCCACGACCGTGAAGCGTCGCTCCTTGTGCGGATCGAGCCATGACAGGTGCAGGTGGGCGGCCAACCCAGAAGGGAAGCGCAGGTAGCAGAAGACCACGTCCTCCACGCCGTCGCGCATGTAGCCCTCGCCCACCGCGCGGCACTCGTAGGGCTCCTCGTCGGCGAGCCGCAGCACTACAGAGACGTCGTGCGCGCCGAGGCTCCAGAGCGCGTTCTCCTCCGCCCGGAGCTTGCCGAGGTTGAGCCGGTTCCCGTAGATGTACCGGATCTCGCCCAGCTCGCCGGAGACCACGAGGTCCTTGAGCTTCTGGACGCCCGGGTGGTACTCGAGCAGGTGTCCGACCATGAGGACGCGACCAGCCCGCTCGGCAGCCTCGACCACGCGCTCCGCCTCCGCGACCGATTGGGCAAGCGGCTTCTCGACGAAGCAATGCTTACCGGCCTCCAGCGTCCGTTCGGCAAGCTCGGCGTGGCTCGGGACGTGGGTCGCGATCGCCACGGCGTCGAGGGCGTCGTCCGAGAGCAGCTCGTCGAGCTCCCCCGTGGCCCGCGCAGCGGGAAACGCGCGCGACCAGCGCGCCCGGGCGTCCTCCGAGACGTCGCACAGCCACCGAAGCTCCGCCTCCGGCAGCCGATCGAAGTTGCGCGCTAGGTTTGGGCCCCAGTGGCCGAGGCCCACTACTCCGATCCTCATCGGCGCGGAGTGTAGGCCGAGACCGCCTCGACGACGCGCTCCGCCGCGTGGCCGCCGCCGTACAGCTCCGGCCGCTGGTCCGGCGGTCGGCGTTCCAGCGCGTCGAGCGCGCGGTCCCCATCGAGATCGACGAGGACGTTCCAGCCGGCCTCGACGGTCTCGACCCATTCGGTCGTGTCGCGGAGGGTCACGCAGGGGACGGCGAGTAGGTAAGCCTCCTTCTGGACCCCGCCCGAGTCCGTGAGGACGGCACGCGCATGTCGCGCCAGCTTGAGGAAGTCGAGGTAGCCCAGCGGCGGGGAGAGCTCGACCCGGTCGGCACGCTCGAGGCGGCTGAGCAGCCCTGTGGACTCGAGCCGCGCCTCCGTCCGCGGGTGAAGCGGAAAGACGCTCGGGCGCGGCAGCGCCTCCAGCAACTCCACGAGCAGCGCCAGCCGCTCCGGCTGGTCCACGTTTCCGGGACGGTGCGCGGTCACCAGGAAGTACGCGCCAGGCTCCAGCCCGCGCTCTTCCGGCGCGCGTGAACGCTCCTCGGCGATGTCGCGGAATGACAGGGACACGTCGGCCATCACGTCGCCGACCAGGTGTGAGTCGCCTCTCGCGGCCTCGCGCTCCAGATTGCTCATCGCCGTCTGGGTGGAGCAAAGCAGTAGCTCGCTTGCGTGGTCGATGAGAACGCGATTGCGCTCTTCCGGCATCGAGCGGTCGAACGAGCGCATGCCGGCCTCTACGTGGCCGAGCCGGAAACCCCCCAGCGAGGCCGCGAGCGCCCCGGCCAGGGTGGAGTTCGTATCGCCATAGACCAGCGCCAGCTCCGGTTCGAGCTCGGCCAGCACCGGCTCGAGCGCGGTCAGTATCCGGGCGGTCTGCTCGCTGCTGGTCCCGGATCCCGCACCGAGCTGGCGATCGGGAGCCGGGATGCCCAGCTCTTCGAAGAAGACGCGCGACAGCTCGTCGTCGTAGTGCTGCCCCGTGTGGACGATCAACTCGTCGTGCGCCTGGCGCAGTCGCCTGGAGACCGCGGCCGCCTTCACGAACTGCGGCCGATTCCCGATGATCGTGACAATTCTCATAAAGAATGGTCCATTTAGCGTGGTCTGGACGTAGAATTAGCGACGGAAATGGCTAGAAAGCTGCTGTGGACTGCCGTGAGCGCGGTCGAGCTCGCGGCCGGCGTCGCCCGTCATCTCGCCTGGTACGTCAGCCACCAGGTGAACGGCGAACCGCGCGACCCTAGCTGAGCTCCGCCTCCACGTGGGCCCGGAAGGCCGCGGCCGCCTTGCGCGTCACCTCGCCTGTCTCCTCGAACTCCCGCTCTTCCACGGCCGCGACGGGCTGGACCTCGCGCACTGTCGATGCGAGGAACGCCTCGCGCGCGGCCAGCAGCTCGTCCTTCGTCAGCGGACGCTCCTCCGCGCCCACCAGCTCGATCAGCTTGTCGCGGGTGATGGACGCGAGGATGTGGTCGTCGAGCGGCGGCGTCGACAGCGCGCCGTCGTCCCCCACCCAGAAGATCGTGGAGGTCGGGGCCTCCAGGACCCGGTCGTGCGGCGTGACCAGGAGTGCCTCGTCGAAGCCCCGCTCCTGGGCGGCCCGCGTGGCGAGCATGTTGGCCGCATACGAGAGCGACTTCACGCCGTCCAGCACGCGGGTGGGCGCATAGGTCACGAAGGCCAGCCGAACCCGCTCAGGGGTGCCGGGCGTGGGCTCGGTGAGCAGCAGCCTGTGGCCGGCGCGCGTGAGAACGATACGGAGGATTCCGTCGAAGGCCTCGCCGCGCTCGGCCAGCAGGCGCGGAACCTCCTCCTCCAGCACCGCCCGCGGGACGAGCCAGCCGAGCCGCAGGTTGGCGGCAGAGCGCTCGATGCGATCCAGGTGCTCGGAAAGCGCGAAGGGCGACCCGTCGTACACGCGGACGACCTCGAAGACGCCATCGCCTCGCAGGAACCCCTCGTCCGTGGCCGGGATGTAGGTCTCCTCGGCCGGCCCGATCGTCCCATCGAGGCAGCCGAGCTCGCTCACGCCTCTGTTTCTAGCGCACGGGCACGATCCGCACGGTGCCGCTCCGTTTGAATCGCGCCCCGAACGGAGGGTCGCGGAGGCGCCGTTCCCCCCCAGCAACACGAGAGAACCGCGCGTAGGATTCCCGCGTGGACCTGGGCGCGTTCATCGATCGCTACGACCAGGCGTGGAACGACCAGGACGTCGAAGCGATCATGTCGATGCACGCCTCGGACATGGTGTTCGAGAACCACACCCGTGGAGTCCGTGTCGAGGGTGGGGCGGTGCGAGAACTGCTCGAGGCGACCTTCGCCGACCAGCCCGACCTGCGGTTCCGCGGCCGCCGCCGCTACATCGGCGAGGACTTCGTGGTCAGCGAATGGACGGCGAGCGCAACCGACGCCGAGGGCCGCGCGGTCGAGTGGGACGGCGTCGACGTCTTCCCCTTCCACGACGGCCTGATCGCTCGCAAGGACGTCTATTCGAGCTCCCACGCTCCGCGCCTGCTCTAGGGCCTTGACAGCGTTTGACTCGGGAACGCGGTCGTCGCGTCTTCCCCGCACGCGGAACTTGAAGCGATGCCCGGCGTCCACTACCGCCGTCGCATACCCCGGCGGTTGCATGGTTCGACGGTAGAGGCGGATACACGGCGGCCATGGCGACCCAGCTCTGCGAAGCCCCACGCGCGGCTGCGGTTGTGGCCGGCGCGCCCGTTCTCCTACATCACCTTCGCTGGCTGGCGCCGTACCTGTCTTGGGCCTTGCTTCGCTTGCCGAAACCGTGGAGGGACCCGCTCGTTGGCGAGGTAGCCCACGGGGTTTTGGCCGCGTGGCACGACCACGACGTGGACACGCTCCTCGTCGTCTACGACGAAGACGCGGTTATCCAGATGTCGAAATGGTCGGATTGGCTGGGCCGATCGTTCTATCAGGGAGCAGACGGAGTGCGGGAGTTCGTCGCCGACTTTCTACGCCGCCTGGAGGGACTTCAGCCTTCGGCCGACTCGCCAGCTCGAACTCAGCCGTGAGCGCTATCTCGTGGAGATCGAGTTCGAGGGGACAGCTGCGTCAAGCGGCATCGAGGTTCGTCGTCGCTTCTACCAAATCGCGCAGGCGAGCAATGGCCGCTTCACGCGGATGGCCAATTACACGGACGAGGGCGAGGCGTTCGCGGCCACCGCGAGCCGGGGGTCAGATCCGATCGTTCATGGCGAGCGCCTAGCGCTTCGAGGTCCGCGCGCCGGGCGGGATCCCGCCGGTCCTGGAGCTCCCAACGAGCGGCTCTTGCGGGACGGGCCGCGCCGGCGCATCCTCGAGGTGGCGACGTTCGCCGGGAGCGGCGCAGCGCGGAGGACACCCGCCGGTCAGCCGGATGTGTCCTTGTCGATCTGGGAGGGACTCGCGATAGGTGCCGCGGTGGACGAGCACGGTGTCCCCGGGAGCGGCGGTGTCGAGCGCCGCCTGGTCGACTCGCCCTCGTGGACGTGCGGAGCTTGGGCGTAGGCGGACGCGGCGGCGAGCAGGCGGTTACGGCGGTGGCGCAGAGAACGCGGGTGAGACGAGATATGATCCGCTCCCGGTCGGATTCCGCTTCGGCAGAGATACTCCGGGCGCGCCATCGCGACATCTAGCGCGCCATGAATGAAGCCGCGCGCGTGTAGAGCTTGTAGAGCTTGAAGCCGCGAGCGAAGTCCTTCGAGCACCAGCCCTCGAAGAGCTTGTAGGCCTCGTCGTCCTTGAGCGTCGCCCCGTGGCCGGCGGGGCCCGAGGCCGAGCCCGGCCCGGCCGGCCCGCCCGCGAAATCCCGTAGGTCCTCGATGGTGCCGTAGCGCTCCTTGACGGTGGCGCGTCGCCACTCCGAGCAGTTGGCCAGTCGGACCTGCCCGATGCTCGCTCCCGCACTCGAGCGAGGCTGGTTCGAGGAGCCGAAGCAGCCCGAGAGGCCCGCCGCGACCAGCGCGACGGCCGCGAAGCGTGCTACTTGGGTTCGGATGGCGTGGTAAACCAGTCGCAGTCGCCGACACCCTGGTCGAAGGACGAGAAGCAGCCCAGGAGCTCGGCCGTTTGAGCTGCTCCTCCCATCCCCAGGCTCGCGTTGCAGTTGGAGGGGAGCATCGGCGGCGCGGGGACGCTGGTGATGCTCGACTTGGTGCCGTCCTTACCGGCGTTGTCGTACCAACAGTTGCCGGTGGTGGTGGGCGGGTTGTGGTTCTGCTGGTTTACGAAGCTGTCCCACCAGAAGTCGGTCCCGTTCGGATCGCGCCTCCCCTTGGGATCCCGGCCCATCACGTTGCCGTAGGTCTTGTTGTCGTAGGAGGTGCTGAGGCCGCCGTTCTCGTTGCACCCGGCCTGGTGGTTTCCACCGGCTATCGGGTTGTCGCCGCAGACGAACGAGTCCGGGACCGTGAAGATCATCGTCCCACGTCGCCAGTTGTCGTAGAAGTGGTTGTTGCGGATCGTGTTGTTGTTGCCGCCGGCGATCCAAAGGCCGGTGCCGACCGGGACGGGGATCGAGGGCTCGACGTCCGACCCCTTGAGGTACGGGTTGAAGTTGTTCGAGTAGAAGTTGTTCTTCTCGACCAGGTCCGAGTCCTGTGGATAGCCGGGATGGCCGGCCGCCGTGAAGACGTCCGTGGTGAATCCGAGGGCGTTGTCGTAGATGTTGTTGTGGTTCACCCAGACGGCGTTGGCGTCGGTGCCCGAGTAGCCGGCAGCGCTGTGGCGCATGTCGCAGCGGCGGATCTCCTGGCTGTAGCGGTACTTCCCCTCGGTCCTCTGCTGGCCGGTCTCGGCGGACGAGCCTGGATAGAGGGCCGAGTCACCGTGGCCGGCCGAGTCGCAGTCCTGCATCAGGCCGTGGTCCTCCACGAACGTGAGCACGCCGTATTCGCCGGCGTAGTAGGTCTTGAAGCGCTCGGCCCGGTAGCCGTCGGCCTCGAGTATGTAGATGTCGTGCTCACCGGCGTGCCGGACGGTGACGTTTCGGAGAACGAAGCCGTCGGTGCGGTCGGCGCGGATGCCGACGTCCTTGTCGTGCCCGATGGGCCCGTGGTTTCCGGAGGCGACCCGACCCGCATCCACGATCACGTCGTCAGGGCTCGGTCCGGAACCTTCCAGCTGCACGTTGCAGCGGATGCACGGCCCTAGATTCGGGATGCCGTGCCGGTCCGCGCGCGGCTCCTTCGGATCGCTGCCGCTACCCGGCCGGCGGCCGATCACCGCGACCAGGTTCTGCGCGTTGGGGCAGTAGTACTGGTAGGCGTAGGACAGCGCCGCCGTTTGACCCCGGTCGTTGAGGATCTCGTACTTCTTGCACGCCGGGTCGAGGTCGGGCTTGGACCGCGAGGTCGGCTCGGTGTAGATCCCCGGCATGATCACGATCCGGTCGTTGTTGCGGGTGCGGTTCGCCGCCGGCTGGATCTCGTGGTACTTGCAGCGCTCGAGGAGCTTCTCGTTGAAGCGCAGCAGGCGCTTACCGCCACGCTTGCTTAGGTGACGGGTCTTTTCCGTCGGCCGGTACTTGTAGCCGCGCGTCCGCGCCTTCGTTATCGCCTTCCGCAGGCGCCGGATCGAGGCGCTGCGGCGAACGCCCCGCTTGTATCGGCGCTTGGCGACCTTGAGCTTCCGCCTGAGGCCTGCGAGCCGCCGCTCCGAGGCATGTCGCCTGCGCGCCGCCCGGAACCTGCGAGTCAGCCTCCGCACCCGCTTGGGGCTGGGGACACGACCCTTGCAGACCACGCGCGTCGACCCAGGGGGCGACTTGCGCAGGGCCCTGTAGAGGCTGCGGGCGGCGGGTACGTGGCTGCCGGTCGGCGGATGCACGGAGGTGTCGGGCGCGGGATCGGGCCAATAGGAGGCGCGCTCGATGTGGGCCGAGGCGGTGGTGCGGGCCGCGACCGCAATTGCCAGCACGGCCAGCGCCGCCAGCAGGGCCCTCCAGCGACTTCGCCACCCGTTCTGGTTCCCCACAGAATCCTCGGACGGGCGACTCTATCGACGGCCACCGGCCCTGGCGTCGCCTTCAGCCAGTATTGACGGGCATGAGCTTCCGTGCCGACCCCAGCCAGCGAGACCGCCGGCGCGCACGCCTCCGTCGGTGGGAAGTCAACACCGGGCGAGAGAGCGCCGCCGGAACCGACTGTCGCGTCGAGCCGGGTGCTAGCAGTCTCCCCGCTAAACGATCGGGTCGAAGCCGGAGTCCGACCCGCGCCGGCCGACCCTGCCAATCCGGACGAGTAGCAGCTTCGTGTGCCGCCGACGTCGCGCCCCCCCTTGCGCGATACCAGCCACGCGGGCAAGACTGTCGCATCCGGCGGAAACGGGCGGCCGCTTCGGACGCGCCCGCTCGGGCCTCGTCATCGTCGCGGGCTACCGCAACCGTGAGCGAGCGAGCGCGCCACACGTCATCTTCGAGACAGCCGCCTGGGACGACGCCCGAGAGCGCGGGTCCACCGCATACAGACTCCTGCTTCCGCTGGGCAATACAGAAGCCGTCCAAGCGTTCTGCCGTACTGGAGATCGTCTCTATGAAGAAGGGCCCAGATGTCAAGTGACGGTCGGTGCCTCTGGGTCAGTGGCCTCGCGTGGGTCGGTGATGGAGCAACGCTCATGTCTCTATGGCCTCCTCGGCGGGTGGATCAGGCGAAATTGGAAACGTTCGCTCGTGGGCGCATGTCCAAAGAGGGCGGTCACGCCGCCAGACGAAACGCGGCGCCTCGGGGAGCGAACTCCTGGTTGCGGGAAAGCATGTGCCAGATCGCGTGGGTGAGCCGGCGGGCGATGTCGACCTGGGCGACCTTGGCGCCGCGTTGCTTGCCAAGCCTCCTCTTCGTTCGCTGGCAGCGCTCC
>DATFQM010000112.1:0-28121 GCA_035264265.1 Thermoleophilaceae bacterium
CTCGCAGACGTGGATCTCCTTGAGGATCGGATGCGGCGCCGGATTCGCCCGTCGCTGCACGGGCAGCCGGGCGGTCTCCTGTCCGCCGAATCCCGCCCGTACGCCGAGCCGGTAGACGTACTGGCCACTCTCGGCCCGCTCGAGGAAGATCGGCACGGGCTCGTGCTCGCCGCGATCGGCCATCACGTGCCGGATCCAGCTCCAGAGGCCCAAGCTAGTCCACCTACCTCAGTACCCCCAGCCGACCGGCGTCTCGTGGCGCACAGACTCCGGCCCGCGCTCGCCGGTGCGGATCCGCACCGACTCGACCACGTCGAATACGAACAGGCGCCCGTCGCCCGTTTCGCCCGTGTAGGCGGCGGCCACGATGGCGTCGACTGCCTTGTCCACGATGTCGCCCGAGACCACCGACTCGACCTTGAGCTTGGGCAGCAGGGAGATGTTGGCCCGCGAGCCGCGGTACTGCTCCGTGTAGCCCTTCTGGCGGCCGCAGCCCATGACCTCGGTCACGTTCAGCCCGCTCACGCCGAGCTCGTCGAGGGCGTTCTGTACCTCCTGCAGGCGCTCGGGACGGATGATGGCTTCGATCTTCTGCATCGGTGACGGCATTGCCTAGCTCTCCTGTGTGCGCGCAGACAGCCCGATCGGAACCGGTCTCGGAGTGGGCCTCCCCGCCGGCGGCGCGGGCGGGTGGTACTCGGAGCCGGGAACCGGCATGAACTGCTCGGGGTAGCCCCACATGCCGTGCTCCACCAGATCGAGCCCGTACCGCTCCTCCTCGGGCCTCACCCGCAGGCCGTAGGTGGCCTTGATCAGGAAGAAGATCAGGAAGGAGATCGTGAACACCGCCGCGAACGCCGCGCTCACGCCGAGCGCCTGAACCCCGAGCTGCTTGATGCCGTCGCCGTACAGCAGGCCGCCCTGCCCGATTCCGTTCAGCTCGGCCAGCCGCGGCGACGTGAAAAGCCCGCAGGAGAGCGTGCCCCAGATACCGGCCACCCCGTGCGCGGACAGGGCGCCGACCGGGTCGTCGAGCACCTTGTCGATCAGGATCACCGAGACCACGACGATCACGCCCGCCACGAAGCCGATGATCGGGGCGGCCCAGAACTCGACGTAACCCGAGGGCGCCGTGATCGCGACCAGCGCCGCGATCGCGCCGTTGCCGGTCATGCCGATGTCGAAGGTGCGGGTGACGAGCCAGATGGTGAGCGTGGCCCCGAGCACCCCGGAGGCCGCCGCCAGGTTGGTGACCACGGCCACCTCGGCGAAGCGGCCGCCGATGGCCCCGAGCGTGGAGCCCGGGTTGAAGCCGAACCAGCCGAACCAGAGGATGAAGACGGCCAGACCCACGAACGGCATCGAGTGACCTGGGATGACGTTGGGCTTGCCGTCCGGCCCGTACTTGCCCTGGCGCGGGCCCAGCAGTAGGAGCGCGGCAAACGCTCCCGTCGCGCCGATCAAGTGGACGACGGTCGAGCCGGCGAAGTCCTGCATGCCGAAGTTGGCGGACAGCCAGCCGCCGCCGAAGATCCAGTGGCTGACCACCGGGTAGATCAGCGAGCTGAAGATCACGGCGTAGATGAGATAGGCGCCGAACTTGATCCGCTCGAGCGTCGTGCCCCAGACGATCGCGAGCGAGACCGCGCAGAAGACGAACTGGAAGAAGAACTTGGCCGGCACGGTGGCGTGCGAGAAGGCCATCGCCGGGAAGAGGTCGCCGTTGCTGGTGTCGAGGAAGGCGCCGTGGGTACCGGCCAGCCAGCCCGCGCCGCCGAAGGCCAGTGCGAACCCGATCGCCCAATAGCAAAGCGCCGCGATGGAGAAGTTCGCGAGCACCTTGGGGACGATCGTCCCCGCGTTCTTCATCCGCGAGAAACCGACCTCGAGGAACATGAAGCCGAGCTGCATGAGCATCACGAGCACCGCGGCGACCACGACCCAGGTCGTCTCCACGGCGACGGTGAGATCGTTCACCTGCTGCTTCAAGGGCGGTCCTTTCGCTCGCTTTGGGGCACGGCCGCCCGGCCCGGAGACCGGACGGCCACCAGTGTGCGGCGGCCCGCGGGCGCAGTCATTCGCCCCGCGTACAGGATTTAGGGCGGGCGTTTGTACGCGTGGAGCAGGCCTAGGCGCCGACCGCGGAGACCCGGGCCTCCGTGCAGTCCGCCAGGCGGCGCGGATCCACGCAGAAGAGGCTGTGCGGGTCGCCGGCGGAGGCCCAGACCTGATCGTGGCGCAGGAGCGCCTCGTCGACGACCACCGGCAGTCCGTGGCCGACGGGCGGCACACCCCCGATCGGGAAGCCGGTAGCGGCGCGCACCTCGTCCGGGCCGGCCTGGCGAACCTCGGCACAGTCGAATACCTCGGCCACCCTGCTCGGATCGATCCGATGCTCGCCGGAGGCCACGCAGACGACCGGCTCGCCGTCGCACACGAACACGATCGACTTTGCGATCTCGGCCTCCCCGCAGCCCACGGCGCGGGCCGCATCCCCCACCGTCCGGGTGGAGTCCTCGAGCCGTTGTACGGTGACCTCGAGGCCCAGCTCGCGGGCCGTATCCACGACCTTCTCTCTCATTACGACTCGTACTAACTCTACGCGCGGGCTTGAGTTACGGCCTGTCGCTCGCCCGTCGGTAGCGAAGGCTCGGCGAGCTCCACACCCGCCGCCTCGGCGAGCTCAGCGAGCGACTCGCGGAGATCCTCGGCGACGTCCTCGATATCCCAGAGCAGGTCGTAGTCGCCGACCAGGCCAAAGTTGATCCGGCCGTTGTAGCTCATGAGCGCGATGCCCAGGGCTTGGTTGCGCACCAGCGGGACCATCGGGAAGGGCTGCTTCAGCTCCCTGCCGAGCAGGTAGAGCGGGAACTGCGGGCCGGGCACGTTCGTCACGACCACGTTGAAGAAGCGCTGCCGCGACATCAGACGCGAGGCCTGGTCCATGATCGTGGGCGGCGCAAAGCCGGTCAGCTGGGTGAGCACCTCGGCCCCGACCGCCTGGCCGCCCTCCTTCAGGCGCTTAAGCTCCTCGCGGACCACGTCCAGGCGCGCCACGGGCTCCTGACACCACACGGGAAGCGGCGCCATCATGGCCGCTACGCGGTTCCCCAGCGCGCCCCGCTCGAGGTCGGTTCGCACACTCAGCGGGACCATCGCCTTGAGCTCCAGCCCGTCGGTGTTCTGCCCCTTTCTGCGAAGGTGGCGGCCGAGTCCGCCGGCCACGGTGGCCAGAACGACGTCGTTGACGCTGCCGCCCAGCTCGTTCTTGATCGCCTTCAGGTCGGCAAGCTCGGCGCGAACCCAGGTAAACCGGCGGTGTGGGCCGATCGCCCCGTTGTAGGGGCTGCGGGGAGCGGCGTTGATACCGGCCCAGGCCATCGCGCCCACCCCGACGGCCGCCTCGCGGACACTGTCCAGTACGCGCCGCGGGCCGCGTACCGCCGCGCGCGCCGTGCGCACGATCTCGCCCGGCGTCGTGGTCCGCTCGAGCAGGGCCTCTCCGAGCAACTGCGCCCCCGACGGCAGCGGGCGGGGCAGCCAGCGGTCACCCGGGTCCGGCGGAGCGGCGGGTTCCGGGGAGGCGTCGAACAGCACGGTCACGATGTCGACGCCAGAGATCCCGTCCACGAGGGAATGGTGCGTCTTGGCCAGGAGCGCGAAGCGCCCGCCTTCCACGCGAGCGGATGGCCGCCCTCTCGTAGAGGCGCTCCACGAGCCAGATCTCCCACAGCGGCTTGTCGCGGTCGAGCTGCTGTGAGAAGACTCGGCCGGCCAGCGTCTTGAGTTCCTGCTCCGAGCCGGGGGAGGGCAGGGCCGTCGAGCGCACGTGGTAGCGCAGGTTGAGGTGCGGGTCGTCAACCCATTTGGGGCGGCCCTGAGCAAGGGGAACGAACGCAAGTCGCTGGCGGTAGCGCGGCACCAGGTGCAAGCGCCGCTCGATCGCCTCACGCAGCTCGTTGTAGGGGGGAGGCTGGCCATCGAACAGCATGACCGACGCGACGTGCATGTGGGCCGAGGCGTCCTCGAGGTGCAGGAACGATGCATCGAGCGCGCTGAGCCGGTCCGAAGCCATGCTTTGCACCGTATCGGACGGGAAGTCGCTAGCGTGATGGTCGTCATAAGGTCGCGTGCTCGTCACGTAGCCTGCGACGGTTGTTCGACAGGCCTAGCCGAGCCGGCGCCTTCCAAAGGCGTCGGACGGGGGACCCACTCGTCGCGTAATCGCGGCGGGGGCGAATCTGCGGGTGATCCCGCGGTAGCGCCTCAGAAGGAGCGCGAGCCCGTCAGCTAACCCCGTAGGCGAGGGGCCGGGAAGGGGACTCGCCCCGTGAAGACGCGCTTGAACGCGCCCGGCAGGAGGTTGCCTGTGGCCACCCTCGCCGCGGGCTTGACTGCCTTTGCAGCGGCGTACGCGGCGTCGTCGGCGGCGTCCACGGCCTCGGCGACGCCCACGGATCAAGCGGCCGCCGGCGTCACGATCTCCGGCGCCGGCGTGGTGCACAAGGTCCGCTACGGCCAGCGCATGACCTTGAGCGGATCAGTCGCGGGCGGCAGCGAGGTCTGCTTGGAGCACGCGCCCGCCGGCCGAGGCTGGCGCGCCGTCGCCACGACTCGCTCGAATGCTGGCGGCTCGTACACGTTCTCGGTCCGCGCCAGCGAGTCCGGCGCCTACCGCGCAGTGGCGGGCGCCAGGGCGTCGACGTCGCACCACGTGAGGGTCGTTGCGAAGCTCTCGGGGAGGGCGAGCCGACATGTGAAGGTCGGACGCAGGGTCGGCGTATACGGCGCCCTCAGACCGGGCCAGGGCGGCCGCACCGTGCGACTTCAGCTTCGCTACCGCAGGAGGTGGAAGACCGTCGACCGTGCCCGGACGGGTGGGGGAGGCCGGTTCCGCGCTGCCTGGTGGCGACGGTGATCGACCGCGGGCCCTTCGCGGGGAACCGCGAATGGGACCTGACGCCGGCCAGCAAGCGGGCACTCGGCTTCGGGTCGGTCGGCACCGTCTGGTCTACTCGCTAGGGACCCATCCCACTTGCAGGCAGGTCCGGATGCTCCAGCGCCCCGCCGGCTCGCCACGCCCTGACGGGCATTTCGCGGGCGCATGGTCGACCCGGGCTGTTTCGAGCCCGATATACAGACCCTCAAAGAGCCTCAAGGAGCCCGGGCGATCGGCAGGTCGCGACCCTGGCGAAGTGGCAGCCTGGCCCCAAAGCCTTCGCGCCGGGGACTCGGCCATTCGGCCGAGTCCCCGGTCATGGTTCCCCCGCAGGGCCGACCGGCAAGAGGCTCAGCTGGTTCCGAGGGGCGACGTCCGCCGGGCGCCGCGCCTTTTCATCCAGCCCTGCGACCCTCACGCCCAGCAGGCGGACGGGGAGCCGCGGGTCGAGCTGCCGCAGAAGCTCCAGGGCGACGCACAGCACCGTGTCGTGGTCGCAGGCCGGCTGAGCGAGGGTCCGTGCCCGCGTGACGGTCCGGAAGTCCGCGAAGCGCACCTTGATCCCGATCGTGCGCCCACTGCGTCCCTGCCGGCCCAGCGTCTCGCACAGCTCCCCGCAGAGTCGCTCCAGCACCGGCTCGAGCGCCGCCCGGCCCAGCAGGTCGTGGTCGAAGGTGGTCTCCCTCGACTCCGACTTCGCGACGCGGACGGTCTCGAGGGGACGCTCGTCCTCGAAGCGGGCGAGCCGCCCCAGGTGCGGCCCCAGATTCGCCCCAAGCCATTCGGACAGCCGGCCGTCCGGTACGACCGCAAGCTGCCCAAGCGTCTCCACCCCGTGCACCTGGAGCCGCTCCAGTGTCTTGGGGCCGATGCCTGGGATCAGGCCGGGGGAGGCCCCGGCGAAGCGCGCCGCGGCCTGCTCGCGGCTGAGCTCCAGGAAGCCGTCTGGCTTGTCCGCATCGGAGGCCACCTTCGCCACGAGCTTGCTTGGCCCGATCCCGATCGATGAGCTGAGAGCCGTCTCGTCCATCACGGCGGCCTTGACACGTCGTGCGGCGGTACGCGGCCGCTCGAGCCCGGTGAGGTCGAGGTAGGCCTCGTCCAGGCCCATCACCTCCACGCGCTCCACCTGGCGGCGCAGCACGGCCATGACCTCGCCTGAGCGCTCCCGGTAGTGCGTGAAGTCAGGAGGGAGGAATACGGCGTCCGGGCAGAGACGGCGCGCCCGCTCGGCCGGAGTGGTTGAGAAGACCCCGAAGCCCCGCGCTTCATAGCTCGCCGTAGTTACCACCGCACGCGGACCGCTCCCGGCGACGACGACTGGCTTTCCGCGCAACTCGGGGCGGCGCTGCAGCTCGCAGGCCACGTAGAAGGCGTCCATGTCGATATGTGCGAAGACACGGGGCGCACCAGCCACGCGCCCACGGTACGCCGTGACCCGGCCGGTTCCGTCGGTGGGATGGACGCACCGGGTTAGCGGTCGGGGGACGCTCGATGCCCCGCGGCGAGCTGATTGGGAAATTCACTCCCTGGCTCCGACGGCGGTCCTGGCGCAGGAGGGGCGGGAGCAGAATCCGTTCTGACCTCCCACCCCTCCTCCGCCAGGTCGGCGAGGTAGACGGTCGCCGCGTGCTCGATCAGCCGCTCGAGGGGAAGCTGCTGGTGCGCGGCGTCCCTGCGCAGCCCCGCTCCACACGCCGGCGGGTAGCGCCAGCTCGACCGCGGCCTCGCGACCCCGCGACGTGCGGCTGGCCGGCGGAACCAGGGTGGCGAACCGGTTCCGCCCGAGCTCGGAGTGGCGGTACGCCGCGGCGCGGCTGATGGAGCTCGTCAAGGGACGACCCCTCCCCGCGTCCCCGCCGCTCGAGGCTCTCCCAGCCGAAGCCGTCCCAGCTGAGGGTCAGCGTCTCCCGCACTCTTCCTTCGCGGGAGCAGGGAGGATGTCCCCGCCAGCAGCAGATCGGTCACCCCGCCCGGTCTAACAAGACTTCGGCCCCACCGGGAAGGCGTGTTGCAGTTCTGTTGCATGGAAGCGAAACTGCACCGTATGCGTAGCATCCACTTCCGGGTCTCGGACGGGATGTACATCCTTATCCAGCAGGGGGCCGAGGATGTCGGGGCCTCGGTCGCACACTTCTGCCGCGAGGCCGCGATCGCCCGAGCGGTGCTCTGGGAGGCTCGCCGCGGCTTCAACTGGACCGACCCCGAGGTCTGGGACCAGATCATGGAGCAGCTCAGGCAGGTCGAAGAGCACGACACCCGGCTGCGCGCCGAGCTGGCTCGCGAGCGGCGGGAGCTGCGCCCCAGGAGCTAGCACCGGTCCCGAACGCGTCTCCGGTTGAGCATTCGTTCCCGCGCTCCGCCGGGCGCTGTCGGAGTGGCGTCACAAGGGCGCCGGACGCGTGCGGTCAGCCGGGCTGGTTGATCGGCCGCACGAGGATCTCGTTCACGTCCACGTGTGGTGGCTGCGTGAGCGCGAACATCACCGCCCGGGCGACGTCGTCCGACTCGAGCGCCCCCTGCGGCGGGCTGTCGAAGAAGGGCGTGTCGACCATGCCCGGCTCGATCAGCGTGACCTTGACGGGGGTGTCGGCGACCTCGGCGCGCAGGCTCTCGCCCATGGCCGTAACCGCCTGCTTCGTGGCCGAGTAGAGCGAGCCGGGGACCGTCCGCCGGCCGGCCACCGAGCTCGTGAGCAGCATGTGGCCCGACTCCTGCTCGCGGAACTGGGTCAGCGCCGCTCGAATCGACAGGGCGCAGCCGTACACGTTCGTATCGATCATCGCCTTCCAATGCTCGACGGACTCCTCCAGAAAGCCGCGCTGGGCTCCGACGCCCGCGTTGGCGAAGAAGGCATCCACCCGGCCGAAGTGCTCGACCGACTCGCGCACGAGCGCCTGCTGGTCCTCCCAGCTCGTCACGTCGCAGGCCAGCGGAAGCGCCTGCTCGTGGCCTCCGAGCTCGGAGGCCAGCTGCCCGAGCCTGTTCGTCGAGCGCGCCGCGAGCACGACGCGCATGCCGAACTCGGCCGCGCGGCGCGCCGTGGCCGCCCCGATGCCGCTGCCGGCGCCGGTGATCACGAGCACGGGTTGGTCGGACATCCGGGGGGTTCTAGCAATCATCGGCCGTTAGGCTGCGCGGCGGATGGCAGCGCCGGACCCGACGCAGGCCCGCTTTCCGCACGTGCCTGCGAGGGCCGGCCACTACGAGAGCTTCTACCTCAGGGCCTGCCATCCGTCGGAGCCGCTCGGAGTGTGGATCCGCTACACGGTGCACAAGCGTCCCCACGCGCGCCCGAACGGCTCGCTCTGGTTCACGCTCTTCGAGGGCGGCGCGGACGGGCCCAAGCGCTCCAAGGTCACGCTGCCGGACCCGGCGGCGGGCGGCGCGGACTGGATCAGGGTCGGAGAGGCGCGGCTCGGAGCCGGGGAAGCCAGCGGCCATGCCGGCTCGGAGCGCTGCGACGCCTCCTGGGAGCTGCGCTTGGGGACCGGGGAGCGACCGCTCTTCCACCTGCCGCGCCACTGGATGTACACGGCGCCCGTACCGCGCACAAAGCTGCTGAGTCCCTCGCCGGCGGCACGATTTGACGGACGTCTAACTGTCGACGCCCGCGGCATAACGGTTGACAACTGGGGGGGAATGGTCGGTCACAACTGGGGCGTCCAGCACGCCGAGCGGTGGATCTGGCTGCACGCGCTCGGCTTCGACGGTGCCTCTGATGCCACCTGGCTGGACGTCGTGATCGGCCGCCTGAAACTCGGCCCGCTGACGACGCCGTGGATCGCAAACGGCGCACTGAGCCTCGACGGCGAGCGTCACGCACTCGGGGGACCCGGCAGACGCACGGAGGTGCGCGAGTCGCCCGAGGGATGTGAGTTCACGCTGCGGGGAAGGGGCATCGCCGTGCGCGGATCCGTGAGGGCCGACAGAAGGGACTTCGTGGGCTGGATCTACGCCGATCCCGACGGCCGCGAGCACAACACGCTCAACTGCTCCGTCGCCGACATGGCGCTGACCGTGGAGCGCGACGACGGCCCGCCGCTCGAGCTGCGGCTTTCAGGCGGCGCCGCCTACGAGCTGGGGATGCGCGAACGCGACCACGGCGTTCCGATACAGCCGTTCCCGGACGGCTAGCACGCTCAACGCTCGAGAAGCTCCGTTATGTGAACTTGGGACGAAAGGTCAGCCGTCCCCCGTCGTTGCGATACTGAGGAGCATGGAGCGCAACCAGGAGGACCCTTGGCCGGAGGGCGAGCGGCCGCAACCGCAGGCTGACGAGCAGCCGCGGCAACAGCCACTGTCCCAGGAGCCACAGCCACGGGCCCAGCAGCCACAGCGGCAGCGCAGCGCCCGTCAGCGGTCGTCGCGACATAAGGGCGCGGTCGACCGCGTCCGCGAGGTCCAGTTTCCGATTGCCCTGCGCGGCTACGACCGCTCGGCGGTCGACGCGCACCTGGCCGACGTCACACAGCTCGTTGCCGAGCTCGAGGCAACCCAGCTGCGCGAGAACGTGGTGCAGCGGGCGCTAGACGAGGTCGGCGAGCAAACCTCGGGCATCCTCCAGCACGCACACGACACCGCGGAGGAGCTCAGGGCCCGCTCCCGGGCACAGGCCGAGGGCCGCGTCCAGCGGGC
Organism: Thermoleophilaceae bacterium; assembly: GCA_035264265.1. Classification (GTDB taxonomy): domain Bacteria; phylum Actinomycetota; class Thermoleophilia; order Solirubrobacterales; family Thermoleophilaceae; genus DASXBA01. The sequence continues at coordinate 9,578 of DATFQM010000112.1, forward strand.
GGAACGCGAGGCCGAGCTCATTCGCCGCGAGGCGGAGAACTACGCGGAGCAGGTCGCGTCGGACACGCGTCGCCTCACCGAGGACCGCAGGCGGCTGATCGAGGAGCTTCGCCAGTATGCGGAGGACGTGCTGGCGACTGCCGACGACGCCCTTGAGCGGCTGCCCGAGCTGCTCGCCGACCGCCCCGGGGAGGGCTCCCGCGAAGCGGATTCCTCGACGCAGCCCACCGAGCAGCTGCCCGGCCCGACCGAGCCCGCGCCGGCGCCGGAGTCAGAGACCCCACAGCAACCGGCAGCGGAGCCTCCGCCGCCTGCACAGGCTCCCCCCGAGCCCGGGCCCGACACCGACCGGGACGACGTCAGGGAGGGAGTTATCCGAGTCGAGCGCCGCCCCAAGAGCGACGCCGGCGGCTAGCCGCCGGGCCCGGATAAGGCTGGTGCGGGTGGAAGGCGTCGACAGCAGAGCGCTGCGCCGGGAGCTCGGGCTGGAGGGGTGATGCCCAAGGCTCCGGGTGTCGTCAAGCGAGCAGCCGGCCGAAAAGGGGCCGCCAGGGAGAAGTCCGCCGGGGCCAGCCGCCACGGGAATCCCAGGACGAAGGACCAGGTCAAGCTCGGCCACGTAGACGCGAGAGGGATCGCCCCCAGCCTCTACTTCATGGTCGACCGTGGTGCAGGCAAGCGACCGAAGGTCGTCCAAGCGATGCGCGGCACCGTGGAGCTGCGCTTCAAGGAGCAGTTCACGCCCGTCCGCATGGAGTTCGGCGACGACGGCGTCCTGGTGCAGGACGCCCCCGAACAAGAGGAGGCGGGCAAGCCCGACCTAGTGATCAGTGGATCTCTCCCGGACATCGTGCAGCTGGCGGCCGCGCCACTCTCCGGCGGCGTGCCAAAGGTCACCGACAAGCGGGGGCGGGCGGCGCTTGCGGGAGTGGCGCGTAGACGCGTCAAGATCGAAGGCAGCCCGCTGCTCGCCCGGCGCCTGCTCAGGCTGCTCGAGATCTAGATCCGCAGCTCGGGTGCGCCCATCGTCCGGTCGCCGCGCGCGGCGAGGCCGACGAGCCACGCTCGACCGAGCGCACAAGCGAGCCGTAGCCGCTGCGAGTGTCTGACAGACTCTCTGGGCGGTGGCCAAGCAGAAGCAGATCAAGGTGCAGCCGGTGGGGGCGCTCCAAGCGATCCCCCAGCTCGAGCAGCGCACCGACGAGCAGCTGGAGAGCGAGTCGAAGCACCGGGTGGCGGCAAAGGCGATCCTGGGCGCCCGCGCGGCCGAGCGTTACGACTCCAAGGCCGCAAAGGCGTACTTCAACGAGGCGCTGGCCGGCTGCCATCCCCAGGAGCGCCCCGCCCTGCGCCAGATGATGAAGGCGTCGCTCGCGCTGGCCGAGCGGCGCCCGGACGAGCTGAAGGACGCCATGGAGAAGCTCGGTCAGGAGGCCCCGTCCGGCCGACAGCTCGCCCTGCTGCGGCTAATGGGCCTCATCGTCCCCCCACCCGGCGCCGGCATCTTGATGCGCGTCAGGGGGATCGCGCTGCTCTTGCTGCTCGTCATCGTGCTGCTGGCCGTCGGGTTCGGCCTGGCCAGCCTGATCGCGCTGCCGTTCGGAGGCGCCAGCACTGGTGCGGCGCTGCTCATCGGGCTGGTGATAGTGCTCGCTGTCCTGGGGGTGCTCACCCTGCTCGGGCGAAGGCGCCAGTCAAGGCTGCGCGAGACAAGAGCCGCGGGCGGCTGACGGGCGCCCCGCCAGGACGGCCCGGAGAGGCCTTAGTGCAGCACGGTCGCCAGGCGGCGGCGGTGCTCGCGCGCCAGCGGGTGGTCCGGCCCAAGCTCGGTGAAGTTTCCGACCATCGTGCGCCGGAGCAGATCCCGCCTCTCGGGATCCTCGCTCGACGACAGCCCCTCCTGCAGCAGCTCGAGCGCCCCCGCGTGGTCACCCGCGTCCCAGGCCTCGAAGGCCGGCGCGAGCTCCTCATCGCCTCGGAGCATGAGCCGCGCCCGGGCCGCCAGGCCATCCGCCACGAAATCCCCGGCTGCCGGCTCGAGCAGCTCCAGTGCCTCCTCGGCCTCACCGCGGCTGAGCAGGAGCCTTCCCAGCGACCGCTTGGCCTCCTGGTGACGTGGATCGAGCTCGAGCGCCCGGCGTAGCGAGGCCTCGTCGCCCCGGACAGCCAGCTCGTCCGCCTCCGACGGGAACAGGGAATCGAAGAAGCGCTCGACCTCCGGCGGCGGGATCGCCCCCGTGAACTCCGACACCACCGCGCCGTCGCGGAACGCCTTCACCGAGGGGATTCCCTGGACCCTGAAGCTGGCCGCGAGGCCCGGGTTGGCGTCGACGTCGACCTTGGCGAGCTCTACCCGCCCGGCGCGCGCGGCGGCAGCTCGCTCGAGCGCGGGTGACAGCGCCTTGCAGGGGCCGCACCACTCGGCCCAGAAGTCGACCACCACCGGCAGCTCGCGCGAGCGCTCCACGACGCGCTGCTGAAACGCCGCCTGGCCGACGTCGAAGACGGCCGGCTCAGGAGACACGCGCCCTCGCCTTCTCGAGCACCACGGGACGCAGCGGCGTTCCGACCTCGCCGCTCTCGGGGTCGCCGAGAGCGTCGATTCGCTCGGCCGCGTTCAGGCCCCTCACCTCCCTGCCGAGCAGGGCGTACTCGGGCGGGAGCCCCGCGCCGCGGCCGGTCACGATGTAGAACTGACTGCCCGCCGTCCCAGCCGGCTGGTCGGGGGCCTTCGCCATCGCCACGACGCCGTTCTTGTACCTGGTCCGCTTCGGCGGCCTGTCAAGCGTCGCGTCGCCGGGTCCCCCGTTTCCGGTGCCCGTAGGATCGCCGCTCTGGACAACGAAGGCGGGCACGATGCGGTGGAAGCGCGTCTTGTCGTAGAAGCCGCGGCGCACGAGGGAGATGAAAGAGGCCGCCGTGCTCGGTGAGTCCTTCACGGCGAGACGGATGGTGATGTCGCCGCAGCTCGTGGTCAGCGTCACGTCGTACGTCCTTCGCGGGTCGAGCGCGCGGAGGGCCTCTGCGCGCCGCGCTCGGGGCGCGGCTTGGGGTCATGGACCTCCTCACAGCCCCCCGGTGGCGAGGTGGTCGCGTTGCTGGGCCCGCCGCTGCTCTTCTTCTTGCCGTCGCCGCCGTTGCAACCGGCCGCAGCCAGCGTGAGCGTCAGTCCCATAACCACAAATGGCCGGGTCACCGCGTCTAGGCTAGCGACGTGCCCCTCTCCCCCCTGGTCCGCGGCTACGACCAGCTGATCCTCGATCTGGACGGGTGCATCTACGTCGGCGAGGAGCCGCTACCTGGCGCCGTCGAGGCAGTGGAAAGCCTGCGGGAGGCCGGGAAGCGAGTCGCGTTCGCCACCAACGATCCGCGGCACGCGACCGAGGATTACGTCACCAGGCTGTGGCGAATCGGCCTTCGGGCGTCGGTCGCCGATGTCGTGACCGTCGGCGGCGCGGTACAGCACCTGCTCGCAGACACGCGGCGCGGCCGAACCGCTTTCGTGATCGGCACCCAGGCGCTGGTCCGCCACGTGGCCGATGCGGGCCTTCGGGTACTGAACGGGACCGACCTCGCCTCGCGTGCCGCTGTGGTCGTGGTCGGCGGAACCGAGCAACTCGTCTACACCGACCTCCGCGACGCCTCCCTCGCCCTTCGCCGCGGCGCCGACTTCATCGCCACCGGCAGGGATCCCACCTACCCCCAACCCGACGGCCTCTGGCCCGGAACAGGGGCGATCGTCGCCGCCGTGGAGTACGCCACGGGGCGCAGGGCGTCGATCGTTGGCAAGCCGGAGCCCCAGCTGTTCCTCACGGCCGTCGACCGCCTGGGCGAGGGTCGCACGCTGGTCGTGGGCGATCGGCTGGACTCGGACGTAGCCGCGGCGGAGCGCGCCGGGCTTGATGCGGCGCTGGTGCTCAGTGGCGGAACCACGGCCATGGAGGCCGAAGCGGCGCGAACGGCGGACGCGTCCAAACCGGTGGCCGTGGCGGAGAGCCTGTCGGCGCTGGTACAGGGTTAGGGGCCTAGGCCATGTCCACCCCCAGGAGCGCGTATGCCTCCGGCGTCACGGCCAGCCCGGACTCGCGGGCGGCGGCGAGCGCCTCGGCTGGGTCTGTGCCCGCCGCTTCGTGCAGGTAGGCGGCGCAAACGGCAGCCACGAAGTCCGTGTGGCGGTTGCCGTGCACGGCGACGGCGCCCCGCCGCCGGAGCTCTCGCCGCAGCAGCCGTAGCAGCTCGTCGAGCGCCTCGGCGCCCTCGGCGGCGGATCTCACCGGGAAGTGGCGCCAGTCGAGGCCCGCCTGCTCGTACGCCGGCAGGTTGTGGCGCGTGGGCATCGTCGAGACGACCAGCCGCACACCTCGGTCCTGAAGCCACTCGATCTCGCCCCGACGGCGGTCAGGGCGGTGGCTGCGTCCCCCGCCGCCCGGGCGCTCGAGCGCGCACAGCTTGCGCGGCCGAGCCCACCAGATCCGCTTCGGTTCTTGCATGACATCGGGTGAAGCGCGTTCCCGCTCGAATTCGCCCCCGTAGACTGTTCGGGCGATGTGCCGCGTACTCGGATGCGTAGCGGCCGAGCCGGCTTCCATCTGCCACGAGCTGCTGGAGGCCGAGAATCCGATGATCCGTCAGTCCGAGGAACACGACTCGGGCTGGGGCATGGCGGTCTACGAGCGGCGCGACGGCTCCGAGCCGCGCCTGGTCCGCTGCCCCGAGGCGGCCTGGGCGGATGGCGACTACCGCAAGGCCACCTCCACCCGCGGACGCATATTCAACGTCCACGTGCGCCGGGCCACGATGGGGGGCCTGACCCTGGCGAACACCCACCCCTTCTGCCTCGGCAACTATTCGTTCGGCCACAATGGAACGGTGCTCAAATGGCCTCGGCTGCTCGAGCGCGGTGTCCCCAAGCCCGCGGGAGAGACGGACTCGGAGGCGCTCTTCAACTTCCTGATGCGCGACTACGACCCGGGCGACCCGCTCGATTCGCTGCGACGGGCCATGACCGCGGTCGTCGAGCGCTCGCCCTTCTCCGGCCTCAACTTCCTGTTCTCCGACGGCGAGCGGCTCTACGCCTACCGGCTTGGCATCTTCGGGCTCCATTGGCTCGCGCGCCCGGGTCAGCTGCTCGTGGCGTCGGAGAAGGTGACGGACGAGTCCTGGCACACGGTCCAGCAGGACGTCGTGCTGGTGCTCGATCCCGGCGACCTCGAGGAGCCCCATGCCGAGCGCCTGCTCGGCCCGGACCTCGTGGCGCGGGCCGACATCCGCAAGTTCCAGGAGGGCACGGGCCTGCGCGGCGCCGAGCGCGGGGCCTTCGCGGCGGAGCGCGCGGCCCGTATGGCCGTCACCCCGAACGAGTGACGCGTCGCTTCGCGCTGCTCGTGAGCCCGGCTTCGGCGGGGGGCAAGCCGCTCAAGGTGCTTCCGGAGGTGACCGCCGAGCTCGAGCGGCTAGGCGCCCGCTACCGCACGATCGAGACGAAGGGGCTCGATCACGCGGCCGACGAGGCGGCGGCCGCGGCCAAGGAGGGTGAGACGGTGGCGACCCTCGGCGGCGACGGCCTCGTGCGACCGGTCGCGGGCGCGCTGAGGGACAGTTCGGCCGCGCTCGCCATCCTGCCGGGCGGCCGTGGAAATGACTTCGCCCGCGTGCTCGGGCTGCCCCGGGAACCTGCCGCCGCGGCGCGGGTCGCGGTTCAGGGCGTCGAGCGTCTCGTGGACGTGGGCGAGGTCGACGGTGTGCCGTTCATCGGCGTCGCCAGCCTCGGCTTCGACTCCGACGCCAACCGGATCGCGAACGACGCCAAGATCTTGCCGGGCAACCTCGTCTACCTCTACGCGGCCCTGCGTGCGCTGATCGGCTGGAGGCACGCCACCTTCACGGTCACGATCGACGGCGAGCGTCACGTCGTCACGGGCTGGTCTGTCGCCGTCGCCAACTCCAAGGCCTACGGCGGCGGGATGTACGTGGCTCCCCAAGCGGAGCTCGACGACGGCCTGCTCGACGTCCTGACGGCCGCGACGACGTCGAGGCGCCGCTTCCTGCGCGTCCTCACGAGGGTTTTCAAGGGGACGCACCTCGAGTTCCCGCATATTGCGAGCTACCGCGGAGAGCAGGTGACCCTGGACTCCGACCGGCCCTTCGACATCTACGCCGACGGCGACCCCGTCGGACGCACCCCGGCCATCGCGCGTGTGCGCCAGCGGTGCCTCAGGGTCATAGTCCCGGAGTGATGTTCCGGTTCGCCCGCCTGCTCGCCCGGCTGGTCCGGGGCGCGAGCCGCCGGCTCGGTCGCAGCGGCGGCACCACCGCGCCAGGGAGGCTGCTGCTGCGACTCTCACCCGGCGCGCTCGAGCGCATGGCGCGTGAGCTCGACGAGGGAAGCGTCCTCGTCTCGGCCACAAACGGCAAGACCACCACCGCGGCCATGCTCGCGGCTGCCCTCGAGCGGTCCGGGCGCCACGTGGTCCACAACCGCGCCGGCTCGAACATGAGCTGGGGCGTGGCGACCGCGCTGCTCGACGCCCACCGGACCCGTGGCCAGCTCGGGCTGTTCGAAGTGGACGAGGCCTGGCTTCCCGCGGTCGCCCGCGCTATCGACCCCCGCCTCTACCTGCTGTCCAACCTGTTCCGCGACCAGCTCGACCGATACGGAGAGCTCGAGCTGCTGGCCGATCGCTGGGCAGACCTGGTAGCCGCTGAGGACGGCCGCGCCCGCTTCGTGCTGAACGCCGACGACCCGCTGGTGGCGGACCTGGGGCGGGAACGCCAGGGCGTCGTCTACTTCGGCGTCTCCGACGACTCCCAGGCGCTGCCCGAACTCCAGCACGCCGCCGATTCGAAGCACTGCCGCAACTGCGGCACGGCCTACGCCTACGAGGCGGTCTACATGGGCCATATGGGGCGCTACGCCTGCCCGAACTGCGGCCGCTCCCGGCCGAAGCCGGACGTGGCCGCAACCCGCGTCCGACTCGACGGGATGTCCGGCTCGCGCGTCGAGCTCAACACCCCGAGCGGCGACGTCGAGCTGCGGCTGCCCCTGCCAGGCCTCTACAACGTCTACAACGCCGTCGCCGCCTCGGCCGCCGCCCTCGAGGTCGGCGTGCCCCTCCCGGACGTGAAGGCTGCCCTCGAGGCGTTCGGCGGCGCCTTCGGGCGGGTGGAGACGATCCCGGTGGGGGGTCGCGAGGTCTCGATCCTGCTGGTGAAGAACCCGGCCGGGGCAAACGAGGTGCTGCGCACCCTGATGCTTGAGGACGGGCACCTCGACCTCTGGCTCGCGCTTAACGACGGCATCGCGGACGGCCGTGACGTCTCCTGGATCTGGGACGCTGACTTCGAGCTGCTGGACGGCCGCGTCCGCCGCGTCACCTGCTCCGGCGCGCGCGCGGAGGAGATGGCGCTGCGCCTCAAGTATGCCGGCATCGACGCCGAGCTGGCAGTCGAGCGAGACCTCGGCCGCTCGCTGGATTCGGCGGTGGCCGCCCTCGACGGCGGGCCGCTCTACGCGCTACCCACCTACACCGCGCTGCTCGAGCTTCGTGACCTCCTGGCCCGCCGCGGACTTGCTCCCAGGTGGTCGGAGTGAGCGCCCTGGGGTGGTCGGAGTGAGGGACGACGCGGTTGCCTGGCACGACGTCGAGTGCGCCTCCTTCAGCCACGACCTGCCGCTGTGGCGGGAGCTGGCCGAGGAGCGGCCCGGGCCGGTGCTGGACATCGGCTGCGGCACGGGGCGGGTGGCCCTTGACCTGGCGAGCCTGGGCCACGCGGTCACCGCACTCGACTCCGATCCGGAGCTGGTGCGCGAGCTGTCTCGACGGGCGCGGGAGCGGGGCCTGCGGGTCGAGACGATCGCCACCGACGCCCGCAGCTTCTCCCTGCCGGCGCGCTTCCCGCTGGTGATCGCGCCGATGCAGGTTGTCCAGCTGCTCGGCGGCTCCAAGGGCAGAGCCGCCTTCTTCGCCTGCGCGCGTAGCGCACTCGCGCCCGGGGGGATCCTGGCGGTCGCCCTGTCCGATCCCGCGGAGGCGGTGCCCGAGGAAGAGGTGCTGCCGCCGCTCCCCGATGTGCGCGAGGAGGACGGCTGGGTCCTCTCGAGCCGCCCGCTCGCGATGCGCCCCGAGCCAGGGGGCGTGGTCATCGAGCGTCTCCGTCAGGCGGTCTCCCCGGCCGGGGAGCTGAGCGAGCAGCTGACCCTCCTGCACCTCGACGAGCTCACGCCCTCGCAGCTGGAGCAGGAGGCTCAAGAGGTCGGACTGAGCCCCGTGGGCCGGCGGAGAGTGCCCGAGACGCGCGACTACCTGGGCTCTACGGTGGTGCTGCTCGCGTGACTCCCAGCCTCCGCGTCTGCGCCCTCTACCCCGAGCTCATGAACATCTACGCGGACCGCGGGAACCTCGCGGTGCTGCGCGCGCGCTGCGAATGGCGGGGGCTCGGCTTCGAGCTGGCCGGCTCGACCCTGGAGGAGCACCTCGACCCGGGCGGCCACGACCTCTTCTACATGGGCGGCGGACAGGACCGCGACCAGGTGGCCGTGGCGCACGACATGGTCGAGACGAAGCGCGAGGCGCTCCACGCCGGCGCCGGCGATGGGGCCGTCGTGCTCGCGGTCTGTGGCGGCTACCAGCTCCTTGGCCACGGCTACGAGTTCGGCGACGATGAGCTGCCTGGCGTCGGGCTCGTGGACCTGAGGACAGTGCGCGAGCCGGGCCCGCGCCTGATCGGCAACTGCGCGATCGAGGCCGACCTCGGCACGGGGCCGCAGGTCATCGCGGGCTTCGAGAACCACGGCGGCCGCACATATCTCAGCGAGGGGGAGCGTCCCCTGGGCCGGGTGCTGAAGGGGCACGGCAACAACGGCCGCGACGGCAGCGAGGGCGTGCACCGGGGTAACGTCGTCGGCACCTACCTGCACGGCCCGCTGCTGCCGAAGAACGTCTGGCTCGCGGACCGCCTGATCGAGCTCGCGCTCGGGCTGGAGCTCGAGCCTCTCGACGACGAGCTCGAGCGGGCCGCCAACGCGTCGGCGAGGAGAGCCGCCGGCCTCTAGCGGCGCGGGCAGGAGTCGCCTCGAAGGCGCGATCCCTCTCACGGTTCGAACGCGGATAGGGTTGAGCCCGTGGAGGGCTCGCGCACGGCCTTCGTCACGGGGGGCTCCGGGTTCATCGGCGGTGCTCTGCTGCGCCGGCTCGCCGACGAGGGGTGGCGGGTGCGCGCGCTCACCCGCTCGGAGCGCTCGGCCGGGCGCGTCCGCCGGCTCGGTGCCGAGCCGGTGCAGGGCGACCTGGACGACCCCGCCTCGATCCGTGCCGGGGCGGAGGGTTGCGAAGTCGCCTTTCACGCCGCCGCGGCGGTGCTCGAGTGGGGTCCGCGGGAGGAGTTCGTACGCGGCAACGTCACCGGAACCGAGAATGTGCTCCGGGGTTGCCGCGAGGGCGGGGTGCGCCGCTTCGTGCACATCGGCACAGAGGCCGCGCTGATGGTGGGCCAGCCGCTCGTGAACGTCGACGAGACGGCCCCGCTGCGACCGGACTCGAAGGCCCACTACTCGGCCACGAAGGCGTTGGCCGAGCAGGCCGTACGGAGGGCGAACCACGGCGGGTTCGACACCGTGGTCGTCCGGCCGCGTCTCGTGTGGGGCCCCGGCGACACCACCATCCTGCCGGGACTCGTCGAGGCGGTGGGGCGCGGGCGCTTCTCCTGGATCGGCGGCGGGCATCACCTGACCGACACGACCCACGTGGACAACGTGGTCCAGGGCCTGCTGCTCGGGGCCGAGCGGGGACGCCCGGGCGAGGCCTATTTCGTGACCGACGGCGAGCCGATCGAGTTCCGCCAGTTCGTCACCGCGCTGCTCGGCACTCGCGGGATCACACCCGGCGACCGCAACATCCCGCCTCTCGTCGCTCGCACTGCCGCCGCCGCCCTCGAGGCGCTCTGGAGGGTGCTACGGCGCGAGAGCGCTCCGCCGGTGACCCGCCAGGGCCGTCTGGCTGTCCTCGCTCGAGTGCACGATCGACATCTCGAAGGCGCGTGAGGAGCTCGGCTACGCCCCGATAAAGGCGCGCGAGGAGGGCCTCGCTGAGCTGGGACAAGCCGCGAGCTAGCGGCCGCTGGAGCCGAAGCCGCCGTGCCCCCGGACGGTCGCCTCGAGCTCGTTGGCCGCTTCCAGCTCGGGCGCCTCGAAGCGGACCAACGCGAGCTGAGCGATCCGGTCTCCCGGCGAGACCTCGAAAGGCTCCTCCCTGTCTGTGTTCAGCAGGAGCACCCGGACTTCCCCGCGGTAGCCCGGGTCGATCAGGCCGGGCGCGTTTACCAAAGCGATGCCGTGGCGGCTCGCGAGCCCGGAGCGCGGCAGCACGAGACCGGCGAATCCGACGGGAATCGCGACCGCGACGCCCGTCCCGACCGTTGCTCTCTCCCCCGGCCCGAGCATCGCCTTGTCCGCGGCGTGCAGGTCGAGGCCCGCGTCGCCGGGATGCGCCCGCGAGGGCGCCACCGCCCCGGCGTGGAGCAGCGTGTAGCGGAGCTTCACTCCCGCGGCCGGACGCCGTTCGTGACGAAGCGCTCGAACCGCTGCGCCGCAGCCGCAGGCACACGCGCGCGGACCCGCACCCCCTCCGGCGTCTCTTGCCGCTCCAGCTCTCCGGCCAGCTCGTGGAGCTCGGAGAGGCTCCCGCCCTCCTCATAGGGCACCAGCAGCTCCATCGACTCGAGCGTCGGGAGGAAGCGAGCCTCGATCGCCTCCCGCAGCTCCTCGAGCCCCTCCCCCTTCTGGGCCGACACCTGCACCGCCCGTGGATGGCGGAAACGGAGCTCGCGGCGGCGCTCCTCGTCGAGCAGATCGACCTTGTTCAGGGCCAGGAGGCGGGTGCGCTCTGCGGCGCCGATCTCGGCGAGCACCTCGTCGACCGCGGCCAGCATCTCCCCGAGTTGGTCCGCCGACACCGACGCATCGGCCACGTGGACGATCAGGTTGGCCCCCATGGCCTCCTCCAGGGTGGCGGAGAAGGCGTCTACGAGCTGGTGCGGCAGCTTCCGGATGAAGCCGACCGTGTCGGTGAGCAGGTACGTCCGGCCCCCCACCTCGAAGGTCCGCGTTGTGGGATCGAGCGTATGGAAGAGACGCTCGCGAACCTCGGCATTGGCACCGGTGAGCGCATTCAGGAGCGTCGACTTGCCGGCGTTCGTGTAGCCCGCGAGCGCCACCGTCGGGAGCGCCGCCCGCTCGCGCTCGCGGCGCATCGTCCTGCGCGTGCCCTTGGTGTGGGCGACGCGCCGCTTGAGGGCGGCGATGCGGTCGCGCGCGAGCCGGCGGTCGGTCTCGATCTGGCTCTCGCCGGGCCCCCTTGTACCGATGCCGCCGTCCAGTCGTCCCGCGCCGAGGCGCTCGAGGTGCGTCCACAGCCCCCGCATCCGCGCGAGGTTGTACTCGAGCTGGGCCAGCTCGACCTGGAGCTTGCCCTCGGCCGTGTGGGCGTGGTCGGCGAAGATGTCCAGGATGATCGCCGTGCGGTCGATCACCGGCACGCCAAGCTTCTGCTCGAGGTTGCGCTCTTGGCGGGGCAGCAACTCGTCGTCGCAGGCCACGAGGTTGGCGTCCGACTCCGCGATCGCTCGCTTCAGCTCCTGTAGCTTGCCCCTCCCCAGGTAGCGATCGGGATCCGGCTCCAGGCGGCGCTGGGTCAGCTCGCCGGCGATCGCCACGCCGGCGGTCCGCAGCAGCTCCCGCAGCTCGGAGAGGTCCGGCTCGTGCGGCCCCGCCGCTATGCACAGCGCCCGTTGCCTCGCCCTCGGGTTCTCGATCCCCTCGCCATAGCGGCTTTCGGCTGTCCGGCCGTTGCGCGCTCTCTGCATTCCCCTCAAGTGTAGGCTCCGGGCGTGCGCGCGTTCGTCACCGGCGCCACGGGCTTCATCGGCGGCCACCTTGCACGCAAGCTCCGTGACAGGGGAGACGAGGTGGTGGCGCTGGTCCGCTCGCCAGACAAGGCCGCCGGCCTGCGCGAGCTCGGCTGCGAGCTCGTGAAGGGCGACCTCTCGGACCAATCGGCTATCGACAGGGGCGTCGAGGGGTGCGACTCCGTCTTCCACGCCGGCGCGGTTTACAAGGTCGGCGTCCCGAAGTCGGAGCACGAAGGGATGTGGGACGCGAACGTGCATGGCACGGAGCGCGTGCTCGACGCGGCCAACCACGCCGGCGCGGGCCGCATCGTCTACGTCTCCACCTGCAACGTCTTCGGCAACACGCACGGCGAGGTGGTCGACGAGGGCTACCGGCGAGACGAGTCGGAGGGCTTCCTCTCCTGCTACGACGAGACCAAGTACCGGGCGCACCAAGTCGCGGAGGACCGGATCGAGAAGGGCTACCCGATCGTGATCGTCCAGCCCGGAGGCGCGTACGGACCGAACGACCACTCCGAGGTCGGCACCATGATCGACCAGGCGCGCACCGGCAAGCTGCGGATGAAGATGTTTCCCGAGATGGGGCTCATGTTCGGCTACGTCGAAGACGTCGCGGGCGGCATCGTCCTCGCTCACGACAAGGGCCAGGTCGGCGAGGCGTACGTGCTCTCCGGCGAGAGGGGGACGATGGGCGAGCTGGTCGACCGCGTCTGTGAGCTGTCGGGACGCAGGCCGCCGCGCATGACCATGCCAACGGCCGTGATGAAGCTCTCGGCCCCGCTAGGCCCGGTCATCGGCCCGTTGATGGGCTTCCCTCCCAATCTGGGCGAGCTGATCAGGATCTCGGACGGCGCGACCTACTGGGCGAAAGACGACAAGGCCCGCCGTGAGCTCGGCTTCGCTCCGCGCGACCTCGACAGCGGGCTGAAGGAGACCCTGGCCGCCTAGTTGGCGGGTGGCAGCGGCACGCGCTCGACCGGCGCGAGCACGCCGTCGGTGCTGAACTCGTCAGGGATCGAGGTGCCGGGAAGGACCACGACGCCCTCGTCGGGGTCGCCCAGCCAACTAGCGTGGCCAACGGCGTAGCGGTGGGCGCAGAGCGCCGCTGCGGCGGCGTCGATCTCCTCGATACGGCGGTCCCAGAGATCCCCGCCGTCGTCCAGCAGCTGGTTCTGCTCCAGCTCGGCTATCCGCAGGCGGAGGCCTTGGGGGTGGCGCTTGGCGGGCAGCCGGCGAGCCCTGAGGGCGCAGAAGACGCCGTCCGCGTTCGTCTCGAACACCGGCTCCTCGCGGAAGGCGGCATACGGAACGGTGCCCTGGCGACCCTGATCGGCCGCCTCGAAGGCGCCCAGCGGGGCGACCGCCTCCACCAGCCGGCGGGACTCCTCCCCGGCCGGTACCGGCGCGACGCCCCGCGCGCGCAGCAGCTCGTCGCAGGCACGGACCGGCCGGCCCTGCAGGGCATCAGTCGCGGGGGCCCCGATCGCCAGCACGAAGTCGTCAGACCCCGTCAGCTCGGCCGCTATCTGCCCCGCCGTGCCGGGCTCGAAGAAGGCGGCGGACAGGCGAATCGGCGGCTCCGGGCGGCGGACCTCCTCCAGTCTGACGAGCTGCAGAAGCCGGCGTGCGGGGACGACGCCGCAGTAGTGCACGGAGCTAGCCTCCCAGGCTGGCGCGCAAGCGTTCAACCGCCTCGCTCAGCCGCTCATCGGGAACGGTCAACGAGATCCGAAAGAAGCCCTCGCCGCCCCGGCCGTAGGCACTGCCCGGGGACACGACCACCCCGGATTCCTCGAGCACCAGCTCGCAGTAGGACGCCGAGGTATGTCCGTCGGGAACCGGCGCCCAGATGTAGATGGTGCCCTTGGGCGGCGTGACCTGCACGCCGATCTGGGCCAGGGCGTCGCAGACGAGGTCACGCCTGCGCGCATAGAGGTCGCTCATGCGGCGCGGGACCTCGTCGCCCTCGTCGAGGGCCCGCGCGGCGGCCAGCTGGACCGCCTCGAACATGCCGCTGTCGATGTTCGTCTTCAATGCTCGGTAGGCCTCTACGGCGGCCGCGTTCCCGACCATCGCGGCGGTGCGCCAGCCCGTCATGTTGTAGCCCTTGGAAAGCGAGAAGACCTCGACGCCGACCTCCTTCGCGCCCGGCGTCTCGAGGAAGCTCGGCGCCACGTAGCCGTCGAAAGTGGTCTCTGTATAGGACGCGTCGTGTACCACCAGCGTGTCGTGCTCGCGCGCGAACCTCACGGCCCGCTCGAACAGCCCGTGGGGCGCCACGGCCCCCGTTGGGTTGTTGGGGTAATTGAGGTACATCAGCCTGGCCCGTGCGGAGTCGCCGGGGGAAATCGCGTCGAGGTCGGGTGCGAAGCCGTGCTCCGGCAGTAGCCGCATCAGCACGGGATCGGCTTCCGCGAGCAGCGGCCCCCCCGTATACACGGGATAGCCCGGGTCGGCAGCCAGCGCCGCGTCTCCCGGGTCGAGGAAGGCGAGGTTGAGGTTGAAGACGCACTCCTTCGCGCCCAGGGCCGGCAGGATCTCGGTATCGGGATCGAGCTCGATACCGAAGCGGCGCCCGTAGAAGCGGGCCACGGCCTCCCGCAGCTCGGGCCGGCCGCGATTGGAGGGGTACCGGTGGGTGCCGGGGTCCCTGGCCGCCTCGCCCAGGGCCTCCACGACGAACTCGGGGGTAGCGGTGTCCGGGTCGCCGATTCCCAGGCTGATGACGTCGACGCCGGCGGTCTTCTTCTCGGCGATCCTTCGCTCGAGCTCCGCGAACAGGTACGGCGGCAGCCGGCTCAGCCGCTCACTCGGCTTCATTCAGGTCCTCCACCAGCTCGTCGCTGAGGATGCCGCTGTAGACGGGCACGGCCCAGCCGGTCAGGCTCACGCGCAGGTCCTCTCCTACTTCGACGCTCAGGTCGCCGCCCCCGAGGTGGACCGTCAGCGGGCTCGGGGCGCCGCGGAGCACCGCCGCCACGGCGGCACCCGCTGCGCCGGTGCCCGAGGACATCGTCTCGCCTACGCCACGCTCGAAGATGCGGGCACTGATCTCGTCGTCGGCGTCGCGGCGCCGGAACGACACGTTGGTCCGGTTGGGGAACAGCTGGTGGCGCTCGATCTCCGCGCCGTAGCGTGCGACGTCCAGCTCCGGCAGCTCCTCCCCCACCTCGATCGAGCACTGCGGGTTCCCCACCTGCACGAACTCGAAGCTGAACCGGCGCCCGGCGGCCTCGAGCTCCCCGCGGCCGTCTTCGTTGCCCGAGGGGAAGTCGGAGTCGGAGCGAAGGCGAGCGCGGCCCATGTCGACCGCGCAGGTGTTTACACCCGTTATCCGGGCCCTCACCTCACCCGCGGGCGTGTCGAGCGAGAAGCCGTCCTGCTCGGTCCAGCCGTTTCGCCGCAGGTACATCACTGCGTCGCGCACGCCGTTCCCCGACAACTCGGCCTCCGAGCCGTCCGGGTTGAAGATCCGCAGCGACGCCACGAACCCTTGCTCCTCGTTCGGTGAGAGCACGAGCAGGCCGTCGGAGCCGATCCCGGTATGCGCCGCGCAGAGCGCTCTCACGCGGGATGCGGTCAGCTCGAACGGAAGCTCCCCCTCCTCGACGATCGCGTAGTCGTTGCCGAGCGCCTGCCACTTCTCGAAGCGCACGGCGGGTGACTCTATAGCGAGGCCGGAGGCCGAGCCTTCGAATCAGAACGCGGGGCCGCACGCCCCGCGGAGGTCTCCTTGAGGCCGGAGGCCGAGCCTTCGAATCAGAACGCGGGGCCTGCACGCCCCGCGGAGCTCTATTTCGCAGGTCTCCGGAAGCGAATCGCCTGCTGGATACCGCTCGGCCGGTTCGTGTACCGCATTGTCGTCAACAAGAGCGGATGGAAGCGGATTCGGCGCTCGTCCGCACGCGATCCAACAACGGCGTCAGACGGTCGTAGAGGGGGGCCTCCCGGTCAGCGCCTGCTGGTATGGGGACGCTGCCGTACGCCCCCGCCGGGATGATGTTCCGCGCCGTGCGTGCCTCGTCGCGCACCGCGAGCGCCGTGGCCGGGAGGGCGAGGCCCACACAGACGGCACAGGCGACCAGCAAAGCGCTTCACGGGACCCTCCTCCGTTAGGTCTCCGCGCTCCCCTCGGAAGCGGCCAGTATAAGTGCCGCCGCCTCGGCCGACCCGAGCTTCGTCACATCGATCAGATGCACGCCGGGCAGCTTCCGCATCCACGTGAGCTGCCGCTTCGCGTAGTTGCGGGTCCGCCGCTTCATCGCCTCGGTGTCGCCTCGGAGCAGCTCCTCGAAGCCGAGCGCCTGACGCGCCGTCCGTGAGGCCCCGGCGCTGTCGGCTCGGTAGACCTCTACCGCGCCCCCCGTCGCCAGGATCTCCTCCACGCGCTTGTCGATCCGCTCGTAGAGCACGTCGCGGTTCATTACTAGCCCGCAGAGCAGCGTGGGATGCCGCGTCTCGGCCGTCCACAGCCCCGACCCTTCGCCTGTCGGCGCGGGATCCTCTCCCATCTCGACCAGCTCGAGCGCCCGCACGATGCGGCTGCGGTCGCCCGACTGGATCGCCGCCGCGGCGGTCGGCGCCCGCTCGGCCAGCTCGGCATGCAGGGCCTCCGGCCCGCGGCGCTCCAGCGCCCGCAGGAGCCGCTCCCGTACGCTAGGCGGGGGCGGCGGTCGCAGGTCCAGGTCACAGAGGGCGACTTGCAGGTAGAGGCCTGTTCCCCCGACGACGATCGGCCGCCGGCCCGCGGTCAGGGCCTCATCGATCTCCGACTGCGCCAGGGCGGCGAACTCGCCCGCCGAAAAGGTCTCGGTGATCGGAATAAAGCCGACCAAGCGGTGCTCGAGCCGTGCGCGCTGCTCGGGTGTGGCCGTGCCCGTCAGCCTGCCCAGGCCCTGGTACACCTGCAGGGCGTCCGCGGAGATCGCCACGGGATCCTCGCCGCGCTCGCGGAGCCGCTCCGCGAGTGCCACGGCAACCGCGGTCTTGCCCACGCCCGTGGGCCCGAAGATGGCAACAAGCTGCACGCCGCGAGTATGGCCGCGCGACGCGGCCAGCGGCCTGACGCTAGGAATAGGGGGGATGCCCCGATTGCGAGTCCTCCTGTGCGCGGCCGCCGCGCTGGCTCTGGCCGGGTGCCAGGCCACCGACACCGACGACCCGCCGGAGACCACGCTCAACCTGAAGGTCCGCCACGCCCTGGGGCAGACAAAGGTTCCCGGGCAGCCTAAGCGGCCGGTGGTCCTTTACCCGAGCGAGCTGGACGACGCCTTGGCCCTCGGCGCGACTCCCGTGGGCGCCGCCGGAACCCTCCCCCGCTATCTGAGCGCGCGTACGCGCGCCGTCCGGCTCGTGGGTCCCGTTGCCCGGCCGAACCTGACTCGCATCAAGGGGCTCGATCCGGACGTGATCCTCGCGGCCAGGCAGAGTCAGAAGCGCCTCTACAGGCGGCTGGACAGCATCGCGCCGACGGTGGTCCTCGACCAGAGGGTCGACTGGAGGCCGAACCTGCGCCAGGACGGCGAGGCGCTCGGGCAAGCGGACTACGCGGAGCGGCTCCTCATCGAGTACGACCGCGTGGCCGCTCGCGTGCGCGGGCTGATCCGCCGGCGCGGCAGGCCCTCCCTGCCCGCGCAGGTCCGCGGCTCGCTCAGCAGGCCCTTCGTCGCCTCGATCCTGGACGACGTCCGTCTCCACCACCCGCGGCCGCGGACCGACCTGCTCTCCGGAGCCCGCCCCGGTGTGTACGACGCCTGGACGCTCGGCATCGGCTACATCGCGGCCTTGCGGATCCTCGCCGACCTGGAGCGATTCGCGGGGCGCTAGGCGGGGAGCCCGGCCAGCAGGCGCTCTTCACCGGACAGCGTGGTGCTCGTCGCCGACGCGATCTCGACGTCGGTCAAGTCGCCCGGGCCGGCCACGCCGGTGAAGTTGACGGTCTTGTTGTGCCGGGTCCGGCCCCGCAGCCGCGTCGGGTCCGTGCGTGAGGGGCCCTCGACGAGCACCTCCATGGTGCGCCCGACAAACCGCTGCGCCCGCTCTGTGGCGATCCGCTGGACCGCGTCGACCAGCCGCTCCATCCGCTCACGCTTGACGTCGTAGGGGAGCTGGTCGGGGTAGTCGGCGGCCGGGGTGTCCCGCCGCGGCGAGAAGATGAAGGTGAAGGCGGAGTCGTAGCGCACCTCCTCCACCACCTGCAGCGTCTCGTCGAAGTCCTCGTCCGTCTCGCCCGGGAACCCCACGATGATGTCCGTGGTGACCGCGCAGTCCGGGACGTGCTCCCGGATCATCGCGGCGCGGTCGAGGTAGCGGCCGCGATCGTAGGTGCGCTTCATCGCCTTGAGGATTCGGCTCGATCCCGATTGGAGCGGCAGGTGGATGTGCTCGCAGACCGAGGGGAGCTCCGCGTGGGCGCGGATGACGTCCTCGCGGATGTCCTTGGGGTGCGGGCTCGTGTAGCGGATCCGTTCGATGCCGTCCACGGCGTCGACCATCGCCAACAGCTCGGCGAAGGTCGTCTTCGCCCCTTTCGGCAAATCACGGCCGTAGGAGCAGACGTTCTGGCCGAGCAGGGTGATCTCCTTGACGCCGTCGGCCGCCAGGCGCTCCACCTCGTGGACCAGCTCCGCCGGGGGACGTG
>DATFQM010000113.1:0-4260 GCA_035264265.1 Thermoleophilaceae bacterium
GGCGGCGGGTGGCGAACGAGGACATCGGCGAGCCGGGCTGCAAGCACTGGCACGTGCGCCCCCGCTGGGGAGTCCTCGGCATGCTGATGAACTGGTGGCGGGTTGTCATCTCCTCCGGCTGTCCGTTAGCCCACTGACATCTCGAGCCGGCCATGGGACGGCGTAGCCGCAAGCGAGCCGCCGAGGGCACGACGCGAGCCGAGCGGGACGACGCCCGGCGCGTCCGCGCGGCGGCCGCCCCCGGACGCGGCCCGCGCCCTCGCCCGGGCCGGCCCGGCATCGACGAGCGCCCTCCCGCTCCCTGGGGCAACTTCCCGCTCAGCGAGCTCCTCGTGCTGCTCGGGATCCTGCTGGTCCTCTGGGGCCTGTTCAGCGGCAAGGGGGGCGAGGAGCGGCTCGCCGCCGGCATCGTGATCGCCGCGCTCGGCGGTGCCGAGCTCGCGTTGCGCGAGCATCTCGCTGGCTACCGCTCCCATACGACGCTGCTCGCCGGGGTGGCCGCGTTCGCGGTGGTGACGGCGGTGGCCCTCGGCCTGGGCCCGGTCAGGCTGTGGCTCCTGGTCGTGATCGCGGCGGCCGTTTTCGCTTCTGCCTTCTACTGGCTCCGGGAGCTCTTCAAGCGCCGCTCCGGCGGCCTCGGTTTCCGCTAGCTTCGTGCCATGCGCAACCTGCTGCGCGCCGGTGTGAGCGGGGTACTCCTTTTCCTGATGATGCTGGGGGGCGGTCTGGTGCTCTGGATCGGCGTACCGGTGGCCTGGCTCTACATCGGGTCCCAGGTCCAGGGGAAGACGGACTCGCTGGGCACCGCCCTGGCGGTGATAATGGCCGGAGTCGTCGTCAGCATCCTGCTGATAGTCCCGGCGCTCGGCTGGCTCAACCGCAAGCACCTGGAGCTGCGTGAGGCGCGTGGCCTCGACACGCACGGCGCCACGGCGCTCGAGGCGGTCATGACCGTGAGCGTGGCGATCGCGGTGCTTGCCTTCTCGATCTGGTTCTTCGTGATCGCCGGCCCGGGACCCTCCCTGGCTCCCAGCAACTGACGTGCGCCGCCTCAGGATCTCGGGGATTCACCACATCACCGTGCTCTGCAAGGACGCCCGCCGCTCGGTCGACTTCTACCGGAACCTGCTCGGTATGCGCGCCCTCAAGCAGACCACGAACCTCGACGACCCCGGCGCCACGCACCTGTTCTTCGGTGACGAGGAGGGAAGGCCAGGGACGCTCATCACCTGCCTCGAGTACCCGAAGTTGAAGCAGGGGGAGGTGGGGGTCGGCTCGACCCATCACTTCGCCCTGGCCGTGGACAGCGAGGAGGAGCTGGCGGCCTGGCGAAGCTATCTCGCCTCCCGTGGGATTCCCTGCAGCGAGGTGCTCGACCGCAGCTTCTGCAAGTCCGTCTACCTGCGCGACCCCGACGGGCACATCGTCGAGCTCGCCACCAGGGGGCCCGGCGTCACGGTCGACGAGGCACCGGGGGCCTGACCGGGCACCCCGGTCGGAGGCTCGCGACGGCGGCGTCTCCCTCAGGCCGCCGAGAGCGTCCCTCTCGGGCCATCCCCCCTCAGGCCGCCGAGAGCGCCCTCTCTCGGGCCATGGTCCGGGGAGCCGGCGTGGTGAGGGGGGCGGCGGGTTCCGCTGCCGCCGAAGCCGCCGGGGCCCGCTTCGCGCTGAGTACTGCCGCCACGGCAAGCCGCTGTCGCTCGGTCAGGGTGCCGATCTGCTTGTTCTCCGGTACGCCCAACGACACGAGCAATCGCCTGCAGCGCGTCCGACCCCAGCGCTTCTGGCTCATCAGCAGGTCGCTTATCGCCATGCTGTGAGCCTGCCAGGGGCAGCTCATGATGACGTCGGCCGCAGCGAGGTCGCCGGCAGCGACCTTCCGCTTCATACGCGCTCTTGCCAGCCGCACGCGGTTCGCGTATTCGAGCGCCCGCAGATGCTGCTGCTCAGCGCCGACCGTGGCAGTCTTGCCCATCAGACCTCCCCGCAACTTTGGCGTGTTCTCGCGGATGCAGTTCCCGGCGGCCTTACGGCTGAAGGCGGAATCGGCCAGGGGAGGACGCCACGAGTCAGTCGAGCTCAACTGCAAGGAGGGCCCCTCCTCCCCCACCGTTCCTGCTTCATCGAAGGCCAAATGCACTAAAGCCCAGGGCCCGCCACGAGTCAACCCTTGCGTTCCCGGAGGGGCTCGCTAAGAGCGGCCTTTTCGTGGGAGCGCAGGTTTAGGCTCTCAGCGGGAGCTCCACCGCGGCACGCGGACCGCTCCGAGTACAGTCCGTCGGAGATGCGGTCGACCAAGATCGTTGCCACGATCGGTCCCGCCTCCGGGGAACCGGAGGTCCTGCAGCGGTTGATCTCGGCCGGAATGGACGTGGCCCGGCTGAACTTCGCTCACGGGAATCCCGGGCATCACGCGGAGACGGCGCGTTCGATCCGCGAGGCGGCCGAGCGTGCCGGCCGGCTCGTGGCCATAATGGGCGACATTCCGGGGCCGAAGCTGAGGATCGGCCCGGTAGCCGGGGGGGTCGCTGAGCTCGGGCGGGGCTCCCGGGTGGTGCTCACGCCAAGCGAGGTCGAGGGAACGGCCGAGCGCCTGCCGGTGGCCTGGCAGGGGCTCGCGGAGCTCGTGGAGGAGGGGGACGTCTGCTACCTGGCCGACGGTGCCGTGCGCCTCCGCGTGGACGGCGTCTCCGACGGCGAGGTACTGGCCCTCGTGGAGGTGGGCGGCGTGGTCGCGTCCCGCCAGGGCATCAACCTGCCAAACGTCACCGTCTCGCTTCCGGCGGTCTCCGAGGAGGACATCGCCCTGATCGACGCCGGGCTCGACATGGGTGTGGACCTCATCGCGCTCTCCTTCGTGCGCAGGCGTGAGGACCTCGAGCCGGTCCGCGAGCACCTGCGGGCCCGCGGGAGCGACCTCCCCCTGATCGCGAAGGTGGAGAAGCCCCAGGCCGCCGCGAACGCCGAGGAGATCGCGGACGCGGCGGACGGGATCATGGTCGCCCGCGGCGACCTCGGCATCGAGCTTCCCATCGAGGAGGTCCCGCTGGTGCAGAAGCGGCTGCTGGCGATCGCCGGTCGTCGGGCGAAGCCCACGATCAC
Organism: Thermoleophilaceae bacterium; assembly: GCA_035264265.1. Classification (GTDB taxonomy): domain Bacteria; phylum Actinomycetota; class Thermoleophilia; order Solirubrobacterales; family Thermoleophilaceae; genus DASXBA01. Next base: position 3,103 of record DATFQM010000113.1, read on the forward strand.
GGCCACCCAGATGCTGGAGTCGATGGTCCACTCGACGCGTCCCACCCGGGCGGAGGTGGCCGACGTCGCCAACGCGATCTTCGACGGAACCGACGCCGTGATGCTCTCGCAGGAGACGGCGGTCGGCCGGAACCCGGTCGCGGCGGTCGAGATGATGGCCAGCATCGCGAAGACGGCCGAGCGCGAGCTCCCGTACGGCCGCTGGCTCTCGGAGCGGGGGCCCCAGGCCAACAACCAGTACCACGCGATCGCGTTCGGCGCGGTGGGGGCCGTCTACCAGCTTGGGCTCAAGGCCATCGTGAGCCCGACCCGCACCGGCACGACGGCCCGGCTCATATCCGCCTACCGCCCGAAGGCGCCGGTGCTGGCTCTCTCACCGAGGCCCGAGATCGTGCGCCGCTGCTGCCTTCTGTGGGGAGTGCAGGGAGCGGTCCATGTGGAGTCGCCCGACACGGTCGACCTCCTCGACAGCTGTGCCGACGCCGCTGTGGAGGCCGGGCTCGCCGAGCCGGGCGACCAGATCGGGATCACCGCCGGCCTGCCGCCCGGCAAGGCCGGTGGCACCAATCTCTTCAAGGTGCACCGCGTCGAGTAGTCCCCGCTCCGGGCGCGGTTCCCGGCCCGCGGCGCCTTCCGTTTCAGGGTCAGCTTGACAGTCGGGCGGGCGACTGGATAGGAAGCGCGGGTGGTTCTGCGCCGGGCCCTCGTCCTGGCTTTCCTGCCGGCCTTCGCCGCCCTGTTTCTACCCCCGGCGGGCGTGGCGCAGAAGCGGCCGCGTTGGCTCGTCAGCACGAGGATCCTCGTGCGGGGCGACCCTCGCCCGGCTGCCGAGGCCCGTCGTTAGCGAGGCTCCCCAGCGCCCACGGCGGGACGGACCGAGACCGGGACCGATGCCGGCAGGCGCCGCCGACTAGAGTCGCGCTGGTGCGATACCGCAGGCTCGGCGACTCGGACATCGAGGTCTCGGAGATCTCGCTTGGCTCGTGGCTCACCTACGGGGTAGGAGTCGAGCGCCAGCAGACCGAGGCCTGCACGCGGGCGGCCGTCGACGCGGGGATCAACCTGTTCGACACCTCGAACGTCTACGGGCGCGGCACCGCCGAGGAGGCCTGGGGAGAGATCCTCTCGGACTACAGGCGAGACTCCTACGTCCTGGCG